>DPEO01000142.1 GCA_003530935.1 Desulfomicrobiaceae bacterium | reverse complement strand
ATTTTCTCGAAAAGCTGACGCAAAGCCGTTTCAGTCTGCAACTCGACAGGCAATCGCCAGACGCTATTTTCTGCATGGAATTCTGCGCCATGAGGAAGCACGCTACGCACGATGGTGCGCAATACTTCCCCATGACGCTCCGGCACATTGATCAATCTTTGCCAGAGCATCGCATGCAGGTCGTGCCGCTCCCAGGTGAGCTCGACCCGGGTGGCGAGCAGCTTCGACGCGTCGGGGAATGCGGTTACCTGACGCTCGATCTGGTCGGGGCGGACGAAAACCTTGGTGCGCAGACGCTTGAAGCCCCGCACCCACAAGGAGGCACGCAGTAGCGCCGAGACGATCTGATCCATGCTTTGCCAGTTGTCAGAGACACGATCCAGCGCATCGAAGAGGATCAGCCCATACTGCCCGTTTTCGAGAAATTGACGGTCGGCCGCTTCCGCAACGCGGGCAACCCCTTCAGGGTTATCGACGACATACCGTACGCGCTCGATCCAGGTTTCAGGAATCGCCTTTTCGCCGACCCAGCGCGCCACATGACAAAAAATGACGGCACGCCAGATCGCATAGGGTTCAAAACCCTTTTTAAGCAGGTCGGCAATGACGTCTTTGTCAGGAAAATCCTCATTGTTTGGGGTCGCTGCGTAACCAATCGCGATCTTGGTCTGCGCCAGATCAGGCGCCTGCCGTCCGATCAACGACCGGAGTTGTTCATCCCGCAGGGCGGCGGTCCAAAAAGACTTGCCCACCCCTCGTGCGCCGACGACCAGGACCGATTCTCTGCCGAGCGCCTTGCGATGCGCCGGAGGGAGATATAAGGTCTCTGCGCGCGGAGTCTCACGCTGATCGTTTTCGAACGGCACAGCGCTGATTGCTGATCTAATCTCTTGAACGGATATCGTCATGTGGGAGTCTCCCGAACGAGAAGGCGTTCGATATGTTCCAACAGCGGACCGAACACAGCGCGGACATCATCGGCGTTGCCAAGCCGCGGGCGGAGGCTCGACAACCCAAACCAGCCGCGGTTCCAATGAATGGCGAGCGGATAGTGCGGCGCCGTTTCATCTTCCGGCGCATAGTTCCAGGCCTCGGTATCGTCCGGACCGGCCTCATCGTAGGTGGTGGAAAAGAGCTCCCAGGCATCCTCCAGGAGTTGATCCACATAGGCGTTTCGTCCTCCATCGTCTGGCACCAACCCGGCCACCAATTGCAGCCGTTCGCGAATCTCGCGAACGCTCCCCCAACGTTGCCAATGGTCGAACAGGACGCGGTATCCGGACCACGTTTGTCGCCCGGCAATCGCAAACAACAAAACTGCTGCCGCTCCCA
This sequence comes from Desulfomicrobiaceae bacterium, assembly GCA_003530935.1. GTDB lineage: Bacteria > Desulfobacterota > Desulfovibrionia > Desulfovibrionales > Desulfomicrobiaceae > Thermodesulfomicrobium. The sequence goes on along the minus strand of DPEO01000142.1, from coordinate 13,324 downwards.
GGTCGGTGACACACGCCGAGGCCACCTCGTCGATCCCCGCGCGCGAGTCGATCAGGATCACATCAGGACGTAACGCGTTTTCAAGTGCGTCCAAAAGGCGGCATAAGCGTGCTGACCAAGGTTCGGGCGTGCCTGTCCGGCCGATCTTTGGCATCCAAACCCGACCCAGTTTGGCGATGTATTCGCCCGGTTCTGCGCCGTGCGCCGGCACGACATAGAGTGGCGCTTGCGTGTTGAAACCCGCTTCGGCGTACAGATCAGGGAAAACCGTCTCGCCGTTGTCGACCAGGTCCTCCACCAACCAGTCGGTGACGCCATAGGACAGCAGACGATCAGGCGGCAACAGGGCATTCGATAGTCCAGGCGATTCGAGGTCCATATCGATCACGAGCACCGTGCGGCCCTGCTGCGCCAGGCTCCAGGCAGTTGCCGCAAGCGCCGTCGAGCGACCCACCCCACCCTTGATGGAGAAGAAGACGACGCGCGGCGCGCCTGGGGATTCCGGGGCGATCTTGGCCCAATTGCCTTCTGTGGCCAGACGATCGATCACCCAAATACGGTCAATGCCTGGCAGCGGAAAATGGGTTGCTCCCATGCACACCGCTTCGCGGTCCGCCTCAAACAAGATGCCCGAGGCAACAGGATAGTCGTGCGGAGCGATGCGCTCGGCAAGGGCGTGATAGAGGGTTACGAGCACCTGACGCGTTGCTTCGTTGCGTTCGGCCTCTTCCGGCGCGATCAACCGCACCCGCCCGTTGAGATCACGGTTGATGACCAGCCACGCCAACTGCTCAACTGTCTCACGATGAGAGCCTTCATTGAGGATTTCTGCAGTAGCAGGCAGAATTTGGTCAAAGGTCGTCATACCAGCCCCTCCCAGCGCGCTTTCTGGATCAGCCGAGCGACTGTTTCCGCCCCCGATCGGTGCGCCTCGACAAGGGGCTGATTGAAGTTGGACCGATGGGCGTAACGCTGCTCTACTTTCCAATTTTCAAAGGGATTAGGTGTGGTCAGCGCATAACCGGCCCCCTGATGGTGGCCGCTACGATAACTTTCGAAGCGTACCCAGATGCTTTCGGCATGTACCCGGTCCATTTGGTGTGCTGGTCGGTTTTTGTTTGTGTCAAAAGGCATGCCGAAGGCCAACATCAGCCGTTTCAGCCCGCATTCGGCCGCCATGCCGTACAGGTGGTCGGCATTAGCCCAACGCTGGGCTTGAAAAAGTAGTTCGGCATCTTGCCAGTGCCGCTCGTGTGCATCCAGATAATCTGCCTGCATAGTTCCTCTTTGTACGTCCCATGCTCCAAAAATATTCCAACTGCATCTCCAGCGCTAGAACAGCATGCCCTTCGGTACGCCGAACCCTTCGTCGTTGAAAACCTTGCGTCCGCGACGCTGTCACTGTTTAGATCTTCTCCTTGGCGTGCGTCTCGAACTCCCGCATCAGGATGTCTTTCAGGCAGCGGCGGCAGATATCGGTGTTGTGGACCCCGGTGAGGCGCATCTCCAAGGCCGGGGCCAGTTCACCTTTCTGGCCGCCGAGGCGGGCGAGGTTGGCGGGATCGGCGATGGCGAGGGTGTAGCGCTCCTCGAAGATGCCGTCCGTGAGCCCCTGGATTTCCGTCCCACAGATGTCGCAAAAGCGGCGGATCATCGGGGGGTCTCCTTGAGGGTGCCTCGGAATTCTTCCCATGCGCTGATTCCAAGGTCTTCGGCCAGGGCCTGGACCTCGTCCACCAAGGAAAACACCCGGTCCGGCCGCATGAACGATGCCGTGCCCACCTGCACGGCGCTGGCTCCCACCAGGATGAACTCGAGCACGTCCTCGGCGCTCACGATGCCGCCCATGCCGATGACCGGGATGCTGACCGCCCGGCAGACGGCGTGGACCATGCGCAGGGCCACGGGCTTGATGGCCGGGCCAGACAGACCGCCGGTGCCGGTGGCCAGACGGGGGGCGCGGGTGCGGATGTCCACGGCCATGCCGGTGAGGGTGTTGATGAGGGAGAGCATGGTGGCGCCTGCGGCCTCGGCGGCCCGGGCCATGGCCGTGATGTCCGTCACATTGGGGCTCAGCTTGACGATGACGGGCTTGCCCTGGGCCGCGGCCACCACGGCGCGGGTCACGGTGTGCAGGGCCTCGGGGTCTTGGCCGAACTGCACGCCGCCCAGGCGTACGTTGGGGCAGGAGACGTTGACTTCCAGGGCCGCGATGCGCTCCTTCGCCCCCAGGATGCCGGCGAGCTCGGCGAATTCCTCCGGGCTTTGGGCGTAGAGATTGGCGATGATGGGCACTTCCGGCGGTAGGAAGGGGAGCTTTTTTTGCAAAAAGACGTCGACCCCCACGTTTTGCAGGCCGATGCTGTTGAGCATGCCGCAGGGGGTCTCGGCGATGCGCGGCATGGGGTTGCCTTCCCGGGGCTTCAGGGAGAGCCCCTTGACGCAGATGGCTCCCAGGCGGCGCAAATCGCCGTAGCGGGCGAACTCCAGGCCGTAGCCGAAGGTGCCCGAAGCCGGGATGATGGGGTTTTTGAGGGTGAGTCCTGGCAGGTGGACGGTGGTATCCATAGGGCCTCCCGTTAGTCCCAGGTGAGGGCGCGCACGTCGAACACCGGTCCGTGCACGCAGGTTTGGACGCGCTCGCCCGATGCCGTGGTCGCCACACAGCCCAGGCACACGCCGACCCCGCAGCCCATGCGGTTTTCCAGGGACACCTGGCCGGGCACCCCATGCTCCAGGCACAGCCGGGCCACGGCCCGCAGCATGGGGGTGGGGCCGCAGCACAGCACCAGGCCTTCGGGGCCCAGGGCCTTGATGCGGCGGGAAAGCTCTTCCGAAAAGGCCTCGATGTCTGCGCTGGAGGTCTGGCGCATGGCCTCGCAGGGGATGCGCTGCGCCATCTCGTGGTAGATGGGGTAGGCAGTCAGCGGCAGGCGGTGGCCAAAGAGGAGCTGGGCGTGGGGGAGCCGAAACGGCTCCTCGGCAAAGAGCCCAAAGGCGGCGAGCCCGATGCCCCCGGCCAGAAACAGGGTCGGGGTCTCGGGCTTGGTCTGAAACCCCCTTCCCAGCGGTCCCCAGACGGTGACCGCGTCGCCGGGCCGCAGGGCTGCCAGGCGTTCGGTCCCTCGACCGATGACCTGGAACACCACCCGCAGACCGGCCTCGTCACAGCGGTAGATGGAAAAGGGCCGACCCCAGGTGAGCTCCTGGCCGAAATTCGCGGGCCGGAGCATGACGAATTGGCCGGGTTTGGGTTTCCAGGGCGCCGGCGCGAGGGCGAGGTCCACGATACTGGGGTCGGGCCCAGGGGTGACGGCCTGGATCGTGAGCTGGATGGTATTCATAGCGGCTCCTCTCCGGCCATGCGGGCGAGCTCCGCACGGCGCTGGGCGTCGTCCAAAAGGCGGCAGATGCTTTGGGTGACGCCGTTTTCCACGATCTTCTGGATGGAAAAATGGCGGGTGGCGTGTTGGGCCAGCTGCGGCCAATGGGTGACCAAGAGGATCTGCTGGCGCTCGGCCAGGCGGCGGATGCGTGCGGCCACCTGCAGGAGGGTGGCGCCGCCGATGCCGGCATCGATCTCGTCGAACACGAGGGTGGGGAGCGTGTGGGCGGCCAAAAGCCCGGTGACGGCCAAGAGAAAACGGGAAAGCTCCCCGCCGGAGGCGATACGGTCGAGTGGCTGGGGCGGCAGCCCCGGGTTGGGGGCCCACAAAAAGCGCGGCCGCAGTTCTTGCACCCCGTCGGCGACGCGCACCGGCGAAAACTCCGCGAACACGGCCACCTGTTCCGGGAAGCCCAGGGAGGTGAGTTCTTCCACCAAGGCGCGGGTGAGGCGGTCTGCCGCATGGGCGCGCGCCTCGTCGAGGGCGTGGGTTGCGCGGCGGGCGGCTTCTTGGGCGGCCGCTTTTTCCCGGACCAGGCGCCGACGTTCGAGGTCTGCGGCATCCAGGTACGAGAGGTTGGCGCTGATCTCTTCTTCCAGGCGGACCAGTTCCTCGATGGGGCGGCGCAGGCGGCGGGAGAGGGATTGGAGCTCGAAGAGGCGGCGCTCCACCTGATCCAAATCCACGGTGTCCGCGTCGCGGACCATTTGCCCCAGGGTACGCTCCAGGTGCGTCAGGTGCTCGCGCGTCGCGGCAAGGCCGCTCAAGCTCTCTTCGATGGCGGGCAGCTGGGGGCGTACGGCATCGATACCATGGAGCACCCGTTCCAGGGCCCCCATTTGCGCCAAGAGCCCGCTTTCGCTGCGCAGGATCTCGTGCGCTTCGCGGGAGAGGTCCTGCAGCTTGGCCGTGGAGCGGGCGTTTTCCCGCAGGGCCAAAAGTTCTTCCTCTTCGCCCGCCCGGGGGGCCACCTTGCGGATCTCCCCCAGCTGGTATTCCAAAAAGTCCCGCCGTTCTTGGAGGTCGGCCACGCGGCCGTCCACCTCGGCCAGGGCGGCCTCCGCCTGGCGCAGGGCCTCCAGGGCGGCGTGCTGCTGGCTGAGGACTGTCGGGTCGTCCAGAAAGGCGTCCACCAGGCGTACGTGCTCCTGGGGGGCGAGCAGGCGCTGTTGGCCGTGCTGGCCGGTGATGAGTATCAGGTCTTGGGCCAGGGCCGCCACCTCCGCCTGTGGGGAGAGTTGCCCGTTGATTTGAGAGCGGCTGCGGCCGGCGGCGGTGATCTCCCGGCGCAGGATGGTCTCGCTGCCGTCCTCGGCCACGAACAAAGCCTCCACCACGGCGCGGTCCGCCCCGGGGCGTACGAGTTCCGCCCCGCCGCGGCCGCCGAGGATGAGGCCGAGGGCGCGCAGGACCAGCGACTTTCCCGCCCCGGACTCGCCGGTGAAGACATTGATGCCTGGAGCGAACTCCAGGGTGGCGTGTTCGATGAGGGCAAGATTGCGGATGGTCAGCAGCTCGAGCATGGGTATTTCCTAGGCCGACTCTGTAGCCGCAGCGGCCTCTTTTGTACAGGGAAGGAGGCGGGCCAGGGCGCCGGATGGATCGGCGGCGTTGAGCGCGCGCATGAATTCTTCCAGCGCACCGTGTCGGCGGGCGGTGTCCGCGGCCAGGGCGAGTTCTTCCGCGGCCTCCTGCAGGCGGAAGGCGCGGGCATTGGTGCCGGCGATGTCGAGGGCCAGGCGCCAGTCGTCGGGGGCGCGCAGACCCAGGAAGGAAAGGGCCCCCAGACGCAGGGCCTCGTAGCCGCGCCATGGGGCGAGGAGTTCGGCCAGGCGCCGGGGAGGCTCGGGGTCTTCGGGGAAGAGTTCGTGGGCGAGGATGATGGCCTCCAGGGCCGAGGCCGGCAGGTGGCGCTTGGGAGCGAAGACGAACCCCGGCCGGCAGGGGCGTCCGTGCGCCTCCCAGTACGTCGCCCAGGCGAGCAGGGTCACGGCCTGGGTGGGCTTGTGCGGCGCCGGCACGTGCGCTGCGGCGTGCAGCTTGGCGGCTGCCTCCCATTGCTTAAGGCGCAGGGCCGCCAGGGCGGCGAGGCCGCAGAGGACGGGGTCCTGGGGCGGGGTGAGGGCGAGGCGTTCCACCGTGGCCCGGGCGGCGTCTGGGGCGGCCTCCACCTCCAGGCGAAGGAGGGCCGCGGCGGCCTCCGGCTGGTCGGCATAGGGCAAAAGGTGGCGGCGCAGGCGCTCCGGAGGGATCTCCAGGCGTTCGGCCTCCCGGAGCACGGCGATGGTGCACCAGAAGGCGGCGTCGGCCTCGGCGCCTTGGGCGGCGTGGGACTGGCCAGGCAGGCAGTCCAGGAGTTGGCGCGCCCGGTGTTCGGGCAGGTGCTCGGCCTGTACCCGGGCATAGGCACGGAGCCCCAAGAGGCGGGCCTTGGCGGGCGAGGCGGCAAGGTCGCGCAGCATTTCCAGAAAATCGCCGCCATGTTCGTAGAGCAGCACTTCTTCGCCGGGGACGAAGAGCTCTTCCACCCCGGGCACGCGGGGGGTGAGCACGGCGCAGCCGCAGGAGGCGGCCTCCAGCAGGCGGAAGTTGATCTCGCCGAGGATGGCCTCGTTGGGGGCGATGCAGGCGTGGGCATAGGCGTCGAGCATGGCCTCGAAGGGGAGGTCGGTTTCCAGGCGAAAGCCGGGAATGCGCGTACAAAGCTCCACAAACCATCCGCGCACCGGCCGGCTGGGGCCCACGCGGCCCACGAAAAGGGCCGGGGTCGTGCGTTTTTCCCACGCCACGTAGGGCCGCGGGGTGCCGGGCCAAGGGAGCCAGCGCACGTGGGGGTGCGCGCGCTGGAGGTGCTCGACCCAGCTTTTTTGCGTCGTCAGGACGGCATCGAAGAGGCGGCCGTAGGTGGTGTGCCAAAAGGCGTTCAAGTGGGTGTCGATGGACCAGAAGACCTTGGGGCAGGAAAAGTGGGAGAGATCCGCCAGAAAGGCGCGGGGGCCCAGGCGTTCCTGCTGGATGATGAGGTCCGGCGTAAAGCCGCCCAAGAGCGGAGCAAGACGGTGGACCCCGTCGGGCGGGTGCAGGGGAAGCACTTCATGGCCGAGATGGGAGAGGGCCTCGGCCAGACCAAGGTCGATGGCGGCGATCTTCACGTGCTCTCTCCCATGAGATGGCGCCATGAGGGGCCTTTGGTCACTTCGACCCAAGGGCCCATGGCCGAGACGCGGCCGCCGTCGAGCACCATGGCGTGGGTGGCGATGGCCGCCACGTGGTGGGGGTGGTGGGTGGCCACCACCACGAGGCGCTCGTCCGTGGCCAGGGAGGCAAGGAGCGCCGCCAAGCGGTGCTGCCAGGGGGCGTCCAGGCCGGCGAAGGGCTCGTCGAGCACCAGCACCAAGGGCTGATGCACGACGGCGCGCGCCAGGTGTACCAGGCGCATCTGCCCCAGGGAGAGACTCCCCACCGGCAGCGGCAGCCACGCCTCGATGCCGAAGGACTGCGCCAGGGTGTGGGCAGCGGCATGCGCCCCTGGAGGCAGGGGCCGCGGGCGGCCCAGGGATCCGGAAAAGCCGGAGAGGATGGCTTGAAGCACGGTGGTCGCAGGCTCCATGGCACCGGTGAGCCAGGGGGCCAGGACACCCATGCGTTCTTTGGCCAGAAGCACGCTCAGGGCCGGCTCCAGGCGCAGGATTTCGCCGCCCGGCGCCGGGTGCCGCCAGCCGGAGACGAGCTGCAAAAAGGTGGACTTGCCGGCGCCGTTTTTCCCCGCCACCACCCAGGTCTCTCCGGCGTTGCCCTGCCAGGAGAGGGGCTCAAGCAGGGTGTTGCCCCCGGCCGTGACGGCAACCTGGCGCATGGCGACGCGCACCGGCCCTGGTTGCGGGGTTGGCCGTGCAGCCCGATGGCCCCGTTGGGGACGGAAGCGAGTCGTCGGGATTGGCCGAAGCTCGCCGCAGCGTATGGTGCAATGCTGCACGGGGATGTCCGGGAGCGTGTCCTCGGCGTGGGAGGTAAGGACCACACAGGCGCCCTGGGCGGCTTCGTCTTCCAGGATGCGGCGGACCAGGCGCATCCCTGGAGGATCCAGAGCCAGCTGCCATTCGTCCACCAAAAGAAGGGACGGCCGCCCCAGGATGGCCCGGCCGAGAAGGGCGCGCTGCATCTCTCCGCTGGAGAGGGTGTGGATGGGCCGGGAGAGCAGCGGGGCGAGGGCGAGCTTTTCCGCCACCGTACCGACGTCTGCATGGACGTGCTCCGGCACAGGGCCGTAAAGGAGCGGCGTCCCCATGGCTCCGGCGGCGAGAAGGTCGTGGACGGGAAGGCGTGGGTGGTGTTCCTGGAACCAGGCGGCCTGGTGCGGGGCGACGAGACGGATCCAGGGCCGGGCGGCCAGAGGGGATGCCGAGTGCTGTCCGTTGATGGAATAGAGGCGTGCGGGAGGCCTGCCGGGGAGGTCCTGGGGCCAGATCTCTGCGGCGAGCAAGCGCAGGAGCGTGGTCTTGCCGGCCCCGTTGTCTCCGTGGATGAAGGCGTGGGCAGTGAGGTCGAGATCAATGGATCGCAAGATGGCACGCCCTCCGAGGCGCACCTGGGCCTGGCGGAGGTGGACGGAAAGCGATGGTCGTTGCATGACGGGCTATGTAGCAGGAGCGCCGGGTTCTCGCCAGCAGGGAAAAAAGTGAAAATTAGGTGTTGACAACGGCCGCGCTTTTCTCCAAAAGCGCCTTCGCACGTCGCGTGGGGCTGTAGCTCAGCTGGGAGAGCGCTTGAATGGCATTCAAGAGGTCGTCAGTTCGATCCTGATCAGCTCCACCAACCAAAACCAGCGACGTTTCAAAAATCCCTTGAATGCCGCACGAAAACCGCCTTGCGGCGGTTTTCGTGTTTCTGGGCCAGGCGGCGCTCGGGGTTAGAGCCCGCCAGTATCCTTTTCCCAAAACACGCGGTTGCGGCCGGCGTTTTTGGCTCGGTAGAGCTGGGCGTCGGCCCGCTGCAAGACTTCTGGCGGGGAGCCGTCGCGGTGGGGCCAGAGGGTGACTCCGCCGATGCTGACCGTCAGTACGCCGAAGTCTGAACCTTGGTGGGGGATGGCCAAGGCTTTGATATGGTGCCGCGCCGCGCGGCACAGCTTGCGCGCCCCGTTGCGGGAGGCGTGCGGCAGCAGGATGACGAACTCCTCGCCGCCGTAGCGGGCCACGAGATCGCCCGGCCGCTTGGCGGCGGTGACCAATGCTTGGGCCACCTGACGCAGGGCCCGGTCGCCGGTGCCGTGGCCGTAGGTGTCGTTGAAGGATTTGAAGTGGTCGATATCCACCATGGCCAGCGACAGGGGTTCGTGGATGCGCTGGCAACGCCCCCACTCCTGCTCCAGGGCGCGGTCCAGGGCGCGGCGGTTGGGGATTTCCGTGAGCGGGTCGAGCAAGGCCAGTTCCTGTAAGAGCTCTTGCTGCCGGATCATGGTGAGGAAGTTGCGCACCCGGGCCCGCAGGATTCCGGCCCGCAGCGGTTTGGTGAGGTAGTCTACGGCCCCGAGTTCCAAACCTGTTTCTTCGTCCTCCGCGCTTTCTAGCGCCGTGACGAAGATGACGGGGATATGCTGGGTGGCGGGGTTGGCCTTGAGACGTCTGCACACTTCATATCCGGAAAGCCCCGGCATGAGCACGTCGAGGATGATGAGGTCCGGCTGGTGTTCTTCGGCAAGACACAGGGCCTCTTCGCCGGTGGCGGCGGTGAGGACCTGGTAGTCGCGTTGAAAGATTTCCCGCATGAACAGCAGGTTGACGGGCCCGTCATCGGCGATGAGCAGTGTGTGCCCTCGAGGCTTCGAAAAGGTGGACGGAAATATCGGGAGCATACGTCGCTTCCCTAGCGCAAGGGGCAGGCGTTGCCAAGGACTTTGCGGGATTTGGGAAACGAAGTGCCGCTCACTCGGGAGGCGGGGCAGGGGCCGCTCCCCGAAGCTCGAGGGCGGCGCCGTGCGAATCCCGCGCCCTTTGGCGAAAGTCCGGATGCCGGCGGGCAGTTTCTTGCGCTCCATGGAGATCCCCGCTGGGGGGTGCTGATTTTCCTGTCCCCGCAGGGGTAGGGGAGGTCGAAAGGCCCGCGCTGCATTGTCTCGCGGTGCGTGTTTTGAGGACTTGCCAGATAGGCGATGCTCCTTCAAAGGAGTGGAGCTGCTGTTTGCAGTGCTTCTGGAGTGCACGAGATACATATTGCGCGGGCAGACCGCGTTTTCGGGAGAGGATATGCAGCATTGGAGAGCGATTGTCGGGGCTGTGGCGGTCATTGTTGTGGTGCTCGGTGCCTTGGCGTGGGTCAAATGGACACAGATTCAGGCCATGGTGCAACAAAGCGCGCAGGCGCAGGTGCCGCCGGCTTCGGTTTCGGTGGCCTTGGTCCAGGAGATGCCGTGGCCTGAGGAGGTGCAGGCCGTGGGCACGGTGACGGCCCTCCAGGGGACGACGGTGCGGGCCGAGGTGCCTGGCCGGGTGGAGCGCTTGGCGTTCGATTCCGGCGACCGGGTGCGCGCCGGTCAGGTACTCGTGGTGCAGGACGCCCGTGAGGAACGGGCGCAGTACCAAGCCGCCCAGGCCGCGGCGGATTTGGCCGCCTTGGAACTTGCCCGCGGCCGCCGTCTGGCGGCGGAAGCGGTGCTCGCCCAAGCGGAACTTGACCGCTTGGAGGCCGCGGCCCGCCAGGCTCGTGCCCAGGCCGAGGCGTTGGCCGCCCTGGTGGCCAAGAAGACCATTCGCGCGCCTTTTGACGGGATGCTTGGCATTCGCCGTGTGAGTCTGGGGCAGAGCCTGGCGGCAGGGGATGCCATCGTGGACATCCAGCAGGTGGAGCCGGTGCAGGTGGAGTTTTCCGTGCCGCAGGAGCAGGCCGCACGGCTCTCCGTGGGCCTGCCGGTGGAGGTGGAGGCCGGCGGCGAGCGTCACCCAGGCCGGCTGCAGAGCATCGAGCCCCAGGCCGATCCTGCCACGCGCATGGTGCGCGCTTTGGCCCGTCTGGATGGCGCGGCCGGGGGGCTGCGTCCGGGCATGTTCGTGCGTGTGACGGTGCGCCAGGATGAACGCCGCGCGCTTCTCGCTATTCCGGCCACGGCGGTACTCACCGCCCCCTATGGCGATTCGGTGTTCGTGGTGGACAACGCCACCCAAAAAACGGTGGCCCGGCAGGTCTTCGTGCGCTTGGGGGAGCGGCGGGGCGATTTCGTCGCGGTGCTCTCGGGCCTGAACGCTGGGCAACCCGTCGTGTCCAGCGGTGTGTTTCGTCTGCGTTCCGGGCAGCCTGTGGTGGTGACCGACGCCTTCACACTTCCTTTCGAACTCCAGCCCCAGCCGGCCAACGAGTAAGCTCATGCGTATCACCGATACCTTCATCCGCCGGCCCGTCCTTGCCCTGGTGGTGAATATCCTCATCGTCATCGCCGGGGTTCAGGCCATCAGCGGCCTGTCGGTACGCCAGTATCCCCGCAGCGAAAACGCCGTGGTCACGGTGCGCACCGTGTACGTGGGCGCAAGCCCGGAGCTGGTGCGCGGGTTTGTCACCACGGTGTTGGAGCGGGCCATCGCCGCGGCGGACGGCATCGACTACATCGAGTCCCAGAGCAGCCAAAATCTTTCCCTCATCCAGGCGCGTCTCAAGCTCAACTACGACCCCATCAAGGCCCTTTCGGACATCAGTTCCAAGGTGGACCAGGTGCGCGGCGATCTTCCGCCCGAGGCCGAGGTGCCGGTCTTAAGCGTGGAGAGCGCGGACACCCAATTCGCCTCCGCCTATTTGAGCTTCACGTCCGAGACCTTGGAGCGCAACCAGGTGACGGACTATCTGGTGCGGGTGGTGCAGCCCCGGCTCTCGGCCCTGCCTGGGGTGCAGCGGGCGGAAATCTTGGGCCCGCGCATCTTTGCCATGCGCATCTGGCTCGACCCCGATCGCATGGCGGCCTTGGGGGTGAGCCCCACGGACGTGCGCGCCGCCCTCGAGAGCCGCAACGCCCTGGCGGCCGTGGGACAGACCAAAGGCAATCTGGTGCAGGTGAATCTCGCCGCCACCACGGATCTGCAGAGCGTGCGCGAGTTCGAGGAACTGGTGGTGCGGGACGCGGGCGACCGGTTGGTGCGGCTGCGGGACATCGCCCAGGTGGTTTTGGGCGCCGAGGACTACGACGCCGAAGTGCGTTTTTCCGGCCAGGAGGCGGTGTTCATGGGCATCTGGCCTTTGCCCACGGCCAATTCCCTGGACGTCATCGACGCGGTGCGCCGGGAGATGGCTGACATCGAGAAATCGCTGCCCCAGGGGATGCACGGACGTATCGCCTACGACGCCACGGACTATGTCCGCAACGCCTTGCATGAGGTTTTGGTGGCCCTGGCCCAGACTTTGGGCATCGTCGTGGTGGTCGTCTACCTCTTTTTGGGGCGGTTGCGTTCCGCCTTGGTGCCGGCGGTGACCATCCCCCTTTCTCTGGTGGGCGCGGCCTTTTTGATGAGCCTCATGGGCTTTACCATCAACCTGTTGACCTTGCTTGCCTTGGTGCTCTGCGTGGGTCTGGTGGTGGACGACGCCATCGTGGTGGTGGAGGACGTGGAGCGCCACGTGCGCCTGGGAAAATCCGCACGCGAGGCGGCGTTGGCCGCGGGCCGCGAACTGGCCGGGGCCTTGGTGGCCACCACGGTGGTGCTGGTGGCGGTGTACGCGCCCATCGGCTTGCAGGGCGGACTCACCGGATCGCTGTTTCGTGAGTTTGCCTTGACCTTGAGCGGCGCCGTGTGCGTGTCCACGGTGACGGCCATCACCTTGTCGCCGGTGATGAGTTCCTGGCTGCTCTCCGGTGGCCATTTGGACCGGCCCTTTTCCCGGCGCATCTCGCAAGGGTTTGCCCGCTTCGAGGCCGCCTACACCCGGGTCCTTTCCCGGGTGATGGATCGGCGGCCCGGCATGTACGTGCTGTGGCTGGCCCTTTCCGTGGCGTGTGTGCCCCTCTTTGTGCTGGCACCCAAGGAATTGGCCCCGGCCGAAGACCAGGGGGTGATCTTTGGCATCCTCGATGCCCCGGCGGATGCCTCGCTGGATCAAACCAGCCGTTTTGCCCAGGCGGTGAACGAGGTGTTTTTCTCCGTGCCCGAGGCGCAGTTCACCTTTCAGGTGACTTTCCCCAGCAGCGGCTTCAGTGGCTTGGTGCTGCGGCCGTGGGAGGAACGGCAGCGTACGGTGTTTGAGATCCTGCCTCAGGTGCAGCAGGGACTTTCCGCCATCCCGGGCATTCAGATGTTTGCGGTCTCGCCGCCACCGCTTCCGGGCGGCGGTGACTTTCCGGTGGAGTTCATCATCGCGTCCACCGAGGAGCAGGACCGGGTGCTGGAGCTGGCCACGGAGCTTCAGCAGCGGGCGACCGCCAGTGGGCTTTTTGCCTTTCCGCCGCTCATCGACGTCAAGATGGATCAGCCCACGGCCCGGTTGGTCCTCGACCGGGACAAAATCGCCGCCCTTGGCCTCTCTTTGGCCCAGGTGGCCTCAGACGTGGCGGTCATGACCGGGGGCAACTATGTCAACCGGTTCAGCATGCAGGGCCGCAGCTACAAGGTCATCCCTCAGGTGCAGCGGGTGGACCGCCTGACCCCGGAGCAGCTGGGCCGCATCCATTTGCGCACTCCGCAGGGGCTCGTGCCGCTGTCCGCGGTGGCGCATGTGGAATATAGCGCCGGGCCGCGTTCCCTCAACCGTTTCCAGCAGCTCAATGCCGTCAAGTTGAGCGGATACCCCATGCGGCCGCTGGATGAGGCGCTCACGTTCTTGGAAAATGAAGCTGCGCAAATACTGCCCAAAGGGTACACCGTCGACTACAAAGGCGATTCCCGGCAGCTGCGCACCGAAGGCAACCGCTTCGTGCCCGCCATGGCCTTGGCGGTGATCTGCGCCTTTTTGGTCCTGGCTGC
>DPEO01000144.1 GCA_003530935.1 Desulfomicrobiaceae bacterium | reverse complement strand
TAACGCGCCGATGAGCGGCGCCGAAGCGCGCAGCGCGGAGGCGTCCGCTCCATTGGCTGGTTAGGTGGCACTAGTACTGTTCGGTGGGACTTCTGAAATATTCCCGCCAGAACGACGCACCCACCACGAACCACGGATGCCATTCGCAAGAGCTGCCGCTATTGCAGCGTATGCAATAAGCCATCCCGGGTTCGTTGTTCCATTGGCGATTTTTGAGCCGATTTCCACCAAGAACCACAGCAATACGAAACCGGAAGCGAACCAGCCCCTTCCCTGCTTTATACGATATGCCAACCATAGCAGTAGGGGAATGACGAGCGCGGATCCGATCAGAAACGACTGCACATCGTCGTTCGATATTGTCCGTCCGCTTACGGCGCTCTTCTGCGCGAAAATTGCGAACAGGACTCCTGCGACATTCATTGTGGCAAATGCGAGCACGCCGATGGCGCCTTCTTTGCACATTTTCAACGCATCATCGTGATTTGCGATTGGTGGAAACCATTTTCGGGCCATTTTAAATTCCCCTTGTAAGCGTCGATTTGCTGCAGCTTAGGGTAGCTTGACAAGTCAGGCCGCCCAAGTGCCACCTAACAGTTATTCTACACAATCTCCATTCGAGCATTGGCTCGCTTGGCACTGATCGTATTTTACGATTCAAAGAGGCGCTTGTCAACGGCAAAAAAGGCGGCAATCCTTGAATAACATCACCGAATCCATTAACCTAAACAAGATGTGTGGGTGTTATGGAGATTGTGTTCAATCGGAAGCCTGGATATGAATCGGTGCGTTACCCTCCCGCACAGTCATCGTCGAGGTCATGTCCGTGCCCCACATCGCATCCACCCGCTCGGTCTTGATCGTCCCGTCATGCGCTTTGGGGCCGCGAGGCCTTCCAGGATTGCGCACAGCAAGCAGGTTATTCTCCCGCATGAGCCGAAGCGTTCGCCGAGGGGAAGTCCTGATCCCATCAAAGCGCAATCTGGCCCACACTTTCCGCTAGCCTTCGCCAGTGAAAGGAGAACTCTGGATGCAGGCGGCTATGTGGTCGAGCAATGCGTCGTCGCTATGGAATCCGATAGGCCCTCTGCGGCCAGGCGCGCTCTTCTGAGCCGAAGCCTTGCGCGCGGAATGCGTCGATCTGGGGATGCCCCAAACACGGCACACCATCATCAGTCCGTACTTCTGACCTGTGGAGGGCGAGGAGGACTGGCTCATTTCCTCGACCTCCGCCACCCCAAAGGGGCCTTTGCCTCCAGGAGCCGAATCTTCTCGCGGAGCAGTTCGATCTCCATGGTCTGCTCGCCGATCTTCTCATTGAGGCGCCTGTATTCGGCTTCCTCGGCCGGAGAGCGTTTCTTGAGACCATCGGCTCCACTGGCCAGAAAGGTATCCCTCCATTGGGAGAGCTTGGCCGCCGTGACTCCGAGTTCGCGACGGAGCGTCTCCATGTCCTCGCCACGCAGCAGCCGAAGGACGGCCTCGGTCTTATGCTGTGCCCAGAATCGCTTGGGAGCTGCCTTCGTCTCCCCGGTTCCAGTCGGCCTACGGCCTCCCTCCACCGGCGAGACGGCCGATATGCCCTTGTCGTTTTGTTTGCTCATGAATCACCTCGTAGGGAGTCTCTCTCATCCCAATTCGGTGTCCAAGAAAACCCTATACCAGAGGAGCCTCACGTATGCTGCACGCGATCCACGGACGCGCGCTTGCCAACTTCTACCCGGATCCCTCGGCAAAGTATAGCCAAGCCCCCCTTGCCCCGCGGCCCGTCCTTGCGTAGACCCTGCCCCAAGACATGTCTTTTCTGCCAAGGAGCCCCATGCCCCGCCGCCTTCTCGCCGTCGTCTGCGCCCTGCTCTTTCTTGGGTTCGCCGAGGCTGGACACGCCCAAGACATCACCACCCGCGACCTCATGCGCCTGCTTGCCGCCCACCGGGGCAAAGTGGTGGTGCTCAACTTCTGGGCAACGTGGTGTGGGCCGTGCATCAAAGAGATGCCGGAACTCGCCCGCCTGCGCGCCGCCTATCCCGGCGGCCGGCTGGAAATCATCGGCATCAGCCTCGACTATGACCCGGACGCCCTCGAAGCCTACCTCTCCCGCACGCCGCCGCCCTATCCGTCTTTCCGCGACCAGGGCGACGTGGCCGAAACCTTTGGTGTGACCCAAATCCCCCATACCTTCATCATCGACCCCGCCGGCCGCATCCATGCCAGCATCGTTGGCGAAACCAACGCCACCACACTGCGCCGGCGCATCAACCCGCTTCTTGCGCCATGAATCTGTGGACGGAACTGGCGGAAAAGGCCATCCTCGAAGCCCAGGCCCGCGGGGAGTTCGACAACCTCCCGGGCGCAGGCAAGCCCCTGAACCTGGAAGACGACACCTGCGTCCCGCCAGAGCTGCGCATGGCCTACACGGTGCTCAAAAACGCCGGATTCGTGCCCCCGGAGGTTGCGGAACAGCGGGAAATCCGCTCGCTCATCGAGTGCCTGGAGCGGGAAAGCGACCCCGCCCGAGCCCTGCGCCAGATGCGGCTTTTGGAGGTGCGCATCCTCAAGGCCAAACTCCGAAACCCACTGCTCACCGAAGAAAACTCCCGCTATTTCGACAAAATCGTCGCCCGCATGACCCTTGCCGGAGACCCCACATGACCCGACGCGACTATCTCAAGACCACCGTGGCCGCCGCCCTGCTGCCGTACTTTGCCACGGCCTGCGCCACCCATTCTTCGGGCGAACCCCTGGGCGTGCCTGCAGCAGAAGAAGAAAACACGGCCATGCCCGCAGAAGACACATTGACCGTACAAACGCCCCCATGGGCCATCCGTATCATGCAGAGCCCGAACCCCGAGCCTCTGCTCGCGGAGATCCGCACCCCGGACTTCGCCCGGCGTCTGGCCCAAGCCACCTACGACTTCGTGGCCACCGCCTACGCCACCGGCAATCTTCCCCTCTGGAAAAAGCCCCTCGCCCAGGTGGACCTCCTTGCGCGCATGCGCCTGGCCGCAGAGGCCATGCTGCCCGCCATCAGCGCCAACGCCGAGGTGTACCCCGTGGATCCGGCCTGGCTCATGGGGCAGATCCTGGCGGAATCCTTTTTTGACGAATTTGCCATCTCCTCTTCCTTGGCAGTGGGCATGTGCCAGTTCATCCGCACCACGGCCAAGGAATACGGCATGGTGTGCGCCGACGCCCCGCTTATCAGCGCCGGGCTGCGAGAGCCCCAGTGGCAGGACGAAGCCCTGCGCGCCGAAACGCTGCGCGCCACGGTACGGAATTTCCGCCGCGCGCACCCAGACCTCTTCGCCCGCCCGGAACAGGGCCTGCGCCAGCTGGTGCACCTGACCCAAAAAAACCCATCTGCCGCCAAACGCACGGCCACAGAATGGCAGCGCATCTGGGACCAGCAAGACGCCCTGCAGGCGGATCTCCAGAGCGCCCGGCGCAATTTCCGCGCCTACCTCGAAGCCAACTTCGAGGGACGTTCCATCTTCAACGCCGAAGACGACGCCTTTCTTACCGCCTTCGACCAGCGCACCCTGCCGCGCTTCGCCGTGCCTGCCATGGTGCGCATGATGGCCCGGCATCTGCGCGCCCGCGGGGGCAACATCCTCGCCGCCACAGCGGGCTATAACGCCGGCCTCGGCACCACCGCCTACGAGGCCCCCTTCTACGCCACCTATGGCCGCGTCCCGTCCTTTGAAGAGACCGTCAACTACGTCTCCAAAATCGCCATCCACTACCATGGAATCCGCACCCGACTCCACGGATGACTCAAGGCCTTGGGCGTCCCTGCCGCCAGCCTAATCGATTTTCGATTTGGCCCTCAATTTGCTGAATCGCTTTTCCCGCGCGGCCACCACGGTCCGCAGGGAATTTTTTGCATTTTTGCGTAAAAATATCGCTTTTTGCCAAAATTGAAATACATTTTTGCAAAAAGACATCAGTTGAGGGAGACATCTATGTGCCGACTCTTTGCGCTCACCGCGAGTGAGCCCGTTTCCCCCATGCACGCCATTCGCGCCCTCGATGTCATGCGCGAGGGGCATGATGGCTCTGGAGTAGGGCTCTTTCTCTCGGACTTCGGCGGCCCGCTGGCCGCCTTCAAGGACAAGCCCATCCTCTCGGGCATCTGCACCCGGGAAGGGCTGCGGCGCCTGGACGCCGCCATGGAGGATTGGGGCTTCACGCCGCTGTGGGAACTGCCCATCACGCCCCAAGGGCCACGCCCCCGCTGGACCCCGGAGCGGGACGTGTACGTGCTGCGGGTATACGACATGCCCGCGCACATCGCCGCGCTTCCCCAGCAGGAGCGGGAGCTCGCCCTGGTGCGCACGCGCCTCGAACTCCGGCACATGGGGCTCGAAAACGAAGACATCATCGTGTTTTCCTTCTGGCCCGACGCAGCCATGATCAAGGAGATCGGTGATCCGTTGCAGGTGGGAGAATACCTGGGCGTGGAGAGGGACGAACTTCTGTGCCGCACCATCCTGGCCCAAGGCCGGCAGAACACCAACTACGCCATCAATCTCTACGCCTGCCATCCCTTCTTCATCCAAGGGATCTCCACCATGACCAACGGCGAAAACACCGCCTTCGTGCCCATCCGCGATTTCCTCATGAATCAGGGCGTCCCTGGCTACGAAGGCTACAATTCCGACTCCGAGGTCTTCACCCACATCCTCCACTACACCCTCAAGGTCCTGGGCCTGCCGCTCGAAGCGTACAAGCACATCATCACGCCCCTCAAGGACCACGAGTTGGAAAACCACCCCCAAAAGGCGTTTCTTGCCCGCCTCAAGCAGCTGTGCCGCCGCATGATCATCGACGGTCCCAATTGCGTCATCGGCGCCATCCCCGGCGGCACCATGTTCATGGTGCAGGACAGCAAGAAGCTGCGGCCCGGCGTGGTGGGCGGTCGGCCCGGCCTGTTCGCCTTTTCTTCGGAAATCTGCGGCCTGGACTTCGCCATCCCGGATCGGGACCGCTCCAAAGACGTCCAGCCCATGCACCTCGACACCGTCATCGTTGGCCCCTCGCGCCAGGAGGTAACCGTATGTCGGCAAACACAGCCGCTTCCCCTTCACAGCTGAGCATCAAAGACCTGCCCTGGCAGATCCAGTGGCGGGAAGAACGCTGCACCCTGTGCGGCGCGTGTACCAGTGTCTGCCCGGTGGGCGCCATTCGTCTCGGGGTGTTTCGCAAGCGGGAAATCCACGCCCATCCCTCGCTCTCCACACGCCCCAAGACCACCTGGTCCATCCGTTACGGCATCCAACAATGCACCGAACCCCACCGCGCCTGTGTGGGCTGCGCCACCTGCACCCTGGTGTGTCCCAACGACGCCATCATGCCCATGCACTCGGACGAAAAGGACAAGCTGCGCATGCACCGCAATATCGGCGGCCAGGCGCGCACCCGTGGGGGACGGCGCAACGATAACGAATCGGTCCTCGACCGCATCAAATTCATCCGCATCTCCATGCTCACGGACCCGGCCCTCGATGCCGGCCGGCATGAGTTCGACCTGCGCACCCTGCTCGGCCGGGTGCTCCCACCCCAGGAGGGTGTGCGCGCCGCCCTGGACGGGGGCTGGGTCCCCCCGGTGCGGGAAATCTACCCACTCATGATTGGGAGCATGTCCTTCGGCGCGCTCTCGCCCAACATGTGGGAAGGCCTGCAAATGGGCGTGGCGTACCTCAACGAAGAGTTGGGGATGCCGGTTCGCATCTGCACCGGTGAAGGCGGCGTGCCGCCGCGGCTGTTGCGCTCCCGCTTCCTCAAGTACGTCATCCTCCAGATCGCCTCGGGGTATTTCGGCTGGGACGAAATCATCCACGCCATCCCGCACATGAAGGAGGACCCCTGCGCCGTGGAGATCAAGTACGGCCAAGGGGCCAAGCCCGGCGACGGGGGGCTCCTCATGTGGCACAAGGTGAACCAACTCATCGCCGCCATCCGCGGGGTGCCGCCGGGAGTCAGCCTGCCCAGCCCGCCCACCCACCAGACCAAGTATTCCATCGAAGAGGCCGTGGCCAAGATGATCCAGTCCATGAGCATGGCCTGGGGATTTCGTGTGCCGGTGTACCCCAAGATCTCCGGCACCACCACCGCCACCTCGGTACTCAACAACCTCACCCGCAACCCGTACGCCGCGGCCCTGGCCATCGACGGCGAAGACGGCGGCACCGGCGCGGCCTACAACGTCTCCATGGACCACATGGGCGCGCCCATCGCCTCCAACATCCGCGATTGCTACCTCACCCTGTGCGCCCTGGGCAAACAGAACGAGATCCCTCTCATCGCCGGCGGCGGCATCGGCAAGAACGGCAATCTGGCGGCCAACGCCGCGGCCCTCATCATGCTGGGCGCCTCGGCGGTACAGATCGGCAAGTACGCCATGCAGGCCGCGGCCGGGTGCGTGGGATCGGAGTCCGACCGGTGCAACATCTGCAACATCGGCAAATGCCCCAAGGGCATCACGTCCCAAGACCCGCGCCTCTACCGCCGCCTGGATCCGGAAAAGGTGGCCGAGCGCCTGGTGGACCTCTTCGTGAGCTTCGACACCGAGCTCAAGAAGATCGTCGCCCCCTTGGGCCGCTCCACCTCCCTGCCCATCGGCATGTCCGACGCCATCGGCATCAATGACAAAGATGCCGCTGACCGCTTGCAGATCCGCTACGTCGTTTAACGAGGGACATCATGGAACACGTGCACATCTCTGGAAACGAAAACGGCGTCCGCCTGGAGTCCCGCATCCTGGAGGAACGCATCCAACAGGCCGTGACCGCCGGGGCCCGGCGCCTCTCCATCGAGGCCTTCGGCCAGCATGGCATCGGCGGACGGCTTTGGGTCTCGGCCACCGAGCCCGTACAGGTCACGGTCACCGGGCACGCGGGGCAGCGTCTGGGTTCTTTTGGTTTTCCCGGCACCACCATCGAAGTCATGGGCCCGGCCTCGGACGATACCGGCTGGCTCAACGCCGGCGCCCATATCATCGTCCACGGCAACGCCGGCAACGGCACGGCCAATGCCATGGCCCAGGGCAAGCTCTGGGTGGCCGGACACATCGGCTCCCGCGGCATGACCATGACCAAACACAACCCCCGCTTTGCCCCGCCCGAGCTGTGGGTGCTCGGCGGGGTGGGCGACTATTTCGCCGAATTCATGGCCGGCGGCATCGCCGTGGTGTGCGGCGTGGATGCCCCGGACCCGGATCAGGTGCTCGGATACCGGCCCTGCGTGGGCATGGTGGGCGGACGCATCTTCTACCGCGGCCCCGAACAATGGGTGAGTCCGCCGGACGCCAAACACGTGCCCCTGGGCGACGAGGACTGGCAGTGGTTGCGCGCCGGACTCGCAGACTTTCTGGAACGCGTCGGCAAAAGCGACCTCCTGCCCAAACTTGCCTGCCGTGAGGATTGGCACCTGGTGGTGGCGCGCTCGCCCCAGGAAAAACTCACCAAGAAACGCCGCTCCATGGCCGAATTCCGCGCCCAGGTGTGGGACGGAGAACTGGGCCGCGGCGGACTCATCGGCGACCTCACCACCCTGGACCGCTCCCCCATCGGCTACATCGTCACCGACGAGCTCCGGCGCATGGTGCCCGTATGGGAAAACTGCAAATACTTGCCGCCCTGCCAGTCCAGCTGTCCCACGGGCATCCCGGTGCGGGAGCGCTGGGCCTTCATCCGCGCCGGCCGCATGGACGAGGCCGTGAACCTCGCCCTGCGTTACACCCCCTTCCCGGCCACGGTGTGCGGCTATCTCTGCCCCAACCTGTGCATGCAGGGGTGCACCCGCAACCTGGACCGCATGGCCCCGGTGGACGTGCGACTCCTCGGCCGGGCGAGCGAGCAGGCCGGCATGCCGGAGCTTCCCCCCATCACGGGGGCCTCGGTGCCCATCCTCGGCGGCGGCCCTGCGGGCATTTCCGCGGCCTGGCAGCTGCGTCTGCTGGGACACAATCCTGTGGTCTACGACCGCGAAGAACAATTGGGCGGGAAACTCAGCGCCGCCATCCCCGAAAGCCGCATCCCCCGCGCCGTGCTGGAGGCGGAGCTCGAACGCGCCCGCCAGGTCATCGGTCACGTACAACTGCAAACACCACTGACCCCGGAGGAATTCCAGTCCATCCGCCAGCGTCACGACTTCGTGATCCTGGCCACCGGCGCAAGCATGCCGCGCACCCTGCCGGTACCCGGCAAAGAGCGCCTGATCACGGCCCTGGACTTCCTCAAGGCAGCCAAGCGCGGCTCCGCCCAGGTGGGCCGACGCGTGGTCATCATCGGCGCCGGCAACGTGGGCTGCGACGTGGCCACCGAGGCCGCGCGTCTGGGGGCCACGGACATCACCCTCATCGACGTGCAAAAACCCGCCTCCTTCGGCAAGGAGCGGGAAGAGGCCGAGCGCGCCGGGGCCCGCTTCCTGTGGCCGTGCTTCACCAAGGAGATCACGGCGGAAGGCGTGCTGCTCACCGACGGTCGACTGCTGCCTGCGGACACGGTCATCGTGTCCATCGGCGACGCCCCGGACCTCTCGGCCATCCCCGAAGACATCGCCCGCGAACGCGGCTTTGTCACGGTCAACCAGTTCGGCCAGACCACGGACCCGAGGGTCTTCGCCATCGGCGACGTGGTGCGCCTGGGCCTGCTCACCCAGGCCATCGGCGACGGTCGGCGCGTAGCCGAGACCATCGACGGCATCCACCGCGGCACCCGCCCCCTGTCGGACACGGCAGAAATCGCCGACGCCCAGGCCCTGCGCCACGAGGTCATGGACCCCGGAAACCTCCTTTCCGAGACCATCGACACCACGCGCATGCACCTGGCCTACTTCGATCCACGCCGCGCCAGTTTCGAGTCCGTGGAAGAATGCGCCAGTGAATGCGCCTCCTGCGGCGTATGCCGGGACTGCGGCACCTGCGAAGCCATCTGCCCACGCGGGGCCATTTCCCGCCAGAGTCTGGAGGACGGCGGCTTTGCCATGGTGAGCGATCCCAAACGCTGCATTGGCTGCGGGTTCTGCGCCGACTCCTGCCCTTGCGGCATCTGGCACATGGTCCCCAATACTCCCATGGGCTAGCGCCCCCAACGGCATCCCTCTGCCCCGGCCAGGAGAGCTTCCTTGCCGGGGCATTTCTTTTTTGGCGCATCTGCCCTAAAGTTTTTTGGCTCGCGGCCGATAGGTCGAGACAAGAAGGAGCCTTGCCGTGACCATCAGTCCCTTTCTCGTCAAAAACGTGCTGCGCACCTATGACCAGCAGATGGATACCGGGCGGCGCATCTCGCGGCTCAAGAAGTTCATGAGCCAGCGCGACGCGGCCGACAGCGTCTCCATCTCCCAGGAGGCCAAACGCCGCCTGTTGGTGGAGCGGGTGGCACGGGAGATCGTGGACAACCTGGTGGGCTCCACCAGCACCAACCCTGTGGTGCAGGAAATCCGTCAAGCTTTGGACGAAGAATTCGGCCCGGGCTTGGTCTTTCGGTATCCCCCGGACGGCGATGAGTTGGAAATCCTGCGCAAAGACGAAAACGGCACGCCTCGTGCTATAACCAACGGCGAAAAAGACCGGTTCATGCAGCGCTTGTGGCAGATCACCTACCACAAAGTGGATGCAACCATGCTGTAGGAGACCCCCATGGCCATCAAGACCATCACGTCCCCCCTGGCGGGCTATGAAGCCCAGCGCCTCACCCCGGAGTTCGAACGTGCCGAGGCGGCGCGCCACCGCAGCCCCACCCCGGAAACGGACCGGGTGTCCCTTTCCGAGGAAGGCCGGCGCAAGGCCGCCGTACTCACCGCCGCCACCGAAGCCGACGGGGTGCGGGCGCACAAGGTGGCGGCCCTCAAGGCCCAGGTGGCTGCAGGCACCTACGCGCCCAAGAGCGAGGACATCGCCGCCGCCCTGGTGCGCCATGACCTCGACCTCTGGGGCTAACCTGCCCGCGCCATCACGAGAGACTCCCCGCCGCAGTCGCGCAGCAGCACCCGGGCAGGACGCATGCCCGCTTGAGGGACTTGCAGACCAATGCGCTCCCGCACATTGAGGCAGAGCGGCCCCATGAGGTTGAGACTGGTGTCCTCGGGCCGACCTTTGGGCACCGTCACCAGCACCAGCACCACCAATTCCCGTACGGAGCGCACCTTGAGGATCCGCTCCTCGGCGCTGCCCACCTGAATGCGGTACTCCCCGAGAAAGGCGAAGGGATCGGCCACCAAAAAACCCACTTCGGCTCGCTCGAGACTTTGGAGGTACCGAAACGGCGTGCCGGGCTTGAAATCCACCAGCACGAAATCCCGCAGCCGCTCAAATCCGATGAGGCCATGGGGAAAAGTCAAGACCGAGGCCGGATCCACGGCCACCTTTCCCACCCGGGAGGCTATGACTCGTGTGTTTCGCTGTTCCATAATGATGCCGCCGCCAAAAGATCGTGTTCATCGGTTTCCAGGGCGGCCGTGTTGGCCTCCCGCACCTTGAGGTAGATTTCCTCCCGAAATACCGGCACCTCCGCCGGGATCTCCAAGCCAAGCCGCACCTGCTGGCCCCGCACCGCAAGCACCGTGATGCGGATATCCTCCCCCAGGATCAGGCTCTCTCCCACTTTCCGCGACAAGATGAGCATGCCTGCTCCTAGAGGTAGTTGGCCAGGCTCTGGCGCAGGATGTATGACGAAGACCGCAGCACCGCCTCGTAGGCCATCTGCTGGCTGGCCAAACGGGTCATGAGCTCGGCCACGTCCACGTCCTCCACGCGACTCAAGCGCTCGGTTTCGTCGAGTTTGAGGCCTGAGAGCACCGTGGAGGCCACTTCCAGGCGATTCTCCCGCGCGCCAATGGAGGCCATGTTGACCGACAGGGCGGAACGCGCCTCTTTGATGGACTCCACCGCCCGGCCGCACCCCTGCTGGTCGTTGGTTTCCAGCGCCGCCACCAGCTTGGCCGCAGCCACCAAGAGATTGCTCGCCCGATTGGCATCGGCCGTGTCCGTGACCGCGCCCAAGGCAAACACCCCGCCAAAGATCTCCATGCCCACGTCGTTGAGCCGCACCCGCGACCCCAAGGCCACGTCCACCTCGTGGCTGGCGCTGGTGGGCCGCACCACGAACAGGGCATTCTGGGGCAGCGCCGACTCCCCGCCCGGCCCCAGGGTAAGCCGCACCTCACCGCCAGGGACCGGAAGCACAGGATTGCTCCCATTGGGCGCGCTATGCCCCGTGGACCACGTCGTTCCGCCGTCGGTGCTGTAGGAGTAGCTGATGCTCCCCACGGCCCCCACCGAAGTGGCGGTATCCACCCGCACGAGCACGTTGGTGGNANAACTCCCTGCCGCCNACGCGGTAACCGCGGTCNCCAAGGTATCCACACTGGTGGAGCCCGCGCGGGCGGTCAAATCCACGCCTGCGAGATTTGTTCCGGACGGCGCCCGCAGACGCACCGCACCACCCGGGGTCCAGAGCACCGGCGCAAGACCGGTGTCCGCGGTCTGGGTGGTGCTCCAGCTGGTGCCGCCATCGAGGCTATACTGGTAGACAACCTGCCCCCCCATGCTGCCTGCGCTGACCTGGATGCGCACGTCCTGGGAGAGGCCAGGCAGGGCGTCCACCTGCAAATCGGCAGCCGCTGCGGGTTTCGCCGCATAGGTGACGGCCGCCTCGGCCTCCACATCGCCTTGGTACACCGCGGCGGTGGCCACCGTGAGCCAGGTCCCCTCAGACGTCTTGGTGTTGGTGGCAGGCGAAAGGTCCACGGTGAAGCCGTTTTCCAAATGCACCGTCACCCCGTCCAAATCCAAGGTGTGCGGCCAGGTGGCGTCCATGGTCTTGGTGGCCCAATTGACCCCGCCGTCGGTCGTGTAACGGTAGGTGATGGGGTCTGTGGTCCCCACCGTGGCCTGGGTGCCCTCTGGCCCCACGAATTGCACGAGGATGGTGGCCGGGGGGCTGCCTTCGGCCCGCGCCACCACGGCGCCGTCCTGGTTCAGGACCATGGCGCCTTGGACATAGGCGGTCTCGTCCGTCCGGTGCCCGGCAAAGATGGAATTTCCCTCGTAGCGGCTATTGGCCAGACCCAGGAGCTGCTGGAAGAGCTGCCGGGCCTCGTAGGCCGAGGCGGCCCGATCCTTGGCGGTGAGGGTCCCTGTGGCCCCTTGCTCGGCCAGGGCTTGCAGCCGCGACAAGATATCGCTCGCCTGCATGGTGACTTCATCGGCCAGCCCCAGCCATCCCTTGGCGGCCTCGATGTTCTTTTCATACTGGCCGATGGCGGCCAAAGAATCGCGGTAGGCAAAGATACGGGCCGTACCCACGGCGTCGTCCGAAGGCTTGTTGACACGCTTCTGGGTGGCGGCCTGCTCGTTGAGATCCGCCAGTTTTGCTTGCGTCCGGGCAACGGTGGACAGAAAGTTGCCGTACAGGCTGCGGGTGGTGACGCGCATGCTTCCTCCTTAGTTCTTGATGCCGAGCAGGGTCTGGATCATGGCATCGGAGGTGGTGATGAGCTTGGCGGCAGCGGCGTAGGCGTGCTGGAATTTGATGAGGTTGGTCATCTCCTCGTCCAGATTGACACCCGCCACCTCGTCCTGACGCCGGGCGAGATCGTCGGCCAAGGTCTTGTGGTAGCTCTGATTGAACGACGCGTTGGATACGTCCGCGCCCACCAAGGCCACCAGGGTGGCGTAATTGTCCTGCACCGTCTGCTGCACCGTACCTTCGAAAGTGGTGGTGAACGCTACTTTTTTGTGCTGCAGGGCTGCCATGGCCAGGGCCGTGGCGTTGTCCCCCACGTTGCGCTCGCCCGCCCCGTTCACATGTCCGGAAGCGATGAGGTCCGGCTGGGCGCTCACGGTCTCATTGACCCGCAGATCCTTGGCCCGGGAGCCGTCAAAAAAGGTATTGATGCCCAGGGCGGCCAGAAGCCCTGTGGCGTCGGTGCCAAAGGCGAAGGTGAAGCCGGAATCGGCCGCAAGCCGCAGCCGTCCGTCCACGATGGTGGCCGTGATGCCGTCCACGGCGTCGAAGGCCGCGCGCACGTCTTCCAAGGTGTGCGCCGCGGGATCGAAATTCTGCTGTCCGGTGGTTCCCGAATCCAAATCCAGGCCCACGGTGCGCACCAGGGAGCCGGAGTCCGTGTACACGGAAAGCGACAGGTTTCCGGCCGTGAGCTTCTCCCCATAGATGAGGCCGCTATCGGCGCCGCCCAAGGGCACACCGGTATTGCGCACCGCGTTGGTGGCGGTCCAGCCCGTGAGGGCATCCAAGCCCGTGCCCTGGGAGTGCAGCCGGTTCACCTCCCACACCACGGTCTTCACCAAGGCGTCGAGCTTTTCGCTGTACCGCCCCACGTAGAAGTCCCGAAACGCACAGATCCCGGCGATACTGCCGCCGGTGATGCGGCTGGTGTCCTCCTGGCCGCTGGGGAAGATGCGCGGGGTGATGTTCATCTTGGAGGACGAGTTCTCGTACCAATACACCCCCTTGTGGGGAACGATCTGAAAGATGTCTCCGGCCTGCAGGTCTTGCGTCCCGGCCGTAAACCATACGTCGAGCTTGTCGTCCGGCAGGGTGATGCGGTTGGCGTACGCCTGGGCCGTAAAGGTGTCGTTGCCGCTGGCGTCCGCAAGCCAGGTGCGCCCGCCGTCCACGGACACCCGAAACTGCGCCGTCCCCAAGGCCCCGCCCGTGACCACCTGCACCAAGTATTCGTGATCGCTTTGCCCGGAAAACTGGATACTGCCGTCAAAGGCCGCCACATCGGCGATGGCCTGGGGCCCTTCCACCTCAAGCTCGAAATACTCCCCCCGAGAGACCAACGTCTGCCCGGCCTTGGTGGTGATGGTCACGTTGCCGCCGCCGTTATCCACGTACACGATGTCCATTTTCTCGGCGAGCTTGCGCACCAACGTGGCGCGCTCATCGCGCAACCCATTGGCATTGATGCTCCCTGGAACCTCGGCCCCCAAAATGGCCACATTGAGCCGGGCAATGTCCCGAAGCAGGCCATTGATGGTGTCCACATCCTTTTCCAAGGCGGCGTCCGCCTGGGCGCGCATCTGCTCCAGGCGGTTGTCGGCACCAGTGAGATAGAACTGCAGATTCTGGGCGTCCGCGAGCAGGGCGGTGCGGACATTGCTATCATCGGGCCGGGTGGCGAGCTGTTGCCAATCGGCGAAGAACCGCGCCAGGGCCGTGTCCATGCCTTCGGTATTGGCCTCGTTGAACGCGCCTTCCACATCCTGCAGGCGGGCGCTCAAGGTATCCCAGCGCAAATACTCCGAGGATTTGCCGAGATATTGGAGCTCGATGAACTCGTCCAAATCCCGCCGCACCTCGGCGGCCTGCACACCCCAGCCGTTCTGGCCGGGCACGGTGCTGATGTAGCGACCGTCTTCCAGGCGCCCCCGCTGTCATATCCGAACGGCGCAGCGTCGGGAAAACGTGTTAATCCCGGGGGGTCCCGAT
>DPEO01000065.1 GCA_003530935.1 Desulfomicrobiaceae bacterium | reverse complement strand
CGGCAGAGCCCTTGCCTATGGGATGCCTCCGTTCGCACGGGCCACTAGCTCAATTGGTAGAGCATCTGACTCTTAATCAGCAGGTTCAAGGTTCGATTCCTTGGTGGCCCACCAGCGATACTCCCCACCCTTGGGGCCACTAGCTCAATTGGTAGAGCATCTGACTCTTAATCAGCAGGTTCAAGGTTCGATTCCTTGGTGGCCCACCACGAATGGAAGGCCCTTCTCGAAGATTTCCGAGAAGGGCCTTTTTGCGTATTCGTCTTGCGGTGAAGGGGCGCGCACAGGGGTGGTGTGCCTGTTCGGGGGCGCCCCGCTCCTCTTGCGGTGGTGGGTAGAGAGCTGATGCTTGTCGTCTGTGGCGCTCAGGAGTGCCCCCGGCGGCGAGGCTGGAGGTGCTGGGTATCGGAAGACAGCCAGTACTCTTTCCACGAATCCAAGGTGTATTCCCGCTTGACGAGCACGGACTCGCCTTCGAGCAATTGCTCGCGCTGCATGGGAGTCAGCAGCCGAGAGAGCTGCATGGTTTCCGAAGGGCGAAGATCTGTCATATGTCCATGCTTGGTAATGAGTTTACCGCGCATACAAACCTCCTTGGTTGCGTATTCAACAAAATTTTTTTAAGCAAAAAACGTTCCTGTCAAGGTTGGATTTGTCCAAAAGCACAGGGACGATTTTTTTCTTGTTTTTTTATGGTATTACCTTGGAGGCCGTGAAGTGGTTTCGATGGATTTCTGTGGCCGAGGTCGGTTTTTGAGTCATGGAGACTCAGGGGCCCGTGTGAGGTGCGGGACGGAAGGGCGCAGTTGTCCGGAAAATCAGACGGTGGGTGGCGCCGGCGAACCCACCGCTTTGTGCGAACCGCTTACCGCTTCACGATTGCAAAAACCGGTCGTTGTGGCACATTCCAAGTCATCGAAGTGCTGATGCTTGTCTTTTTTTTCAGAAGGTCGCGCGAGGATGCCGCCAAGGGGGTGATTGTGTATTTTTCTGTATTTTGAATAAGTTATCACATGCACGCCACATGGCACGTTCGTTGATTAGTGGCAGGGGGGCCGGTTTTCGGCCCACGGAAGCAACCCTTTCCGCAAAGGAGTTTGATACATGTCTATGATGAAGACTATGGATGGCAATACCGCCACTGCCCATATCGCCTACGCCTTGAGCGACACGGCGGCTATTTATCCCATCACCCCCTCGTCCACCATGGGCGAGCTGGCGGACGACTGGGCCGCTGCCGGCCGGAAGAACATCTTCGGCCAGACGGTGCTGGTGCGCCAGCTGCAGTCCGAGGCCGGTGCTGCGGGCGCGGTGCATGGTTCTTTGGCCGGCGGGGCGCTGACGAGCACCTTCACCGCCTCTCAGGGGCTTTTGCTCATGATCCCCAATATGTACAAGATTGCAGGTGAGCTTTTGCCGGGCGTATTCCATGTGAGCGCCCGCGCCATTGCGGCCCATGCCTTGTCCATTTTTGGGGACCATCAGGACGTCATGGCCTGCCGCCAGACGGGTTTCGCCATGCTGGCGTCGAGCTCCGTGCAGGAGGCCATGGACCTGGCTTTGGTGGCGCATTTGTCCGCCATCGAGTCCAGCGTGCCGTTCCTCCATTTCTTCGATGGGTTCCGGACCTCGCACGAGGTGCAGAAGATCCACGTCATCGACTACGAAGACATCAAGAAAGTGGTGAACTGGGAGGCCATCGAGAGCTTCCGCGAGCGGGCCATGAGTCCTTCCAACCCCACCATCCGGGGCACGGCTCAGAATCCGGACATCTACTTCCAGGGGCGGGAAGCGGCCAATGTGTTCTACAATGAAGTGCCGGGCATCGTGGTGGAGCAGATGAAGAAAGTGGCCTCCATCACCGGCCGCGCCTACAAACCCTTTGACTACGTGGGCCACCCGGAGGCCAGCCGCGTCATCGTGGCCATGGGTTCGGGCTGCGAGACCATCGAGGAAGTGGTGGAGCACTTGAACGCCCGTGGCGAGCGCGTGGGTCTGGTGAAGGTGCGTCTGTACCGTCCCTTTGTGCCGGAGTTCTTGTTGCGCGCCATCCCGGCATCGGCGGAAGTGGTGACCGTGCTGGACCGCACCAAGGAGCCCGGCGCTCAGGGCGAGCCCCTCTACAAGGACGTGTGTTCCGCCTATCTGGAGCATGGTCAGGCGCCGGAGATCGTGGCCGGCCGTTATGGTTTGGGCTCCAAGGAGTTCACTCCGGCCATGGTCAAGGCGGTGTTCGACAACATGCGCGCCACTGCCCCCAAGCACCACTTCACCGTGGGCATTGAGGACGACGTCACCCATACCTCCTTGGAAATCCCGCCCTTTGCCGACACTACGCCCGAGGGCACCATTCAGTGCAAGTTCTGGGGCTTGGGCTCTGACGGCACGGTGGGCGCCAACAAGGAGGCCATCAAGATCATCGGCGACAACACCGATCTCTATGCCCAGGGCTATTTCGCCTATGACTCCAAGAAATCCGGCGGCATCACCGTATCGCACCTGCGTTTCGGCAAGTCGCCCATCAAGTCCACGTATCTCGTCACTTCTGCGGACTACATCGCCTGCCACAAGGCCAATTACGTGCGTCTCTATGACGTGCTCGAAGGCATCAAGGACGGCGGCATCTTCGTGCTCAATTCCAATTGGACCCTGGAAGACATGGAGCGGGAGATCCCGGCCTCGGTGCGGCGCACCATCGCCCAAAAGAAGCTGCGCTTCTACAACATCGACGCCGTGAAGATCGCCCAGGAAGTGGGGCTCGGCAACCGCATCAACATGGTCATGCAGACCGCCTTCTTCAAGCTGGCCAACGTGCTTCCCTTTGAAACCGCCGTGGAACTGCTCAAAAAGTCCATCCACAAGGCATACGGCAAGAAGGGTGACAAGATCGTGGCCATGAACATTGCCGCCGTGGATCGCGCCATCGATGCCCTGGAAGAGGTGCAGTATCCGGCCTCCTGGGCGGACCTTGCCCCCGAGGCGCCGGTGGAGCGGGACGAGCCGGATTTCGTGAAGCACGTCATGCGGCCCATGCTCGCCCAGAAGGGCGACAACCTGCCGGTGTCGGCCTTCGAGCCGGACGGCATTTTCCCGGTGGGCACCTCGCAATATGAAAAGCGTGGGGTGGCCATCAACGTGCCGCAGTGGATCCCGGCCAACTGCATCCAGTGTAACCAGTGCTCCTTTGTCTGTCCGCACGCGGCCATCCTGCCGGTGCTGGCCACGCCCGAGGAGCTGGAAGGAGCGCCGGCCACCTTCGAGACCATCGATGCCAACGGCAAGGAGCTCAAGGGCCTCAAGTTCCGCATCCAGGTGAACACCTTGGACTGCATGGGCTGCGGTAATTGCGCCGACATCTGTCCGGCCAAGACCAAAGCCCTGGTGATGCAGCCCTTGGAGACGCAGACCGCGGCGGAAGTCCCCAATTACGAGTTCTCCACCACCATCTCCTGGAAGGACCATTTGGTGCGCCGGGATACGGTCAAGGGCAGCCAGTTCCAGAAGCCGCTCTTGGAGTTCTCGGGGGCATGCGCCGGCTGCGGTGAGACCCCCTACGTCAAGGTGCTCACTCAGCTCTTCGGCGAGCGCATGATCATCGCCAATGCCACCGGGTGCTCCTCCATTTGGGGCGCGTCCGCGCCCAGCGCGCCGTACACGGTGAACGCCGAAGGCCACGGCCCGGCCTGGGGCAACTCCCTGTTCGAGGACGCGGCCGAGTTCGGCTACGGCATTCAGATGGCCTACGCCCAGCGTCAGGCCAAGCTGGTGGCCCTCATGGAGGAGGCCATTGCGCAGGGTGTGTCGGAAGAGCTGGCCACGGCCTTCAAGAACTGGATGGCGGTGCGCCATGACGGCGAGAAGTCCGTGGAGGCGGCGGAGGCCGTGCGCGAGGCCCTGTGGAACAGCGAGCGCACCGAGATCCTCGACGCCATCCTCGCCATGGATGACCTGTTGGTGAAGAAGTCCTTCTGGATCTTTGGCGGTGACGGCTGGGCCTACGACATCGGCTATGGCGGTTTGGACCACGTGTTGGCCTCGGGCGAGGATATCAATGTCCTGGTCATGGACACCGAGGTGTATTCCAACACGGGTGGGCAGTCCTCCAAGGCCACGCCCTTGGGTTCCATCGCCAAGTTCGCGGCCGCGGGCAAACGCGTGCGCAAGAAAGACTTGGGCCTCATGGCCATGAGCTATGGCTACGTATACGTGGCTTCCGTGGCCATGGGCGCGGACAAGGCCCAGCTCATGAAGGCCTTCAAGGAGGCCGAGGCCTATCCCGGGCCGTCGCTCATCATTGCCTACGCCCCGTGCATCAACCAGGGCATCCGCAAGGGCATGGGCAAGACCCAGGAAGAGGCCAAGCGGGCGGTGCAGTGCGGTTACTGGCCGCTATACCGCTTCAATCCGCTCCTTGCCCAGGAAGGCAAGAACCCCTTCATCTTGGATTCCAAGGCCCCCGATGGAACCATTCAGGAGTTCTTGCTGGGTGAAAACCGTTTCGCCATGCTCGAGAAGATTGCTCCGGAAGACGCCAAGCGGCTGCGCACGCGGCTGGAACAGGAGTATCTGGAGCGCTTCCACATGTACGAGTACTTGGCGAGCCGAAAACTGGAATCGGTCGCAGTTCAGGGATCTGGCGATGCACCGCAGACCCCGGAGGGCGAGGCGTGTGTGGTGACGGCCACGGCCGAGCATTCGGGTGCCGGGCGGCCTGCCGAGCCCTGCGATGACGGCCGAGCCGGAAAATAGGTAGAGGTCTGCCCCTGCTCGGGCTTGGGGGAGTCCGGGCAGGGGCCTTTGGTGTGACATCTGTGGAGGGAAACATGTCTATTCCTGCGTTGGCTTTGGTGGCATTCTTGCCCATCCTCGTGGCGTTGGTCCTCATGGTCGGCATGCGCTGGCCATCGACCAAGGCTATGCCCCTTGCCTGGCTCGTGTGTGCGCTGAGCGCCCTTTTGGTATGGCAATTGCCGGTGGGCTACATCGCCGCCCTGTCGCTGCAGGGCATCATCGTGGCCATCGGCGTGCTCATCATCGTCTTTGGCGCCATCCTCATTCTGTATACCCTCAAGTATTCGGGTGGCATGGAAACCATCCAGTATGGCATGCAGAATATCAGTCGCGACAAACGCATCCAGGCCATTATCATCGGCTATATGTTTGCCGCCTTTATCGAAGGCGCCGCGGGCTTTGGAACGCCGGCGGCCCTGGCCGCGCCGTTGCTCCTGGCTTTAGGCTTCCCGCCCTTGGCCGCTGCCGTCATCTGTTTGGTGTTCAACTCGTTCCCGGTGTCTTTTGGGGCCGTGGGCACCCCCATTCTCATCGGCCTCAAGTTCTTGGGCCCGTTGGTCACGGGTGCGGTGGACGCCGGCACTCCTGGACTCAATTTTACGGATTTCGCCTCCTTTGCCAAAGTCATCGGACAGTGGGCTTCCGTTTTGCATCTGGGTATGGTTTTTATTCTGCCCATCTTCATGCTGGGATTTCTCACCCGTTTCTTCGGCCACAACAAGTCCTGGTCCGAAGGCTTTGCCGCCTGGAAGTTCTGTGTGTTCGCCGCGGTGGCCTTTGCCGTGCCCTATGTGGGACTGGCCTGGCTCATCGGTCCGGAGTTTCCCTCCCTCATTGGTGGTCTGGTGGGCTTGGGCATCATCGTGGCCGGCGCCAAGGCCGGTTTCTGTGTGCCGGAGAAACCGTGGGATTTTGGTCCGCAGGAGACGTGGGACGCCGACTGGACTGGATCGATCGCCACGCAGGTGGGTGCGGAATTTCGTTCCCATATGAGCCAGCTCAAGGCATGGCTGCCGTACGTGCTCATCGGCGCGATCCTGGTGATCACCCGTATTCCTGATCTGGGCCTGAAGGGGATTTTGGCCGCCCAGAAGATCCCATTCAACGATATTCTGGGTTACAAGGGAGTCTCGGCTTCCATTGACTACCTGTATCTGCCGGGGACCATTCCCTTCGTGCTCGTCGCGGTGCTGACCATCTTGTTGCATGGCATGAACGGAGACGCTGTGCGCCGGGCCTGGACCGAGTCTTTTGCCAAGATGAAGGCCCCGACCATTGCGCTTTTTGCCGCGGTGGCGTTGGTGTCCATCTTCCGCGGCTCCGGTGTGGCGGACGCGGCCCTCAACCCTAACAGCTATCCCTCCATGCCGCTGGCCATGGCCAAGGCTGTGGCGGAGATCGCCGGCAATGCCTGGCCGCTTTTTGCCTCCTATGTTGGCGGGTTGGGAGCCTTCATCACGGGCTCCAATACGGTTTCGGATTTGCTGTTCGCCGAGTTCCAATGGGGTGTCGCCCAGCAGCTGGATCTGCCGCGCCAGATTATCGTCGCCGCTCAGGTGGTTGGCGGCGCCATGGGTAACATGGTGTGCATCCACAACATCGTGGCCGTGTGCGCGGTGACCGGCCTGGTTGGCCGGGAGGGTATGATCCTCAAGCGCACGTTCTGGCCGTTCCTGCTCTACGGCGTGGTGGTGGGCATCGTCGCCTCGCTGATGAGTTTTGTATTCCTGCCGCACCTCTTCTAACACTGATGGTTTGGGCCCCAGGCATGGTCCTGGGGCCTTTCTTCCCCTGTTTTTTTCAAGGAGATGTTCATGATTTCCACGAGTCTGATCTCGGCCTTCCAGACCTTGCTCGGCAAGGAGAACGTCCTTGACAGTGAAGCGGACCGCCATTCCTACGCGTATGACGCCGCAGTACTGGAGCCCGTGGTGCCGGAATTGGTGCTGCGGCCGACGACCAGCGAACAGTTGGGCAAAACCGTGGCCCTGTGCTTCGAGAACGACCTCCCCATGACGGTGCGCGGCGCGGGGACCAACTTGAGTGGCGGCACCATCCCCACCAAGGAAAAGGGCGTGGTCATCCTCACCAACGGTCTCAACAAGATTCTCGAGATCAACGAGCAGGACCTCTACGCGGTGGTGGAACCTGGCGTGGTCACGGCCAAGTTCGCCGCGGAGGTGGCCAAGCGCGGACTCTTCTATCCTCCGGACCCAGGGTCCCAGGCCGTGTCCACCCTGGGCGGCAATGTGAGTGAAAACGCCGGCGGTCTGCGCGGCCTCAAATACGGGGTCACCAAAGACTATGTCATGGGGATCAATTTCTGGAACGCCCAGGGCGAGTACGTCAAATCCGGCGGCAGGACCGTCAAGTGCGTCACCGGCCTCAACATCAGCCAGCTCATGGTGGGCTCTGAGGGGACCTTGGGGGTCTTCGACCAGATCATTTTGAAGCTGGTGCCGCCGCCGGTGGCCTCCAAGGCCATGCTGGCGGAGTTCGACGACATCGACAAAGCTTCGCAGACCGTGGCTGCCATCATCGCCGCCAAGATCGTGCCCTGCACTTTGGAGCTTCTGGATAATGCCACCATCAACTACGTGGAAGCCTTCACCAAGGCAGGACTGCCCACCGACGCCGCGGCCATCCTGCTTATCGAAGTGGACGGCGGCCATGAGGCCCTGGTGGAAGACGACGCCGCCAAGGTGCTCGATATCTGCAAGAAAGAAGGCGCCCGCCGGGTGGTGCTGGCCAAGGACGCCGCGGAAAAGAACAAGCTGTGGGAGGCCCGGCGCAACGCCCTGCCGGCCTTGGCCCGCGCTCGTCCCACCACGGTGCTCGAAGACGCCACCGTGCCTCGCAGCCAAATTCCGGCCATGATCCGGGCCATCAACAAAATCGCGGAGAAGTACCGTCTGCAGATCGGCACGTTCGGCCATGCGGGCGACGGCAACCTCCATCCCACCATCCTCACCGACCGGCGGGACAAGGAAGAATTCCACCGCGTGGAGCTGGCCGTGGACGAGATCTTCGATGTGGCCCTGTCCTTGGGCGGCACCTTGTCCGGGGAGCACGGCATCGGTCTGGCCAAGGCCAAGTGGCTCGAAAAGGAGACCACCCGCGCCACCATCATCTACTCGCGTACCATCAAGAAGGCCGTGGATCCCAAGTATCTCCTCAACCCTGGCAAGGTCATCGGAGGCTAGCATGACGCAGGATCTCCATTCCTTGGCCCGCATGCTCATGGAATTGGACGACCAGATGGTCGCCTGCATGAAGTGTGGCATGTGCCAGGCGGTCTGTCCGGTGTTTGCCGAGACCATGCGCGAAGGTGACGTGGCCCGGGGAAAGATCGCCCTCCTGGAAGACCTGGCCCACGAGATGATCCGCGACGCCGAAGGCGTGCAGCAGAAGCTCAATATGTGCCTCTTGTGCGGCTCCTGCGCGGCCAATTGTCCCAGCGGAGTGAAGGTGCTCGACATCTTCCTCAAGGCCCGGGTCATCGTGAACACCTACATGGGACTTTCACCCACCAAGAAGGCCATCTTCAAGGGGCTGCTCACCAAGCCAGCCCTGTTCAACAGCCTCTTGGACGTGGCTTCCAAGTTCCAGGGGCTGTTCACCAAGCCGGCCAGCGACGTCATCGGCTCGTCGTGCGCCCGCATTCAGGCCCCGGTCATCGGGGGGCGTCACTTCATGCCGCTTGCCAAGAAGCCGCTGCGCAAGTTGGTGCCGTCCATGAGTACCCGCCCGGGCAAAAGCGGCTACCGTGTGGCCTTTTTCCCAGGCTGCGTGGTGGACAAGATCTATCCCCATGTGGGGCAGGCGGCCCTCAGGGTGCTGGAGCACCACGAGGTGGGGGTGTATCTGCCTGCAGGCCAGGCCTGCTGCGGCATTCCGGCCTTGTCCTCGGGCGACAAGGAGTCCTTCGACCAATTGGTGCTCCACAACCTCGAGCTCTTCGAGAAGGAGCACTTCGATTACCTGCTCACCCCCTGCGCCACCTGTTCGGCGACCATCCATGAGATCTGGCCGCTCATGAGCGGCGACAAGAAGGAGTCCCTGCGCGACCGCATCCAGGCCATGGCCGAGCGCACCATGGACATCGGGCAGTTTCTCGTGGACGTGCTCCACGTGGAGGTCCCGACGCAGGGCAGCGGCACGCGGGTGACCTACCACGACCCGTGCCACTTGAAGAAATCCCTCAAGGTGAGCGAGCAGCCGCGGGCTTTGCTGCGCTCCAACCCCACGGTGCAGTTCGTGGAAATGGCCGAGGCCGACCGCTGCTGCGGGTGCGGCGGCAGCTTCAATCTCCAGCATTACGACCTCTCCAAGGATATCGGTGCGCAAAAACGCAACAATATCGTGGCGTCCGGAGCCGAGGTGGTGGCCACGGGGTGTCCTGCCTGCATGCTGCAGATCTCGGATATGCTCTCGCAACACGGAGACCGTGTGGCGGTGAAACATTTTATTGAAGTGTACGCGGAATCGCTGTAATCCTATGGGGGACCAGGACGACTTGGTCCCCCTATTTTTCGGGCGTTGTTTGGTTTGTTTGTGCAAACAATGGCGAGTCAGGACATACTTATGAGGGCGTTATGGCAAAGAACCTCTATATAACGGCCACGGAAGCACGAAGTGGAAAGTCCGCAATTGTGCTTGGCGTCATGCAAATGCTCCTTCGCGACATCCGTCGCGTTGGTTTTTTTCGTCCGATCATCAACGATGACTCTGGAAAGAAAGACCATGATATCGATTTGGTGTTGTCCCAATTCTATCTTGGTCTGCAATATGAAGAAACGTACGCCCTGACCATGCGGCAGGCCAAAGAGATGGTGAATTCCGGACAGCATGCCCTGCTCATGGAGCGCATCATCAATAAATACAAAGAGTTGGAATCCAAATGCGATTTTGTGCTCCTCGAAGGGACGGATTTTGAAGGCGGCTCTCCGGCTTTCGAGTTCGACATCAACGCCGATATCGCCGCCAACTTGGGAAGCCCCCTGCTCGTAGTGGTCAATGCCTGCCAGAAGACCGAGCACGAGATCATCACCTCCACCAAGTTGTCGTTGGAGTCTTTCTCGGAAAAGGCGGTGGATATCCTCGGCATCATCGTCAACCGGGTGGCGGTTGCCGACCGGGAGGCCCTGCGCATCGCTCTGCGCCAAAGCCTCGCTCGGATGGACGTGCTGCTCTATCTCATCCCTGAGGTGGCGGTGCTCGGCAAGCCTACTATGGCTGACGTGATGAAATGGGTGGGCGCTGAGGTGCTCTACGGTCGCGACAACCTGGAGACCCAGGTGGAAGACATCGTGGTGGCGGCCATGCAGATCGGCAATTTCCTCGACTACATCGAAAAGGGGAGTCTGGTGGTCACCCCGGGGGATCGTTCGGACATCATCGTGAGCGCCTTGGCCTCGCGGCTGTCCGCAGCCTATCCCGACATCGCCGGAATCCTGCTCACCGGCGGCATTCGTCCGGACCGCAATGTGGCGCGTCTGGTGGAGGGCTGGACCGGCGTGCCCGTACCGGTGCTTTTGGGCAAGGAGGCCACGTTCCAGACCGCCCGGCGTCTCTACAACATGTACGGGAAGATCGAGCCCGACAACCAGAAGAAGATCGCTTC
>DPEO01000022.1:995-12240 GCA_003530935.1 Desulfomicrobiaceae bacterium | reverse complement strand
CGTTGATGCGCACCCTGGAAGCAGGGATACTTTGCATCGACACCCGCATCGCTTTTACCGAAACCGGCGAGCGCGTCACGGGGGATCCCACGGAGGCTGCGTTCATCTTCGCCGGACTAAGGGCCCACCTGTATCCCGAGGCGCTCAACCAGAAACTCCCCCGCCTCGACGCCCTCCCCTTCGAGTCCGAGCACCAGTACATGGCCACGCTCCACGACCAAGGAGCAGGCCGGCCGCGTCTCGCCGTCTTCAAGGGATCCGTGGAAGCAGTCCTTTCCCGGGCCGAACACGCCTTGGCCGCAGATGGATCCCTCGCCCCTCTGGATGAAACCGCCATACGCCAAGCCGTCGAAACCATGGGCCTGGACGGGCTGCGCGTGCTCGCCCTTGCCTCCAAAGAACTTCCCGAAGGCGCCACCGCCATCAGACATGAGGACGTCGCCGGCGGCCTGGTGCTCCTCGGACTTGCCGCCATGATGGATCCGCCCCGGCCCGAGGCCATCGCCGCCGTGGCCGACTGCCAACACGCCGGCATACGGGTGAAGATGATCACCGGCGACCACGCAGTCACCGCCGCCGCCATCGGTGTGGAGTTGGGATTGGGCATCAAAACGTGCCCGGGCAAGCCGACATGTCAGGTACTCTCCGGGACCGACATCGCGGCCATGTCCGACGCCGAACTCATGGAGCGGGTCCATGATACCGCAGTATTCGCCCGGGTGGCCCCGGAGCAGAAGCTCCGCCTGGTCATGGCCCTACAGCGCCGCGGCGAAGTGGTGGCCATGACCGGAGACGGCGTGAATGACGCCCCGGCCCTCAAGCAGGCGGACATCGGGATCGCCATGGGCAAAGGCGGCACCGAAGCGGCCAAGGAAGCCGCAGACATGGTCCTCACCGACGACAACTTTGCCACCATCAAG
Source organism: Desulfomicrobiaceae bacterium (assembly GCA_003530935.1). Lineage (GTDB taxonomy): Bacteria > Desulfobacterota > Desulfovibrionia > Desulfovibrionales > Desulfomicrobiaceae > Thermodesulfomicrobium. Next base: position 11,320 of record DPEO01000022.1, on the reverse strand, counting down.
GCCGCCGTGGAAGAAGGCCGCGGCGTGTACGACAACCTCCTCAAGTTCATCGTCTGGACTTTACCCACCAACGTGGGCGAAGGACTCGTGATCCTCTTGGCCATGATTTTGGGGACCGCGCTTCCCATCTTGCCGGTGCAAATCCTGTGGATCAACATGACCACCGCCGTATGCCTAGGGCTCATGCTCGCCTTTGAACCCAAGGAGCCCGGCATCATGGACCGCCCTCCCCACCGTCCCGACCGCCCCATCCTGGATACGGGACTCATCATCCGCATCTGCATAGTGGGTGGTATTTTGCTGGTGGCGGCCTTCGGGCTCTTTCAGTGGGAACTTGCCAGCACCGGCAACGAGGCCCAAGCCCGCACCGTGGCCGTCAATGTCTTCGTTTTGGTGGAGACCTGTTATCTGTTCAACAGCCGCTCCTTTTCCCGCTCGCCCTTCGCCTTGGGCTTCTTCTCCAACCCCTGGGTCCTTGGGGGCGCTGCGGTCATGCTGCTCCTCCAACTCGCCTTCACCTATGCCCCGTTCATGAACCATACCTTTTCCACTGCCCCTGTGGGCTTGCTGCCGTGGATCAAAACCGTGGCCGCCGGCATTGCGGCATATTTGATCGTGGAATGGGAAAAACGCCTGCGCGCTGCAGCCTCGGGCTCGTAAGCCTCTCCTTGTGGATGATCACGCAACGAGCGGGGCTGCCTGTGCTTGAGAGGCAGCCCCGCTCTACTTCACCACGGTATGTTTCTTCGGAAAAAATTGAAAACTACGTAGCACCATCGCCATGCGCACACGCCTTGGCCACCGCCTCCACGGCGGAGGCGGCGGTGGCGATGGCCACGCCCGCCCCACACTTCATACGGATCCAATCCTGATTTGCGAGAAGTGAACCGGCCACATGCAGGCGGGGATGGATCAGCTCGCCCGCCGGCCCGACTGGGCGCAGCTGCGCATCCACGCAAATACCCGCCTTGTGGATCTCATGCCCCCGAGGATCCAAGTAGTCGGCACGGTGCCATTGGGCACGCGTCTCAGGCTGCACCACAGGAAGGCCGAATACTGTTTCCACGACTCCCTCCAGGTCGCCGCGAAGTCCACCTCCCAAAAAGCGGCCTGTGGCCAAAAGCACGTGGTCGGCAAGCACGTCGACTTCTGTGGGCTGTCCGCTGATATGCAGGCGAAACGGCTCTCCCGGAGGAGGCAGTTGACCGTCCATACGTTGCTGGCAATACAAGGCTACGCCCATTTCCGGCAGCTTGTCTTCAAAGGCCTCCTTGAGGCGGATCCCGGGCACACCTGGCGGCATGGTGGGGATCTCAAAAACCGTGACCCCCAATTGGCGCGAAAGATCCGCCGCCACGTCGCCGGGGCGGTGCACTCCCAAAATGGCCGGCAGCCCCAGATACTGGACACCGTCCACCAGGGGGCGCAGGGCTTCGGCAAAGGCCCTGCAAAGTTGCGGCACCTCGAGCATGCGGGCCGCCTGCTCGGTATAGACTTCGCCGCCGGGGTGCTCCGGGAGCGCCACCTGGGCGGCGCGCAACTGCGGCCACACCCCGCGCAAATTGGCCACCACCTGGGCGGCGGAGAACCCCTTGAGGCGCTCCACGCCGACAATGACACACGGTGCCTTGGCGGCAAAGGCCGTACACCCGCCCATAATGGTTTCGGGCACACACCAGGAGTGCTTGATGGTCCCTGCAGGACCAATCACGGCAAAATTGCGCTGGTCGCCGGTGTGATACACGATGCCCGCGCCGCGCAGGAAATCGAGGACCTCGTGGAAGGCAGCGCGGATACCCTCCGGCGTCACCACGGCATAGGGATGGCCGGGATAGGCGGCCAACAGCCGAGGAAGTGCAGCAAAAGGCGCATCCACCACCGCGATATCGCCGTCTTCGGTAGGGGGAATGGCTCCCAATACATCGAAGACCCCGCTGGTATAGGCTATGGCCCCGGTATTTCCGGCCTGCACCACGGATAGCCCCCGATTCACCGCACACACGGCCGCAGCGAGTCCGGCAAGCCCGGTGCCGATGATCGCCAAATCGTAATGAGGAAAGGAAGAACTGGTCATGACGGAAGCACCTTGTCCGGATTTTTGGGGTCCACCAGCTCAAGCCCCAGGAGCCCGCAATGCAGCGCCTCCGCCAACTCCGCTTGAACCAATTGCGCGTTCCAGAGTACCGGCCGCTGCCCCTTGAAGCGCTCCTGAAAGAATTCCCGCATCTTCACCAGCCCGTCGCGGGAACGCATCTGCCCGGTGTCATATAAATGCGCGGCGACGCGCACCCCGCAAAACGCCCCCTGGCACGCGCCCTTGCCAATACGGCTGCGCTTACCCAAGGCCTGGAGTCCTGGATCCGGGAAGACATCGCGGCAGGAGTCCACGATTTCCTGCACCGCGCTGGCGGAGATCATTTCACACTCACACAAGAGCGGATCCTGGGCATCGTGCTGCATGGCCCAGATCTTGGGACCTCGACCCGGCTCGGTCCACTCGCACGCCGCCACTGCGGGGAGCGGCTCCTGGCGGGTACGACAAGGGTTCGTGTTGCCCAAGCGCCGGGCGACCACGTCGCCCACGCGCTCCGCCATGAGGCGAAAGGTGGTCAGCTTGCCCCCGGAGACGGTCAGAAAATTGGAAAGCCCCACGTCGGTGTGCTCGAAAAGGGCAAATCCTCGTGACGCACTGCGGCCGTCGCCGCCTTCGCTGCCAGCGCGGATGAGCGGCCGCACACCACAGTAGGCCCGCACGTACCGGATATCCCGAAGCGAAGGAATCATGGGCGCAGCCTCGCGCAGGTTTTCATCCACTTCCGCCACCGTGGGACGCGCCTTCTCCGGCGCATCGATGGTCACACTCGTGGTCCCGAGGATGGAGACCGTACCGCCGGGCACGAGGATATCCCCATTACCTGGCTTACGCAGACGGTTGATGACGCGGGTGGCGATGCGCTCGTGGGTCACGAGCAGCGTGCCCTGAGAGCACAAAAGCGGAATATCGGCCCCTGCAAGCGCCGCCACCCTGCCGGCCCAAGCGCCGGTGGCGTTGACGACCTGCTCGGCCTCCACCCAGATTTCTTCACCAGAGACCGTGTTGACCAGCCGAGTACGCGCAATACGCCCCTGGGCGATGACGAACTCCTGCACGCGAAAACGGCGCAAAAGCCGCGCGCCGGCCAACTCTTTGGCGTGGGCCAGGTTTTCCAAAGCAAGCTTGAAGGGATCGATGGAGGCATCGGGTACTGCATAGGCCGCAATGACATCAGGGGAAAGGCATGGTTCCAAAGCGCGGGCCTGTGATGCAGACAATGCATGTGCAGCGATGCCTGCCTTGGCGCACCAATCCGGAAAATGAGCGATATAGTCCTCGTCGTCGCCCTTCACTGCAACGAAAAGTCCACCACAATCTTCGATACATTGAGGCGCAAGCCGTTTGAGGATTTCACCTTCCTCTCGGCATTCCTGGGCTGCTTCGCGGTCGGATGCAACGTAGCGCGCCCCGCTATGCAGCAACCCATGATTTCCCCCTGAAGCTCCAGAATTGATATCGCCTTGTTCAGCAACAATACAGGAGATTCCACGAAGCGCGAGATCCCGAGCAATCCCAGCGCCTGTCACTCCAGCACCAATAACAAGAACTTCTGTTTGCATGTATTTATCTCGATTGTAGAGAGTTCAGCGCAGTTCTGCGTCAAATGGATATCCTTGTTTTATAGAAAACAGTCGGTCAGGTTGCGTGCTTTTCTTTACCAACAAGCAGAATTTTTTAAAAAAACATATTTCTTGCTGCGCAAGGCCCCCGACAGTGCTTGACGGTGGAAAATCTAGTCCACTACGCAAGAAACCGCAACCGCGCCCCTGCTCTTCCCGATCCCGGGATGAATATACGGCACACCCACGACAGGGAAACGGCCCAGGGGACCGCGCCCAAATCACGACACTGCGCCTAGTTGCGGCGCCCGGAGAATGACCATGACACCACCGATCACGCCTTCCCGATTGCAGGGCAAAGCCATGGCCCTTTTGCCAGAAGGAGGCAACTATACCATGTGCCTGACCTGCGGCCTGTGCTCGTCGGGCTGCCCTGCTTCTGGGCTCGAAGGCATGGACCCCCGTAAATTCGTCCGCATGGCGGCACTCGGCATGGGCGAGACGCTCCTCCAGACACCTTGGGTGTGGATGTGCACCATGTGCAAACGCTGCCAGCACGTCTGCCCCATGCACATCGACATTCCAGCCCTTGTCTATGAGGCTCGGCAGCATTGGCCTCGGGAAAAGCGACCACGGGGCATCGTCGCCTCGTGTGATGCATCCCTCAAGACGGAGACCTCCTCCGCCATGGGAGTGAGTCCCACAGACTTCGAGTTCGTGGTGCGCGATATGCTCGACGAAGTCCGGACAACCCAGAAGGGATTCGAAAACATCGTGGCCCCGCTGAACAAAAAAGGCGCAATGTTTTTCCTCAACCAAAATTCCCGCGAACCCGTAACCGAGCCCGACGAGATGGTACCGCTATGGAAGATCCTCAATTACGTGGGCGCGGACTGGACTTACGGCACCTTGGGCTGGGCAGCGGAAAACTACTGCATGTTCGCCGCCGATGACGAGGCCTGGGAGCGCATCGTCCGCACCAAAGTCCAGGCAGTGGAGGATCTTGGGGCCAAGATCTGGCTCAATACCGAGTGAGGACACGAGTTCTACGCAGTCCGGGCCGGACTGCAGAAATTCGGCATCACGGCGTCGTTCCGCTTGGAAAGCATCATTACTTGGTATGCGCGGTGGATCCGCGAAGGCAAATTACCGGTGACCAGCGATTGGAATGCAGAGCTGCGATTGAAGTTCACCGTCCAAGACCCGTGCCAGTTGGTGCGCAAATCCTTGGGGGACTCCATTGCCAACGACCTCCGCTTCGTGGTCAAAAAACTCGTTGGAGAAGAAAACTTCGTGGATATGCACCCCAACAAATCCAACAATTATTGCTGCGGTGGCGGCGGAGGAGCCCTCCAAGCAGGATTCCCCGAGCAACGTCGCGCCTATGGTCTGCGGAAGCGCAATCAAATTCTGGCTACCGGCGCCCATTACTGCATCGCCCCCTGCCACAATTGCCACTCCCAAATCCACGACCTTGCCGAATACTACGGGAAAAAATGGCATACTATCCATCTTTGGACGCTGATTTGCCTCTCCCTGGGCATTCTTGGCGAAAACGAGCGTGCCTATCTGGGAGACGAATTGGCAGCCTTGGGGCTCTAGCGGGATACGCACGATTGGACGCTGCCTTCAAGAGGGCGGGCCTTGAGGCCGCTACGGTTCAAGGCCCGCCGTGCATTGCCGCACCCTGATCCTGCCCGCAGCGGGGCAATCACCCTCCTCGCCCTGTCTGCTGTGCGAAACTCTGTTTTCGCACATGCCCACGTCTGTCTTGCCATCCCGGAATTCCGTGCGTAAAAGAGTCTAACTTTCGCTGCAACCGGGAAGGCAGGCATGCACGACATCTCCTCCAATCTCGAAGACTATTTGGAGACCATTTTCACCTTGGAGGCCGCCCACTCCGCAGCCCGAGCCAAGGATATCGCCGACCAAATGGGGGTACAGCGGGCTTCGGTGACCAACGCCCTGCAAAAGCTCGCCAAACAAGGGCTCATCAACTACGAGCCCTATAGTTCGGTCACCATGACTCCCGAAGGCTTTCGCGTGGCCACGCGCATCGCCCATCGCCACAAGGTGCTTTCCGATTTTTTGCAGCGAGTTCTCAACATCCGCCAGGAACTGGCGGAAGAGACCGCCTGCCGCCTGGAGCACGGCATCGACGATGAAAGTTTGGAGGCCCTCATTCGATTCGTGCGCTTTCTCACCCGCTGCCCCCGCACTGGAGTCGATTGGATCGCGTCCTTCCAAAACAGCTGCGCCGAGCCAGGCTCATGCCCGGATTGCACGGCGTGCATCGAAACCTGTCTGGCCCGGCAAAAAAGCCGCTGTCCTGAGGACAGCACCCAACAGGCAACCCTGGAATAAGGAGTCTCTGTGAAGACCATTGCCTTGCGCCATATGCAGGTCAACCAACGCGGTATCATCCGGCATATCACTGCCCAGGGAGAACTGGGACGGCGCATCCGGGACATGGGGCTCGTTCCGGGCACCCCCTTCACCGTCGTGGGCCGGGCCCCCCTGGAAGATCCGGTGGCGCTGCGGCTGCGGGGATTCACCCTCACGCTGCGCAACAACGAAGCGGACTTCATCACCGTGGATGTCGAGGAGTGATATGTTCTTCGGCAAACTCCATCCATGTCGGTGCCGCGCTACGGCCGAAGGCCTCGCGCCGCTGCACCGCCTGCAGGTGGGACAAACCGGCGTGATCCGCCGCGTCGATGCTTGCGGGGCGGAACGGAGTCGGCTCTTGGCCATGGGATTCGTGTCCGGCAGATCTGTCCAGGTCGTGCAGAACGCCCAAGGCCCCATGGTGGTGCTCCTGGGGGCCAGCCGGGTCTGCCTGTGCCGCCACCAAGCCCGACACATCCTGGTCGAACTGCAAGAGACCACCACGCAAAACGGGGAGGACAAGCCTCCCCGCGGATGTCTTGTTTGAAAACCTGGAGTCTTGATCAGCGCAAGGCCGCGCTCCCCAAGAAGCGGATGGAGCGGATCTCGTAATTCACCGTACCCTTGGGCACCTGGATGGAAACCTCGTCGCCTTCCTGCTTGCCCAAGAGGGCCCGCCCCACGGGGGATTCGATGGAAATCGAGCCCTTGCTGCTATCGGCTTCGTCCGGACCCAGCAGCGTATAGGTCTTGATCTCGCCGGTATCCAGATCTTCCAATTCCACCGTGGCGCCAAAGATCACTCGGTCGCTGCGCAATTGGTCGATGTCGATGACCTCGAAACGCACCATGCGCGACTCCAATTGGGCGATCTTGGCCTCCAAAAGACCCTGGCGCTCCCGAGCGGCGTCATAGCCTGCATTTTCCCGCAGATCCCCTTCTTCCCGGGCCTCTTTGATGGCCTGAATCACTGCAGGCCGCTCCTTCTTCAGGGCTTCCAATTCTTTTTCCAAACGCTTGTATCCTTCCACAGAAATGGGAATGCGACTCATGAGCTCTATCCTCTCTTCGTTGTGCGCAGGGAACAAAAAAAGATACTTTGTTCACGAATGTATGAACAAAGCGCTCCGTTGAGCTATCGCTGTCAAGGTAACAATTTTTTACCGCAAAGGCGGGCACTGGTCAAGGGTCCCCCAGACGCGCCCGCCCGCGGGTTTTCCATACACGCTCACCCAAAGGCTACTTCGCCGCTGCGGCAATGCCTTTGGCCGCCAAAAGTCCGGTGGCCGCCGCAGAGACGATGTTGCCTGCCACCCCTGGCCCGTCACCGGCCACGTACAGCCCGGAAATGGCGGTCTGCAAATCCGGCCCGCACTCCACCTGGGTGGCAAAGAACTTGATCTCCGGCGCATAGAGCAGGGTTTCGTCATTGGCCACGCCCGGCACGACGAAATTGAGCTTCTCCAAGCCCTCCACGAGGTTGGTGAGAATGCGCTCCGGCAAGGCCATGGCGATGTCGCCGCAGGTGACCTTCGTGAGGGTGGGCTCAATGGAACTGTTTTTGATACGGTTCCAGGTGGAGCGCCGGCCACGCTTGAGATCGCCAAAGCGCTGTAGAATGGGCTTGCCTCCACCGATAAGGGTCGCCAATCGACCGATGGACTCCCCATAGGCCTGATTATCCGTCACGGGGTCATTGAGCACTACTTTGGAGAGGAACGCAAAATTGGTATTATCGGACTTTTTCTCCATGTACGCATGGCCATTGACGCACACGAAATCGTGGTAGTTTTCTTGGGCGATGTAGCCGCCATAGTTGGTGCAGAAGGTACGCGTCTGGTCGTCGTACTTGGACGTGCGGATAAAGAACGTGGGGTCATAGATCACGGAACAGATGTCTTGCATGATTTCGTTGTGCACTTCCACCCGCACCCCAACCTCGATACCCCGCTGGGTCACCCGCAGGCCGTGACGCTGGGCCAAAGACCCCACCCATTCCGCACCGACCCGGCCCGGGGCCAACAGGACGTACGGCGCATGGAACTCGCCCTTATTGGTGCGTACCCCCACCACCCGGCCGTCTTCCACCAGGACATCCTCCACACTCTCGCCGGTGCGGATCGTGACGCCACGCGCCTCGATGGCCGCCACCATGCCGGCGATATGCCCGGGCAAATTGTCGCTTCCCAGGTGCTTCTGCTTGATGACCAGGAGATCCACCCCCACCTTACGGGCTTCCTTGCGGATGGTCAGCGCCCGCTCCATATCGGTGGGGTACACCTGTCCATCCATGCCGAAACGGTTGAAGATGGCCTCGGTCTCGTCAATGAGGCGCATGGCCTCAGACGTGGTGAGGAACTGGGTGAGATCAGTTTTTCCGAGCTTGTGGATGAAGTTGAGCTTACCGTCGGAAAAAAGCCCTGCGCCGCCCAGGCCCGAAAGGATGTTACAGGGCCGGCATCCCACGCACTCCTGGTCGCCGCTCATGGGGCAATGGCGCGACAGTGAAGTGCGTCCCTTATCCACGAGCAAAACCCGCAGCGACGTGGCCTCAGCCAAATGATGCGCGGCAAAGAGCCCAGCCGGGCCGCCGCCCACGATAATGACATCAAAATGCATGGTCACTCCTTCTTGGCCCGCACCCGCATGGTGTGGCGTTTTTGCGCGGAAAGCTCCGCCTTGCGCAGCCGGATGGAAAGCGGGGTCACTTCCACCATTTCGTCCTCACGGATCCAGTGCAGCGCCCGCTCCAGAGTCATGGGAAGAATGGGCGTCAAGATGACGTTCTCGTCCTTGCCCGCAGCGCGCAAGTTGGTGAGCTTTTTCTCTTTGCATGGATTCACATCGAGATCACTCTCCCGATTGTGCTCCCCGATAATCATGCCTTCGTACACCGCGTCTCCCGGCTCCACGAAGAGCCGGCCCCGAGGCTCCAGGTTGAAGAGCGCGTACGCTACAGCCTGGCCCTGGCGGTCCGCCACCAGGGATCCCGTAAAGCGCGAAGGAAAATCGCCGCGGTAGGGGCCGTAGCCATCGAAGATGGAGTGCAGGATGCCGGTGCCTTTGGTATCGGTGAGGAACTCGTCCCGGTAGCCGATAAGGGCCCGGGAAGGAGCGGAGAACTCCATGCGCACTCGCCCGGTGCCATTGTTGACGAGGTGCTCCAATTTGCCCCGGCGCAGGGAGAGCTTCTCCGTGACCACTCCCAAAAAGGCCTCACCGCAGTCTACGTGCACCCGCTCCATGGGCTCGAGGACCTCGCCGGCCTCGTGCTTGAGGATGACCTCCGGCCGGCTCACCGTAAGCTCGAAGCCTTCGCGCCGCATGGTTTCGATGAGGATGGCCAGTTGAAATTCGCCGCGACCTTTGACCAGCATGGCGTCGCGGTCCTCCGTCTCCTCCACCTGGATGGCCACATTGGCGCGGGCTTCGCGCACAAGGCGGTCCTTGATCTGCCGCGATTGCACGATCTTGCCTTCCCGGCCGGCCAACGGCGAGGTGTTGATGGCAAAGCGCATGGCCACGGTGGGCTCGTCCACCCGCAGCCGGGGCAAGCGCACCGGGGTATGACGATGGCAAATGGTGTCCCCAATGGCCACCTGCTCCAGCCCTGCCACCACGGTGATATCCCCAGGCTCCACCCGCGGCTGATCCACCAGGCGCAAGCCCTCGTAAGTCTGGATGCGGGTGGGACGAAACGGACGCTCCTCGGTTTCTCCGAGGCAGACGAGATCGGCTTTTTCCTCTAAGATGCCCCCTTGAAGCTTTCCGATGGCCAAACGGCCCAAGTAGTCACTATACCCCAAATCCGACACCAAGAGGGCAAGAGGAGCGTCTGAGGCATAGGCCGGAGCCGGGATGTGGGTGAGGATGGCGTCAAAGAGCGGGGCCAGGTCCGTTCCCGGCATTTCCAGGGTCGTCGAGGCGATGCCATCACGGCCCACGGCGTAGAGTATCGGAAATTCGAGCTGGTCCTCGTCCGCCCCCAGATCGATGAAGAGATCGTAGACCTCACTGAGGACCTCCTGGGGACGGGCGTCCGGGCGGTCGATCTTGTTGAGCACCACGATGAGCGGCAACCCCAAGGCCAAGGCCTTGCCCAGGACAAAGCGGGTCTGGGGCAACGGACCTTCGGAAGCGTCCACTAGAAGCACTGCGCCATCCACCATGGAGAGGGCGCGCTCCACTTCGCCGCCGAAGTCTGCGTGGCCCGGGGTATCCACGATGTTGATCTTCACGTCCTTCCAGCGCACCGAGCAGTTCTTGGCCGCGATGGTGATCCC
>DPEO01000022.1:0-763 GCA_003530935.1 Desulfomicrobiaceae bacterium | reverse complement strand
ACGTGGGCGATGATGGCGATATTGCGCAGCGCCTCGTTTCGTTGCATGAATACATCTCCTTCAGGCATAAAAAAGGGCTCCTGGCGAAGCCCATTGGCCGCACGACGCGGTTTCCAACCGTTAGCGAGCAACCCCAAAGGACGTCAAGCCATGCGTGCTCTCCTTTTCCTCCTCGGAATCACCGTACTTCTCCCATCCACGCTCAGGGCCGTCGATCTCCGCTGCCAAGGGGACCTCATGACCCCAGGCACCATCATGGCCAAGGTGGTGGCCAAATGCGCCCCCCCTCTTTCCGAGCGTGAGGTAGGAGAGGTCTCCTATCTCAACGAACGCCGCCGCGAGCTGCGCAAATTTACAGTAACCGAACTCACCTATGCCGTGCCCGGCGGATTTTACGTCCTGACCTTCGAAGGCGGAATCCTCAAAAAGAGCGAATATGTGTCCCAGTGACGCCCTCCTCATCCGCGTCTGCGGCCTCTGACGCGGCCTTTTGGAGCGAGCCGGGAAGCTCGCCTCCGAGATCGGCGCCATCCTTGGTCCGCAAGCGGTAACGCTGGTGCCTGCACCGCAACTGCGCGGAGATATGGAAGTCTGGTTCCGCGGGCAGTGCGTGTGGCGCCTGCGCTCCGAGCGGCGTTTCCCCAGCGCTCAGGCCATCCTCGCTCGCATGGCCGCCATAGAAACGCCCTGACCCCGCCGAAGCGGGGCCAGGAGGTGGTTGGTGGGAGCCGGGTTTCGCACTAGAAGGTGTACCCCACGGAGA
>DPEO01000041.1 GCA_003530935.1 Desulfomicrobiaceae bacterium | reverse complement strand
CAAAACATCCTGCAACTTTCCGCAGGCATCTTCGTCACCGCCATCCAGATCGCCGCCCCGGTGCTGGCGGCGCTGCTGCTGGTGGATTTGGCCCTGGCGTTGGTGTCCCGCGCTTCCCCGCAGATGAACGTCCTCGTCATGGGGTTTCCCATCAAGATCGCTGTGGGATTTGCGTTTCTGGTGTTGCTCTTGGAGCTCATGGCCCTGGCTATGGACGCCTTTGTCACGGATCTGCCGCAAACCATGTTTCGCATACTGGGGATGATGAGGTAACCCATGGCCCAGCGTGACCCGAGCCGCACCGAAGCCGCCACCCCCAAGCGACGCCGCAAGGTCCGCTCCGAAGGCAATGTCCCCAAAAGCCAGGAGTTGCCCAAGCCCATCACGCTGCTCGCCGGACTGGCGGCCCTGCAGATGAGCATCCATTTTCTCTACCAAGAAATGGGTTCGCTCATGGACTGGTTCTTCACCGAAGGCATGCGCTTCGAGCTCACTCCAGCCTCCACCTACGCACTCTTCCAGCGCTGTCTTGCCAGCACCGCCCTCATGGTGGCGCCGGTGCTCCTCACCGTGGCCGGGGCCGCCTACCTCACCTTGCGCCTGCAGGTGGGGAGTCTCTGGGCCCCCAAAGTATTCCGGCCCAAACTCCAGGTATTCAACCTCACCGCCGGGCTCAAACGTATCTTGATGTCCAAGGACACCTTCATCCGCCTGGCCAAAAGCGCCCTCATGGCCGCTGCCGTGGCCATCGGCCCCTACCTCGTGCTGCACCGGGCCTTTGGCGAAGTCCTGCCCCTGGTCCACCAAACTCCGGAAGCCATCGCGGTGTATATCCTGAAAACCGGCGCAGACATGTTCCGCTATGCCCTGGTGCCCATGCTGCTCATCGGCATCGCCGATCTCCTCTACACCCGCTGGGACTACGAGGAGAACATCAAGATGACCAAACACGAAGTCAAAGACGAGCGCAAGCAGGCAGAAGGCGATCCGGTCATCAAGAGCAAACAACGCCAAAAGATGCTGGCGGTGATGAAACAGCGCATGATGCAGGAAGTCCCCAAGGCGGACGTGGTGGTCACCAACCCCACCCACCTGGCCATCGCCTTGCGCTACGACCCCAAGGAGGCCCCAGCCCCCATCGTGGTGGCCAAGGGCGCCGGGGCGCTGGCGGAGCGCATCCGGGAACTGGCCCGCCAGCATGGAGTCCCCATCCGCGAAAACAAACCCCTGGCACGTGCTTTGTATAAAAGCGTGGACGTGGGGCAGACCATCCCCGAGGATCTCTACCAGGCCGTGGCCGCACTCCTTGCGCAAATCTACAAAATCCGGCCACGCAGGACCTGATCCCGCCCCCGGAGGCATGTCAGAAAAATGGCGACCAGGACACTCTCCCTCGACATCGACTACGCCCGCTTCACCCGCCAAGGCGACATCCTCTTGGCCGGCGGGGTGGTCACCATCCTGTTCGTCATGCTCATTCCCCTGCCCACGCTGGTGCTGGACATGATGCTGGCGTTCTCCATCTCCTTTGCCCTGGTCATCCTCATCACCTCCATGTTCATGCGCTCACCCCTGGAATTTTCGGTGTTTCCCACCGTGCTCCTGGTGACCACCATGCTGCGCCTGGCCCTCAACGTGGCCTCCACCCGCCTCATCCTGCTCCACGGCGACAAAGGCACCGACGCCGCAGGCTCCGTGATCCAAACCTTCGGCGAATTCGTGGTGGGCGGCAATTACGCCATCGGCATCGTCATCTTCCTCATCCTCTTCATCCTCAACAAGGTGGTCATCGTCACCGGCACCACCCGCATCGCCGAAGTGGCGGCCCGCTTCACCCTGGACGCCATGCCGGGCAAGCAGATGGCCATCGAGGCGGACCTCAACGCCGGACTCATCGACGAACAGGAGGCCACCCGGCAGCGGGAAAACCTGCGCCGCGAGGCGGATTTCTACGGCGCCATGGACGGCGCGGGCAAATTCGTCTCCGGAGACGTCAACGCCGGCATGTTCATCACCTTTGTGAACATCGTGGGCGGGTTTTTCATCGGCGTGCTCCAAAAGGACATGGACTGGATGGAAGCCGCCCGCACCTACACGCTGCTGACCATCGGCGACGGCCTGGTCTCCACCATCCCTTCGCTCATCATCTCCACCTCGGCGGGCATCATCGTGAGCCGCGCCGCGGCCGAGGCCAAGATGGGCGAAGAGATCATCGGCCAGCTCACCAACCACCCCCGGGCGCTGCAATTGGTCTCCGGCGTGCTCGTCCTGTTCGCCCTCGTGCCGGGCATGCCCTTCGTGGCGTTCTCCACCTTGGCGGGCCTGCTCTTCCTCATGGCTCGGGCCATCGCCCGCATCCAGGCGGAAAGCCCCAAGGCGGACGCCAAGAAAGGCACAGCCGCCAAGACCGCCCCAGACAGCCCGGAAGAAGCGCTCAATCTGTTGCCGCTCGACATCATGGAGCTGGAAGTGGGCTACGGCCTCATCCCCTTGGTGGACGAAGAACAAAACGGCACCCTGCTTTCCCGCATCCGTTCCATCCGCCGTCAATTCGCCCTGGACATGGGCGTGGTGGTACCGGCGCTGCACCTGCGCGACAACCTCCAACTCAAACCCGGCGAATACGCCGTGCTCATCAAAGGCAACCGCGTGGCAGGGGCGGAAATCCTCATCGATCATTACCTGGCCATGGATCCCGGCGACGCCCGGCACAAGATCAAGGGTGTGGAGACCCTGGAGCCGGCCTTCAACCTTCCGGCCCTGTGGATCCCCGAAGCCCAAAAGGACGAAGCCATCATGGCCGGGTACACCGTGGTGGACCCCGCCACCGTGGTGGCCACCCACCTTACCGAAGTCTTCCGGCGCAATCTCCACGAATTCTTGGGCCGCCAAGAAGTCCAGTCCCTGCTGGACAACCTGGCCCAACGCGCCCCCAAAGCCGTGGAAGAGCTGGTGCCCACCATCCTGCCTCTCGGCACGGTCCAAAAGGTGCTCCAGAACCTCGTGCGCGAGGGGGTCTCCATCCGCGATCTCCTCACCATCGTGGAGACTCTGGCCGACTACGGCACCATGATCAAAGACCCAGACCAGCTGACCGAATATGTGCGCCAGCGCATGGCCCGCACCGTGGTGAAGCCCTATCTGGGCGGCGGCAAGACCCTGCCCATCATCACCCTGGCGCCGAACATCGAAGCCACCTTCCAGGAAAGCATCCAGCGCAGCGACTCCGGCACCTACCTGGCCATGGAGCCCGGCCTCGCCCACCGCATCATCCAGGCCATCGGCAAGGCCGCAGAGAAAGGCATGGTGGCCGACGGTCAAACCGTGCTCCTGGTCTCGCCGCCCATTCGCATGCACTTGGCGCAACTCTTGAACCGCTTTCTCCCGACGGTCCCGGTGATCTCCCAGGCGGAAATCCCCCCGGACATCCGCTTGGAATCGGTGGCAGTGGTGGAGGTGTAATCCGTGCAGGTCAAAACCTACGTGGGCCGCAGCGCCACGGAAGTCATGGGGCGCATCAAGGCGGAACTCGGGACAGATGCCATCATCCTCGGCACCAAGACCGTCACCAAAGACGACGGCTCGTGGGTGGAGATCATGGCCGCCCGGGAAACGCCCCTCCCGCCCAGCCCCCCCCAGGGGCCTGCAGCCGAACCCGCAGACCCCCTGGCGCCCACCGCGGCCTCCTTGCCTGGCGATGCCGACTCCCTGCGCAGGGAATGGGAGCT
>DPEO01000131.1:8400-8621 GCA_003530935.1 Desulfomicrobiaceae bacterium | reverse complement strand
GTCAAGGCGTGGGAAAGCCACGAGGCGTCGGCCTCGTTCATCTGGCAACCCATAACGATGATATGGAAACGCACCCTTTACCTCTGATGTGCTGAAGCGCACTGGTCTTCCAGCCAGTCCCAAAACGGGGGATGGCCATAGTGCATATCCCAGCCCACGATGCACGGCACGGCATACGGATGCATGGCCACGATGCGCTGGCGGGCAGCTTCCACCACGTG
>DPEO01000131.1:0-8061 GCA_003530935.1 Desulfomicrobiaceae bacterium | reverse complement strand
CCCGGCAGGATATTGACACACGCCGCCTCCCTGTTTTCCAAGAGTACCTGGCCCACGGCCTTGGCCGTATTCTCATCCGGAACCGTGACATAGAGCATCACATGCGCAGCCACTACGCCTCCCCTGTGCTCGAACGTTTGTGCGCCCGCTACCCGGCGCCGCGCACCCAACTCACCTGGTCCACCCCTTGGGAACTCCTGGTGGCCACCATGCTTTCTGCCCAGACCACCGATGCCCAAGTGAACCAGGTTACCCCAAAACTCTTCGCCCGCTGGCCCTCACCCGAGCACCTTGCCCAGGCCGAGCTCGCGGACATCGAAGAGGTCATCCATTCCACCGGATTTTTCCGCGCCAAGGCCAAACACCTGCAGGCCACGGCGCGCGTCCTCCAGGAACGCTTTGGCGGCGAGGTCCCCAAAACCATGGCCGAGCTGCTCACTCTACCAGGAGTGGCCCGCAAGACCGCCAATATCGTTCTCTCCAACGCCTTCGGAATTCACGAGGGTATCGCCGTGGACACCCATGTCAAGCGCGTGAGCTTCCGCCTAGGCCTCACCACGGCCACCCAACCGAACCGCATCGAACGCGACCTCATGGAGCTCTTTCCCCGCCACGCATGGGGCGATCTCAACCACTATCTCGTGCTTTTCGGCCGCGAGGTCTGCTCGGCGCGCTCGCCCCGCTGCACCTCCTGCCCGCTTGCCGACATCTGCCCGCGCAACGGAGTTTCCCAGTGAGCTGTTTTTCTCTCATTACCACCGACGGTCAGGCCCGACGGGGAGAACTGACCACGGCCCATGGCCAGATCCAAACCCCCATCTTCATGCCCGTAGGCACCCGCGGTACGGTCAAGGCAGTCTGTTCCCAAGACCTGCGTGACGTGGGCGCGCAGATCATTCTCGGCAACACCTACCACCTCTACCTGCGCCCTGGCGACGCCCTGATCGCCCGCCGTGGCGGGCTGCACCGCTTCATGAGCTGGGAGCGCCCCATCCTCACCGATTCCGGTGGGTTCCAGGTCTTCAGCCTGGCGGGGCTTAGGCGCATCAGCGAAGAAGGGGTGCTTTTTGCCTCGCACATCGATGGCTCACGCCACCTCTTCACCCCGGAAAAGGTCATCGAAATTCAGACCAACCTGGGCTCGGACATCATGATGGTCCTCGACGAGTGTGTGCCCTACGGCGCGGACCGCGAATACACCCAACGCTCCCTGGCCCTCACCACCCGCTGGGCCAAGCGCTGCCGGGAAGCACACCCCGCAGAGAGCCCCCAGCTCCTCTTTGGCATCGTGCAAGGCGGGTTCTTTCTCGATCTGCGCCGAGAAAGCCTCATGCAGATCACAGACATCCCCTTCGACGGCTACGCCCTGGGGGGGCTCAGCGTCGGGGAGTCCAAAGAAGAGATGCTCGAAATCCTCGAGGCCATAGGCCCGGAGCTTCCCGCAGACAAACCACGCTACCTCATGGGCGTGGGCACGCCCCTGGACTTGGTGCGCGGCGTGGCGTCGGGCATCGACATGTTCGACTGCGTGCTCCCCACCCGCAACGCCCGCAACGGCACCCTCTTTACGAGCCTTGGCCGCATCACCATCAAGCGCGCCGAGTACGCCGAGGACGACTCGCCCCTGGACCCCGCCTGCTCGTGCTTCACCTGCCGCACCTTCAGCCGGGCCTACCTGCGGCACCTCTACGTCACCCAGGAGTTGCTCGCCTACCGGCTCAACACCATCCACAACCTGGCCTATTTTCTGGGACTCATGGAACGGGTGCGCACCGCCATCGAAACCGGGACCTTCGCCCAGCTCCAAGCGGAAATCGAAGCCCTCTACGACCGCTAATCACAGCGTGCTGCGCTGCCAGGCTCTTTGCCTGCAGCGTTGCGCGATTGCCAACAGCATCAGGCGAAAATCCTTTTGCCGATGGAGTGGCGTGGGGAAGCTATAATCTTTATTTACTAGAAAAGTTGAAGCATTTTACCGATGAGCCCAATCATGGAGATGGCAGAAAAGGTCATGGCAAAAGTGAACATGCGCATCATTTGACTCCGGTTCTCCCGCAACCCTTCGTCGATACGACGGTCAATGCGTTCGATGAGCTTATCCAATTTACTGTCCATCTGTTCGAAGCGTTTGCCCATGCGGTCTTCAAGACGTTTGATCTCCTCCCGTACAGCGTCAAACTGCGCATCCACCTGCTCGAAACGCTTGTCCACCTGTTCGAAGCGCTTATCCACCTGCTCGAAGCGCTTGTTCATGCGGTCTTCAAGATCCTTGATTTCCGCACGCACGGCGACAAACTGCGCATCCACCTGCTCGAAGCGCTTATCCACCTGCTCGAAGCGCTTGTTCATGCGGTCTTCAAGATCCTTGATTTCCGCGCGCACGGCGACAAACTGCGCATCCACCTGCTCGAAGCGCTTGTCTATGCGGGTTTCCAGGTTTTTGATATCTTCTTTGATCTCATTGACCTGGTATTGCAGATTGTCGAACCGGCTCTCGAAATATTTCGAGGTGGGGATGATATTCGCAATCAAGACATCAATGGTTTTAGGGTCGAGCGTCAACTCGTGAGGGGGCGCGGAATTGGGCCGTTCTTCGGTCATGGGCCATGCTCCTTGGGGATTTTTTCGCAGCAACATTCGCCGCTGCTGTACCGACTTTGAACACCACATAATGAATCAGCATAGGGGCGTCAAACACCACGCGCTCGGAGCGTCCCCGCAAAGGCAACTGCCCTCCCCTCGCGAACCCAGCCTATTTTCTGGAATCATGGGACGGGAGGGCCGCCATCGCGCTCGGGACTTCCGTCCAGCTCCAGGCGGAAGTCGAAACCTCTCCGACCGCTCGCCGCTGGCATAACGCGAGCACACACTCCGCCAAAAACCCGGGGAGCCCCGGGTTTTGATGATGACGCAGCCCTCAAGACGCCGCTAGCCCCACGAATCCACAATCGTGCCTCGCCCCGTGTACGCAGGCAACAGCACGTCCTGCTGGAAATCGAAGAGCGCGCTTGCCCCCTGATGCTGCCGCTGCCATTGGTTCATGGCGTTCAAGGTCTTGGTCACCACCATGGCCCCTACGGTCTGGCGGTCCAGCCCGGTCACCTCCTGCCGCTGCGCGTCCACTTGCAACATACCCCACCTCCTGGATGCGAGGGTTATATGCCCTCCATAGCACTCCAACCACCCATCAGACAAAGGGAGAAGCAAAGACCGCTCCCTATTCCTTCTCCCGGCGGATGCAGGCGCCCACGGCAGCGAGCTTGCGTTCCATGGCCTCGTAGCCGCGGTCCAGGTGATAGATGCGCCGCACCACCGTGGTGCCCTGAGCAGCAAGCCCGGCAAGCACCAAACAGGCGCTCGCCCGAAGATCCGATGCCATGACCAGCGCGCCGGTGAGGCCCTGCACCCCGCGCACCACGGCAGTCTGGCCCGACAAGATGATGTGCGCTCCCAGGCGGCAGAGCTCCGGCACGTGCATGAACCGGTTTTCAAAAATCCCTTCCGTAATGGTGCCTGCGCCCTGGGAGACGGTCATGAGCGCCATGATCTGGGCCTGCATGTCCGTGGGGAACCCCGGATAGGGCTGGGTGGTGACATCCTGGCACACCAGCGGTCCGGTGGCTTCCGCCACCACCACGTCTCCGCGCGTCTCGATGCTCATCCCCATTTCCCGCAGCTTGGCGGTAACGGCGTCCAAGGCCGCCAGCGGGCAGTGCTCCAACTCCAGGCGTCCCTGGGTGATGCCGGCGGCCACCAAGTAGGTGCCGGCCTCGATGCGGTCCGGCATGACCTGGTAGCAGCACCCCGCCAGGCGGGGCACTCCTTCGATGCGCACCACGCTGGTGCCATGGCCGCTGATACGCGCCCCGCAGGCGCGCAAGAACTCCGCCAGGTCCACGATTTCCGGCTCCCGGGCGGCGTTTTCGATAATGGTCTCTCCGTCGGCCAAGACCGCGGCCATGATGAGGTTTTCGGTACCGCCCACGGTGGGAAAATCCAAAATGATATGGGCGCCGTGCAAGCCATCCGCGCAGGTGCCGACGATATCGCCGTGCTCCAGGGAGAACCGGGCACCCATCTTTTCCAGCCCCTTGAGATGCATATCCACCGGCCGGGCGCCGATGGCGCACCCCCCGGGCAGGGCCACCCGCGCCGTGCCCAAACGGGCCAGCAGGGGGCCCAAACACAAGACCGAGGCGCGCATGGTGCGCACCAGATCATACGGGGCCTCGGGCCGCAGGTCACAGGCGTGGATCACGACCTCCCCGCCCGCCTCACGCTCCGCCCGGCACCCCAAAAGGCCGAGGAGCTGGAGAGTGGTGTCGATATCGCGCAGGCACGGCACATTGCCGAGCCGTACCGGACCATCCGCTAAGGTAGCGGCCAAAAGGATAGGCAGGGCGGCGTTCTTGGAGCCGCTTACTGCAATGCGGCCATACAGCGGACGGCCGCCTTCGATGACAAATCGATCCATAACACACTCACTTGGTTGCACGCCAACGGCGAATCATCTCCCCTTCTCCAGGGTACACGGTACGGTCGGCATCAGCTTCCCCGCGGGGCCATGCCTCTGGCCTCGGAGCGCTGCCTTCCTGGGCCGCTGCCGGGGGATGGGTATCAGTCAAGGCAGGATGGCGGCGCACATCGCATTCCGGCACCGGCCAGCTGAACTCGATGGGGATGTTGTTGGGGTCGAAGGCGTACACCGAAAGGATGAACCCGTGGTCGATGACTTCCGAGGCCCAAAAGCCCGCGGCCTCCAACCGAGCCTTGAGGGTCCACAGATCATCCTTCTCGGCCACGCCGATGGAGACGTGGTCAAAGGCCACCGGCCCACGCACCGGCACGCCATGGTCCTTTTCCGGCACCGGCTCCACCCCGGGCCACTCGAAAAAGGCGATCATGTCGTACTCGGAAATCTGGAAAAAATAGTGACGATATCCCGGGTGCCCAAGGCTCACCACCATGGGCATCCCCAAAAGATCCCGCCAGAAGCGGATGGTCGCATCCATATCCGCTGTCACCAGGGCCAGGTGGTTGATGCCGGTGTAGCGCATCCCAACCTCCTTGGAGGACAAAAAAAGGCAGAACCCCAGGTTCTGCCGTGCGTCTTGTTTTGGGGTGGATGACGCGACTTGAACGCGCGACCGCCTGGGCCACAACCAGGAGCTCCACCAACTGAGCTACATCCACCACATTCTCGCGGCGTCCGCCGTCGAGGCGCTCTCTTTGGCCGAAGACGCCCCTGCTCGTCAAGCAGTTTTCTGCATGATTTTCGACGCCCAGCCTGCCGTCCACTTCGCAACCTGTCGGATACGGCCAGTTCTCACCACGACTACAAGGCAAGGGCCATCACAACGCGGTCCAAAACGACCAGGAGCTGGCGCATATCCAGGGGCTTGGTCAAAAAGTATTCCATACCCGCCTCCCGGGCCCGAGTCTCATCTTCAGGAAGGGCGTGGGCGGTGAGCGCCACCAAAGGCATGGCGGCCGTCCCGGCAAACTCTGGATAACTGCGGATGGCGCGGGCGGTCTGCAAACCGTCCATTTCCGGCATCTGGATGTCCAAGAAGGCCACATCGTAATGGTCTGCGCGCAGCCGCGCCAATGCCTCCAAACCATTGACCGCCTCGTCCACGTGGCAGCCCAATTTTTGCAGCAATGCCCGGGCCATGAAGCGGTTGACGTCGTCGTCTTCCACCACGAGCACCTTGAGCCCGTATTGGGGCAGTCCTTCACGCGTCGAAACGGCAGCCTCTTCGGCAGGCTCCGGGGCCCGACGGGCAGGCACACACACCGCGATCCAAAACCCCTCCCCCGGGGCCGTATCCACGACGATGGTCCCGCCCATGAGCTCCACCAGGCGCTTGACCACGGCAAGCCCCAGCCCCGCGCCTTGATACTTGCGGGTCAGGGAGGCGTCTTCCTGGCGAAACCGCTCGAAGGCATGGGGCACATGGGCGGCAATCATGCCGATGCCCGTGTCTTCCACCTGCAACAGCAGGCGCTCCCGGCCATCGGCGCTGGTGAGCGCGTCCACACGCACCACGATCTCGCCATGATGGGTAAACTTGGCGGCATTGCCCACCAGGTTCATGAGGATCTGCCGCAGCCGCGCCGCATCGCTCTCCACCCACAACTGCGCTTCCGCCTCCAGACGGAGGGCGACGCCGCTTCGCTGCGCCTGGGTGCGCACCAGGGACAGGGCGTGGTTTGCCACGTCCACCACGTCCACAGGCGCCGTGTGCACAGCAAATCCGGCGGCAGCGCGACTGAGCTCCAAGATATCCGTGAGCACCCGCAGGAGATTGCGGGCAGAATCCAGGGCCACGGCCACCTGCTCCGCCTGCTGCGGCGGGAGGGTTTCCAGACGCAAGAGCTGGAGCACCCCCATGATGCCGTTCAAGGGAGTGCGCAGCTCATGGCTCATGTTGGCAAGAAACTCATCCTTCATGCGGCTGGCCTCTTCGGCCTGGCGGCGGGCCTCCTCCTGGGCGCGCAGGAGATTTTCCCGTTCGGTGATGTCCACCAGCGACACCACGCCGTAGAGGCGCCCCTGCTGCCGCAAGGGCACAAAGGCGTATTCCAGGATCCGGCCCGAAGGAAGCTCCATGATCCCGCGCTGGGAGCGGCCGGCCAGCACCGCCGCTCCAAAAGGCCAAGTCCAGGATGCGTCCTGCCACAACGGCTTCCCGCACCCGTCATCCAAGAGCACCCGCGCGGCCTCGTTGACCAAGACCGGCCGCCCCAAGGCGTCCAGCCCCAGGATCCCCTCGGCCACGCTCTCCAGAAGCGAACGGTTGAGGGAGGCCAATGCCTGGACGTGGGCCAGTTGATCTTCCAAGTCCAGATTGAGTTGAACGTTGTCCGATTCCCGCTGGCGCACCTCCTGCGCCATATGGTTCAGGCTCTCGGCAAGGGCGTCCAATTCCAGCATGCCGGGAGGGATCACCCGGGCGTCGTACTCACCAGCGGCCACGGCCGAAGCCTGCCGCGCCATGCCATCAAGAGACTGCGTCACCCGGCGGGCAAGACGCCGAGCCACCAACAGTCCCACCATCACGCCGACCGACCCCAATACCACAAAGAAGAGCGCCCCCCACACCACCGGACGGCGCAAACTTCCTTTGGAAAGGCGAACCACCGCCACCCAGCCCACCGGCTGAATGCGCCCCGCGGCCCCAAGAAACCGTGCGTCATCCACCTCGCGGATACCCCAATCTTCAAGGTCGGCATGCGAAGAAATCCATGTGTCCACCTGGCGTTCCTGCACGCGGCGCATGTCGGGATGGGCAATGAGGCGACCGCGGTGATCCGCGATGCTCACCTCCACCTGCGGCGAGGAAAAGCTGGCCACCAAGCGCTGGAGGTCCTTCAAATCCAAAGGGGCCAGCAGCATGACGTCGTGGCCGCGCACCCCCAACTCCACGCTGGGGGCCGCCGTGCGGGGGTCCACCAGGACGTCGGAAATATAGGCCCCGTGCTGCCACGTCCCCATCACCCCAGGGGATCGGGAAAAGTCCCAGCCCACAAGCCCGGGATCCGAACTCGCCCGCACGATCCCATCCCGGCCGACCACCAGCAGGCGGGAGAACTGGGGATAGAGGTGCTCCAAACGCACGACTTCTTCCTGCAGACGCACCGCAGGGATCCGCTCCAAGTCCTGCAGGCAGGTATGCAGCGTCGCCTGAGCGAGATGCAACGCATCCTGGCTGGCCTGCACCGCCACCCGGACGATGTCTTGGCAATGGTCTTCGGCCATGGCGCGCACATGCAGCCACCACAAGGCAGAGCCCATCAGGACGAGCACCACGGCGCCGACAGTAAGAAGCGCGACCACCCGCCGCAGCACAAACTGGAAGAAGCTCTGCTTCACGGCGTCTCCTCAAGGGGCTCGTAGCGACCATCGCGCACCACCACCAAGCGATAGTCGTGGATCACATCGCCGGTGGCATCAAAGCGGATCTCCCGCTCCAGCCCTTGGTACACGGGCACTGCCAAGACGGCCTCCTTGATGGCCGCCCCGGTCAATCCCTGGGCGCGGCCCATGGCGTCCAGCAG
>DPEO01000008.1 GCA_003530935.1 Desulfomicrobiaceae bacterium | reverse complement strand
GGACGCGAAGGCCGTCGCCTCTGGGCTGGCGGAATTCCTGGAAGCCGCCGAGGCGGGGGGCGATGCGGTGGATATCGCCAAGGCAGACCATGTCGAGGAGGACATCTCGGCGGAAAGCCGTCAGCAGGCGGTGAGCTTCGTCAATAAGATGATCATCCACGCCCACACCATCGGCGCATCGGACATCCATATCGAGCCCAGTAAACCCGGAACCCCCGGCGTGGTGCGCATGCGGGTGGATGGGGCGTGCGCCAAGGTTCTGGGGGTTCCGGGGGATCTCCTGCCTTCGGTGGTCTCCCGCATTAAGATCATCTCCGGGCTCAACATCGCCGAGCGTCGCCTCCCGCAGGACGGCAAGGCCAAAGTCCGCTTCAAGGGCAAGGAGATTGAGATGCGCGTGGCCACCTTGCCCACGGTGTACGGCGAGAGCGTGGTGCTGCGTATGCTTGCCGCAGGTCAGGCCATGCCTTTTGAAAAGCTCAATTTGAGCGCGGACAACGCCCGGCGCATCGAGGCCATCATGAAGAGACCTCATGGGATCTTCTTGGTGGTGGGGCCCACGGGTTCGGGAAAGACCACGACTCTGCACGCCATCTTGGGGCGGATCAATACGCCGGATAAAAAGATCTGGACCGTGGAGGACCCGGTGGAAATCACCCAGCCGGGGTTGCAGCAGGTGCAAGTGGATACCTCCATTGGGCTCACGTTTGCGCGCATCATGCGGGCCTTTTTGCGCGCCGACCCGGATGTGATCCTGGTGGGCGAGATGCGTGACCTGGAAACCGCGCAGATCGGTGTGGAGGCCTCCTTGACCGGGCATTTCGTGTTTTCCACGCTGCATACCAACTCGGCGCCGGAAACCGTAACCCGTTTGTTGGAAATGGGCATCGAACCGCTCAACTTTTCCGAGGCGTTGCAGGGAGTGCTCGCCCAGCGTTTGGTGAAAACGTTGTGTTCGGCGTGCAAGGCGCCGTATGCGCCCAGCGACGAAGAGTGGGAATTTTTGGTGGAGCAGTACGGGGCGGAGCTGTTCCCGGAGCTCGGCGTGGACCGTCAGACCGTGCAGCTCTACCGTGCGGTGGGGTGCCCCCGGTGCGACAACACTGGATATAAAGGCCGCACCGGTATCCACGAGCTCCTGGTGCCGACCCCGGAGATCCGCAAGGCCATCGCCCGCCGCACTCCCGCGGACGAGATTAAAAAGATGGCCCTGGACGCAGGCATGCGGACCTTGTTTCAGGACGGGATCGCAAAGATCTTCCGGGGCGATCTCGATATCTTGCAGCTGCAGAAAGTCACCGCCAGCGACTCGTTATGATTGGGTACAATGCGGTGCAGGTAGCGGTTGCCCCCCAGGCTGTGGCGGACAATTGGCTGCGCCTGCAGCACAAGGGCACCGAGATGGTGGCGGTGGTCAAGGCCGATGCCTATGGCCATGGATTGGCCCCGGTGGCCCAGGCCTTGGCGCGGGTAGGGGCGCGGCGGTTTGCCGTGGGGACGGTGGCCGAAGGCGTGGCGCTGCGCGAGGCCTTGCCCGGAGTGCAGATCATCGCCTTGCTGGGGATTCAGGACGCCTCAGATGCCGCCGCCTGCCGAGACTATGGCATCGTGCCCCTGGTGACCCATGCCGGGCAGTGGCCGCTTTTGCGCCGAGCGGCGGCTGCGGCGGATGCTCCTTTGGCGGTCATCCTCAAGTTCGATACCGGCATGGCTCGTCTCGGATTCGCTTGGGAGGCGGTGGCGCAGGTGGTGGATGCCCTGCGCGCGGCCCCCATGCTGCGCCCGGTGGCCGTTTTCTCACATTTGGCCGCTGCCGACGATCCCGCAGCCGCGGATTTCGTGGCCGAGCAGACTGCCCGGCTTGCGGCCATCCAGACCTTTTTGGCGGCA
Organism: Desulfomicrobiaceae bacterium; assembly: GCA_003530935.1. Taxonomy (GTDB): domain Bacteria; phylum Desulfobacterota; class Desulfovibrionia; order Desulfovibrionales; family Desulfomicrobiaceae; genus Thermodesulfomicrobium. The sequence continues at coordinate 1,707 of DPEO01000008.1, read as the reverse complement.
GCGGGATTTTCTGTGCCGGCAAGTTTGGCCAACTCTGCAGCCTTGGTAGCCCATCCCGTGGCCCACTTTCAGATGCAACGCCCAGGCATCGCCCTCTACGGTGCCAATCCCTTGGCCGGTACTGTCTGGGAAGACCGCTGCCCGCCGCTCATTCCGGCCATGACGGTGACCGCCCCCATCCTGCAGGTGCGGGACATCGCTCCTGGTGTCACGGTGAGCTATGGCCGCACCTTTCGCGCCTCCCGGCCCATGCGCATCGCCATTGTGGCCGCAGGGTATGCCGACGCCTATTCGCGGGGGCTTTCTGGAAAGGCGGCCATGGTGGTGGGCGGCGTGCGCGTCCCGGTGCTCGGGCGGGTGTGCATGCAGATGACCGCCGTGGACGTCACCCATTGCCCGTCGGTGCGGCCTGGAGACCGGGCATACCTTTTGGGTGGCCCGGGGGAGGCGGCCATTACGGCAGGTGAGCTTGCCGCGTGGTGGGGGACCATCCCGTACGAGGTCTTGTGCCTGCTGGGGATGAACCCCCGTTCCATGGTTTAGAGACGCCGCTCCCAAAGATAGGCGCTCTTCACGATCTCCTCGATGCGGTCATGCTGGGGCTGCCAGCCCATGACGCGTTGGATGCGCGTGCTGTCCGCCACCAGCGTCGGTGGATCGCCGGCGCGGCGTGGCGCGGTGCGCACGGGAAACTCATGCCCGATGGCGGCCTGCATGGCGGCGATGATCTCCCGCACCGAATAGCCATGGCCGTAACCGCAATTGAAGACCCCTGGATCTCCGCCCCCTTCCAGGTGCCGTAGGGCGCGCACGTGGGCTTCGGCCAGGTCGGTGACGTGGATGTAGTCCCGGATGCAGGTGCCGTCGGGCGTGGGGTAGTCGGTACCGAAGATGGACAGCGCCTCGCGCCGGCCCAGAGCGGTCTGCGCTGCCGCTTTGATGAGGTGGGTCGCCTGCGGTGTGCATTGCCCGAGTCTGCCCCCTGGGTCTGCGCCGGCCACGTTGAAGTAGCGCAGGACCACGGGGCGAAAGTTCGGGTGGGCTGCGGCGGCATCGAAGATGGTCCATTCGCTCATGAGCTTGCTGCGGCCGTACGGGTTGATGGGCGCGGTGGGCGCGTCCTCGGTGACGGGGACGGTCTCCGGGACGCCGTACACCGCGGCGGTGGAAGAAAAGATGAAGTGGGGGATGCGGTGGCGCAGGGCGAGCTCCACCAGGGCCGTGGTGTTGGTGGTGTTGTTCTTGTAGTACTTGATGGGGTTTTCCACGGATTCGGGCACGATGATGGACCCGGCGAAGTGGAGCACCGCCGTGAAGCGGGCCTCTTGCATGAGGCTTGCCAGCTTGGAGGTTTCCGCCAAGTCCCCCACCACCAGGCGTGCCGGTGGGAGCACGGCCTCGGCGCGGCCGGTGGAGAGGTTATCGTACACGATGACGTCGTAGCCGGCCTGAGTGAGGGCGAGGGCGGTATGGGAGCCGATATACCCGGCACCGCCGGTGACCAATACGGTAGGCATGGGGTTTCCTCCTTGATGTGGAACGTGTGCGCAGGGCTTTACAGAAAGGCGCTGGCCTTGCAAAGGAAAGCGGCCCCGTGGCCCTGGAAGCGGGCCCGGATTTTGTGTTTCAAGGAGACCGCATGACTCTGATTCCTGGATTTACTTTGGTGCGCTCGACCTTCGTTCCGGAGGTCGCCTCCCATGTGGA
>DPEO01000064.1 GCA_003530935.1 Desulfomicrobiaceae bacterium | reverse complement strand
TGGCCTTTTTGTGGGGTTAAGGCGCCGATGATGCCGATGCGTCCGCCATGCCAGCCGGTGCGCGGGGGGTACTCCACCACGGGAATGGCGCTGGGGATGACCGCCGTCACGGACACCCCCGACGTCTCCACCACCCGGGCCACATCCGCCCCCACGGCCACCACCGCGTCGGCCCGGGCATATTTCCAGCGGCTCCACCCTCGCCCCAAGGGATACGACACGCGACGGGTGTGCACCAACCGCACATCCGGCCGCAGAAGACGCACAGCAGCGCCCAAGGACGCGGCCCGCGCTTCGTGCGTATGGAGGATGGCCTTGGGGGGAAGGCGCCGCGCCAAAAGCGCCACATTGCGAGGGTCCAGACCACGGCGGGACGGCAGCAGGACCACGGGCACCCCAGCTGCGGCAAGCGCGCCCACGAGCGGAGCGGCGCGGGGAACCCCCACTGCCACCGGAAGGCCCTGGCCCGCAAGCCACGAACCAAGGAGCAGCGCCTGGCGCTGGCCGCCGCGCAGCTCCAGACCTAAATCAAGATGGACAATGGAGGGGAGTCGCATGAGCGCGGCGATCCGCCTGAAGAAGGGTGCGCAGGCGCTGCGCCACCGGCCCCGGAGCGCCGCCGCCCACGGGCGTATCGTTGTAGCGCACCACAGCCACGGCATCGATGCTGGTGCCCAAAAGCAGCACCTCGCGGGCGGAGAAGAGCTCCGCCTCGGGCACCGGCCGCACCACCACTGGGATTTCCCCCTCCACCAAGGCCATGGTTCGCTTGAGGGTGGTGCCCAAGAGGGCGTGCTTGAGTTCCGGGATCACCAAGTTTCCGGAAGCGTCCACAATGGCCACGTTCTCCGTGGCGCCTTCCGCCAGATTACCCTCCTCGTCGAAACACAGAGGATACTCGGCGCCGTGGGCCACGGCTTCCATCTTCATGAGCACATTGGGGAGATAGTTGACGCTTTTGATCCCGGCCAGCCAGGAAGGCTTGGGGGGGATGGACACCCGCCAAGCGCGGACCCCCTCTTCCCAAAAACGCTCGGGCTTAGGGGTGAAGCGCCGCACCACCACGTAGAGGCTTGCGCACGGGCACTCCCGCGGGTCCAAGGTAAACCCGCCAGGCCCCCGGCCCACGAGCACGAAGACATGGCCGCAGGGCTCCCCCGCGGCCCGGCACACGTCGAGGATACGCTCGCGCACCACGGCCAAAGGTTCGGGCGGGACAAGCCCAATGGCGGCGCAAGAACGCTCCAAACGCGCCAGGTGCGCCTCCAGCTGGTAGATACAGCCGTCCTCGAAACGCAAGGTCTCGAAGACACCGTCGCCGCGGTGCACCAAGTGGTCATCCACGGGCATGAGCATCAGGCGAGGGTCCGTGGAGATCACCCCCAGTCGATGCTCGTAGAAGGCGAGGATCGTTTCCTCCCCAGGACGAGGGGTAGCCAAAATCTTGGCCACCACCTCGTCTCGGGTCGCCACCGGAGTGGTCATCGCGGTACCCGCAAAAGGTCCCGGCGCAAGAGCTCTTCCGCGATCTGCACCGCGTTGAGGGCCGCGCCTTTACGAATGTTGTCGGCAACGATGAACATGTTGAGACCGCAGGGAATGGTCTCGTCCTCGCGGATGCGCCCCACGAGCGTATCGTCCTGTCCGGCGGCCAGGATGGCCATGGGGTAGATCTTCTCTCCAGGGTTATCGAGCACCCGCACCCCAGGGGCCTGGGAGAGGATGGCCCGGGCCTCCTTGGCGGAGAGCTTCTTCTCGGTCTCGATGTTCACGCTCTCGCTATGCCCATAAAACACCGGCACCCGCACGGTGGTGGCCGTGACCCGAATGGAATCGTCGCCCATGATCTTTTTGGTCTCCAGCACCATCTTCATCTCTTCCTTGGTATATTCGTTCTCCAAGAAGACATCGATGTGCGGCAGGCAGTTGAAGGCGATGCGGTGCGGGTACACCGTCACCGTGGGCTCCTGGCCGTTGAAGAGCTCGCGCACCTGGCGTTCCAACTCGGCGATGGCCTTCTGGCCGGTGCCGGACACCGCCTGATAGGTGGAGACCACCACACGCTTGATGCGGGCCACATCATGCAGGGGCTTCAGGACCACCACCATCTGGATGGTGGAACAATTGGGGTTGGCGATGATACCTTTGTGCCAGGCGAGATCGTCCGGGTTCACCTCCGGCACCACCAAGGGCACCTGGGGGTCCATGCGCCAGGCGCTGGAGTTGTCCACCACCACACAGCCCGCGGCCACGGCGTGGGGGGCGAACTTCTCCGAGGTGGACCCTCCGGCGGAAAAAAGGGCGAGATCAATGCCGGCAAAGGAGGCTTCGGTGAGTTCCTCCACCGTGAGCTCCGTATTGCCAAAAGGCACCAAGGTGCCCGCAGAGCGCGCCGAAGCAAAGGCGCGGACCTCGGCTGCAGGAAAATGACGACGGGCCAAAGTATCGAGCATCTCCCGGCCTACAGCACCGGTCGCCCCCACCACGGCCACAACAGGACGCGTACTCATCAGCGTTCTCCTCCCAGTCCCAAGTATTGGGCCACATGACGCCCGATCTCCAGGCATGCATCGGCCTTGTTGAGCGTGTACAAATGCACCCCAGGGGCGCCCCTTTGCAAGAGGTCCGCGGCCTGGCGCATGGCGTAGCCGAGGCCAAGCCCGCGCACACCGGCGTCGCCGTAGCGTTCATGGGCGCGGGTGAGGTCTTCCAAGAAATCCTTCGGGATGCTCGCCCCGCAAAAGGAAAGCATCCGGTGGAGCGCCGGGAGGTTTTGCACCGGCAGCACCCCGGGGATGATGGGCACATCGATGCCAATGGCGCGGGCGCGGTCCACGAAGCGGAAATAGATGTCGTTGTCGAAGAAGAGTTGGGTGATGACAAAACTCGCCCCGGCCTCCACCTTGTGCTTGAGAAACACCAGATCCTCTTCCATGGAGCGGGCCTCGGGGTGCTTTTCCGGGTACCCGGCCACGCCGATGCATACCCCAGGATACTCGCTCACGATAAAGCGCACCAAATCCGAAGCGTGTTGGAATTGATCGCTCTCGGGCCGAAATTGGCTCTCCCCCCGCGGCGGATCCCCGCGCAGGGCGAGAACATTCTCCACGCCATTTTCCACAAGCGGCCCCAAAAAGGCCCGCAAGCGGGCCTCGCTGGCCCCCACGCAGGTAAGGTGCGTGAGCGGCTCCAAGCCGTATTCCTGCTTGAGACGCACCCCGATCTCCAGGGTGTTGTGCTGGGTGGAGCCCCCGGCCCCGTAGGTCACCGAGCAAAAAAGCGGCTTCACGGGTGCAAGGGCGCGAACGGTATCGAAAAACCCCGGCCACAGCCGTCGATCCTTGGGAGGAAAGAACTCCAAGGAGAGAAACGGCCGACCGGTTGCAAGGAGCTCGTCAATGCGCATGGGATAACTCTTCCTTCCGGTTATTTGGAGACCACGTCCGCGATGGAGAAAATGGGCAGGTACATACTGATGACCAGGCCGCCCACCACCACACCCAGAAATACGATCATCACCGGCTCGATAAGCGAGGTGAGGGATTCCACGGCCACGTCCACCTCGTCGTCATAGAAGTCGGCGATCTTCCCGAGCATGGTGTCCAAAGCACCCGTGGCCTCACCGATGGAGATCATGTGAATGACCATGGGCGGGAACACCCCGGTCTCTTCCAGAGGCTCCGCCAGGGTCTGGCCTTCAGCGATGGACTTACGCGCATCGAGCACGCCCAATTCCACGGTTTTGTTTCCCGAAGTCTTGGAGACGATGTCGAGGGCGTTCAGGATAGGCACGCCGCTGGAGACCATGGTGGAAAGAGTACGGCTGAACTTGGCCACCGCGGCCTTGCGAAGGAGCGGGCCAAACACCGGCAAAAAGAGCACCCATCGGTCCACCAGGATCTGCCCCTTTTCCCAGCGGTAAAAAAGCTTGAAGGCCACAAAGGCGGCCACAGCACCGCCGAGGAGAAGCAAAAAGTTGTTGACGACAAAATTACTCAAGTTGATGACGAACACCGTGGGCGCCGGCAGGCTGCCCCCCATGGACTCGAACATGGTCTTGAAGGTGGGGATGACGAAGATCAGGATCACGGCGATGACGGCAATGGCCACGGTCACCACCACCGCGGGGTAGATCATGGCCCCTTTGATCTTGGCCTTGAGCTTGGCTGCCTTTTCGATGTAGTCGGCCAGGCGCAAGAGTACCTGGTCCAGGATACCGCCGGCCTCACCGGCATTGACCATGTTGGTGTAGAGGGAATCGAAGATATCCGGATATTTTTTGAGGGCATCGAACAACGAGCTTCCGCCCTCGATATCGGCGCGGATACTGTAGAGGCGCCGCCGCAGCTTGGGGTTTTCCGTCTGCTCGCTCAAAATTTGCAGGGACTGGAGGATGGGCACGCCGGCATTGATCATGGTGGCGAATTGCCGGCTGAAGACCACCATGTCGCGATCGCTGACCCCGCCTTCCAGGAAGGTGCCTTCCAGAAGGTCTTTGGGCTTGGGCTTGACCTTGATTTCCTGGTAGCCTTTACGCCGCAGGGCGGCTTCCACGACATCCGCGGACGGGGCGTCCATCTCCCCCTTGAGGGTCCGCCCGCCGCGGGTCTTCACCCGGTACAGAAAAATGGCCATACGCCCTCCTGGTCGTGCTGTCGCACCAATTCCGCCAGCAGCGCCGCATCGACATCCACCAGCGGCAATTCCAAAGCCTGGCGTGGCGAAAACCACCCCACATGCTGCCCTTCCCGGGGCACAGGTTCCCCTTCCCAGGAAGCGACGTGAAACACGGCAAGCCTCAGGACCGAATCCCTATCCCGTTTCTCCACGCTTTTCCAGAGGCAAGCCGCACGAACCGTGATCCCCAATTCTTCGGTCAGCTCACGGGAGAGCGCGGCATGCAGGCCCTCTCCTGCATCCACCTTGCCGCCGGGGAACTCCCACAGCCCCCCCAGACGCTTGCGCTCCGGCCTGCGGGCAAGGAAGATCTCCGGGCCGCGGCGGGCCAAGATCCCGGCCACCACGAGCATCACGTGCGCCTCTATCCCGGCAGACACCGTTCCAACTCCTGAATCTCCCGCTCCAAATAGGCAAGGTCCGTCATCAGGTCTTCGGCCGCGCGAGAGAGCTCGGCAAAACGACGCCCAAGCTCCTGCGCGAGGGCAGCGTCCGCGTAGGTGGCAGGGTCGGCCAGCTGGATTTCGACCTCTCCGTGTTCCGCAAGGACTGCGTCGAGCTGCGCATCCAAGGCCGCGTAGCGCTCCCGCAGGGGTTTGAGCTGCCGAGAGATGCGGTTACGGGCTTCCGCCTGCTGCCGGCGCTGCGCCTTGAGCTCCTCCCGACTGGCAGGCCGCGATGCGGCTTTGGTCGGGGTGGAAGGGGTGTCCGCCGACGCCGCGCTGGCGGCATCCGCCTTACGGCGCATGTATTCTTCAAAGCCGAAGTGATGCGCCACGATGCCCGAGGGGGTGAGCTCCCAAATCTCGTCCGTGACCTGGGAGAGGAGGTAGCGATCATGGGCCACCACCAGCACCGTGCCGGAATAGCTCTCCAGGGCCTCCACCAGGGCCTCGCGGCTTTCCATGTCCAGGTGGTTGGTCGGCTCATCGAGCACCAAAAAATTGGCGCGCTTGAGGAAGAGATGGGCAAGCACCAAACGGTTCTTCTCCCCGCCGGACAGGGCCTCCACCTTCTTGTCCCAATAGCTCTCTCCCAAAAGGAAGAGCCCGAGCACGGACTTGAGTTGAAAATCCGTGCACGCCGGGGAGGCCAAACGCTTGAGTTCCGCCAATACCGGAAAGTGCGGGCGTAGAACCTCCGTTTGATGCTGACTGAAATAGCCGATGGTGATGGACGATCCGACACTCACCGAGCCGGCGGTGGGCTCTAAGTGCCCGGTGATGAGTTTGAGCAGCGTGGATTTTCCCCGACCATTGGGGCCCACTAAAGCCACCTTCTGCCCGCGGTAAAGATGAAAATTGAGATTGGCGAAAAGCGGCGCGTCGGCGAAGGCAAATCCCAAGTCCACCGCAGAGACCACGGTCTGGTTGCCGGGGTCCGGTTCCGGCCAAGAAAAGGAGAGGGAACGCGCCCGGCGCGCTGGCTCCATGTCCTGGAGCTGATCCTTGAGGCGGGCGATCTGCCCGAGCCGACTCTGGGCCTGGCGGGCCTTGGTGGCTTTGTATCGGAAACGATCCACAAAGGCCTGCTTGCGGGCGATCTCCTCGCGGAGCTTGGCGGCCTCCCGCTGGGCCTGGGCGGCCCGCTCCTCGAACCACTCTACGAATTGGCTGAAGTTGCCGTCCCGAAGCAGGGGCTTACCGCCGCCGAGAAAAAGGGTCTTGGTGGCCACCCGGTCCAAAAAGTAGCGGTCATGGGCCACAAACAGCACCACGCCGGGAAACTGGGTCACGTAGCTTTCCAGCCATTCCACGGCGTCCAGGTCGAGATGATTGGTGGGCTCGTCGAGCAACAGGATGTCCGCGCCGGCCACCAGGACCCGGGCCAACTTGGCCCGCTCCCGCCAACCGCCGCTGAGCGCCTCCACGGGCCGCCGCAGCGTCGTGGGGGCAAAACCCAAGCCCGCCAAAATGGCATGGGCGCGGTGCTCCGGATTGTAGCCGTACTGGGCCTCCAACTCCGCCTGGCGCGCGGCCAGGCGCTCCAGGGCCGCAGTATCGCCCGCGTCCACTGCGGCACGCCACTTCTGCCAGAACTCCCCCCACGAAGGGATGGTTTCCAGAACGAAGTCTTCCAAAGCCATGGCCAATTGGTCGGCCGAGAGCTCCTGCTCCACATAGCCGACGCGGCTTCCGCGGGGGATATGCACGCTTCCGGCGTCGGGCTCCACTTCTCCGGCCACGATCTTGAGCAGCGTGGATTTACCGCAGCCGTTGGGCCCCACCAAGGCCAAGCGGGTCCCGGCATGGACCTCCAGGGAAAGACCAGTAAAAAGATCGCGGCCGCCAAAAGACTTGGAGACCGCCTGCAAGGTAATCCGCGACATTTACTGAGCGCCGAAGAACATATCCAATTGGGCCACCAAAGACTTGATGGCCGAAAGGATGCGGGCTTCGGAAAAGTCCTTGGCCAAAAACTTGGTCTGGATGAGGAAGTATTCTTCGCCTTCTTCACCGATGGGGGGGGTAATGGTCATGCACGCGTCCAGTAACTGGGCGCTGATGGCCAGCATATCCAAGAGGTCTTCCCGGTCCGCCTCGCTCACCGGGCCCAGGGACAAAGAGACGCTCACCGTGGGCACGTCGTACGTCCCCACATTGGATTCCAACACCACAAATCCACTGACGTCATCCTCTTCGATATCAAAGCCCCATACGGCGCCCTCTTCAGTCACATCTCCCAAGAGTTCCCATTCGGAAACCACGCGGGGAAGCACCCGTTCGATGTCTTCCACGTACTGCTGCAATGCTGTGCTCATTGATTTCATATCCTTGATAATGGGTTATGCCGCCAAAATATAGTGGCGGCCTGCTTTGTAGCCGCGGCGTTCCAAAAACGCCGCCACGCGTTCCCGCCCTCCACGGCCTCCCACATACGATACAAGGAAGTCCTGCCCGACAGACTCCATTGCATACCACGAGTATACGGGCTTTCCCGAGAGCGTTTTGCCGATTTTTGCCGGATCCACGTCGAGAAAGGCGCGGATTTCCACCCCATGGGCTTCCAAAAGCAGGGCCCGCCGTCGGGAAAGCCGCCCTGCGCCCACCACAACAACGCGCTCGTGTCCTTGGCTATGGAGCCAACGGGCCAAATACCGGGCCTTGATGGCGTAAAAGGCCTCGGAATCATAGCGTGGATCCGTGCGCGACAGCCGCGTGGGCGGATCATTCCAAACAAGAAGTTCCTGCGGCACCTTGGCCATGCGGACCCCTGCATCGAGCCAGCGCAAGATGAGCTCGTAATCCTCGGGGAAGGGCCCCTCATAGAAGCCCCCCAAAGAGCTGGCAAGAGGCCGGCGCCACATGAGGCTGGGGTGGGCGAAGGGAGATTCAATGAAGCGGGAGCGGGAAATGGCCTCCTCGTCCACCACGGAATTGGTCCAATCCACGTACGCCTTGTACCCACGGGCACGCACCGCGTCCCCGCCAAAGCGCACCAAACAGCCCACCAGGCCGATGTGCGGGTGGTCCTCCAAAAAGCGCACCTGCTCGGCAAAACGCGCCGGCAAGCACACGTCATCGGCGTCCATGCGGGCGACAAACTCCCCCCGGCTTTGGGCCAAACCAAAATTGACCGTAGCCACGAACCCCTCGTGAGGACGGAAAAACGGCCGCACGCGGCGATCCCAAGAGGCGTAACGGTGCAGGACTTCGGCCGTGGCATCGATGGAGCCATCGTCCACGGCAATGACCTCCATATCGCCCAAGGTCTGCGCGAGCAGGCTCTCCAGGCACGCCGGAAGGGTGTCTGCAGCCTGGTAACATGGCAACACTACGGAAACACGAGGGCTTCCCATTCTCCTCCCTTTACAAAATCACCGGCGTAGTGTCTGCACACGGCATGACGCCCTTTGCGCATGCCCTCATCCGGTGGTTTACAGCAAACGCCCGGCCGCTTCCCTGGCGCGCAACCTACGACCCGTACCACGTATGGCTGGCGGAGGTCATGGTCCAGCAAACACAAATGGACCGGGTCGTCCCGTACTTCACGCGCTTCGTGTGTCAAATCCCCCATATCCCGGCCTTAGCCGCCGCGCCAGAGGCGTTGGTGCTCAAACTCTGGGAAGGGCTCGGCTACTACCGCCGCGCCCACCACCTCATGGCCTGCGCCCGCGTCCTGTGCCAAGACTTCGGCGGCGAACTCCCCAGGCATCCCCAACTCCTGCGCCGTCTTCCCGGCATCGGTCCCTACGTGGCCGCAGCCATTGCCAGCATCGCCTACAACCAGGACGTGCCAGTGGTAGACGCCAATGTACTGCGGGTGGTGGCGCGACTTCGCGCCATCCGGGCCCCCATCACTGCCGCGGACACCCGGCAAACCGTGGAGACCTTTTGCCGCGAGCATCTCCCCCCCGGTCAGGCGCGCCTCTTCAACCAAGGGCTCATGGAACTGGGGGCCCTCGTCTGCACCCCCAGACACCCCCGCTGCGAGGACTGCCCGATGGCGCCCCAATGCCGCGCCGCCCAGGACGGCACCACCCAGGACCTCCCCGTGCGGCCGCCACGCCCCCAGGTGATCCGCATCACCATGGCCACAGGCCTCATCTGGCACCAAGGCCGGGTGCTCGTGCAAAGGCGACGGCTGGACGACGTCTGGGGCGGCCTGTGGGAATTTCCCGGCGGCGTGGTGGAAGCGGGCGAGCGCCCCGAAGCCGCCGTCTGCCGGGAGATCGCCGAAGAAACCGGTCTGACGGTGGAAGCGCCTCGACTGCTGGGCGTCTTCCGGCATAGCTACATGCAGTACCGCGTCACGCTGCACGCCTTTACGGTCCACCTTGTCAGCGACCCCAACCACCTGGCCCTCACCGAAGCGGAAACCGCCCGCTGGGCCACCTGGGACGAAGTGCGCGCCCTGCCCTTTCCCGCCGGACACCGAAAGTTGGTGCAGGCCTTGAGCCGAAAACAGGCCCATCCCCATCGGGACTGACATCCCTGCACGTCTCGGGGGCACACGCTCCTCACAGTCAGGCCCCTGACACGCCCCTCGGCCCCCTCGTCAGCCCATCATCCATCCTTTGGATATCCAAAGATCTTTTTCTGCGGCAACCTTTTTGCATATTCCTTGGCCAGGAGGTATCTCATGCCGCAGTCCTATTGGTATCTTGGACTTCCTCAGGCCATCGCCCAGTCCCTCGAAGTCATGCTGTCCGCACCCATGGCCGCCGCCGATCCTTCAAAATTCGGGGATATTCGTGAAGATACGGCCATCTTCGTGGCAGCGTCCACCTGGGACTCCGTGCCCCGCAACGCCCGCCGCGTGCTGGAACAAGGGGGGCTTGCCTGCGTGCTGGTGGCGGACACCACCGCCGAGCACGCCCTGGAACTTTTTGCCGCCGGCCGCTTCGTGGCGGTGGTGACGCTCCCCCTGACCGCGGAAAAGATCAGCACCCTCCTTGAACAGCTGCGGGAGATGTTCCGGATCAGCGAAGACATGCGCAACATGGCCAAAGAGATCACCCTGGAACGGGAACTCTTGGTGCGCAAAAACGAAGAACTCGCCTTTCTCAACGGCGTGCTGCGCAACGCATCGGCCACCCTGGAGATCCACCAGGTGCTCTCCGCCTATCTCCACGCCGTCACCACCCTGGTGCCTGTACACCAGGCCGCCGCGGTCCTGTGGGAATCCACGGGAAACGGCCTGGAGGCAGACTTTCTCCTTCCCCACGGCATCCCGGAACTCCAAGAACAATGGATCAATCATCTCGGCCGCGTCATGGAGCGGCTGGGCGGCGGCATCGCCACGGCCTTTCGGCGGGAAATCCTCGAATGGGGAGAACCTTTGCAGCACCCACCCCACAAGGCCGAGCTCTTTACCCAGGCCCTCCAGACGACCCAGGGAGGCACCTTCGGCGCCCTCGTACTCTGCACCCAAGGGGTCCACACCTTGGGGCGAGATCGATTGCGCACCCTGCACGCCGCAGCCAACCACGTGGCCCTGGCCCTCCACAACGCCCTGCGCTTTCGCCGCGTCAAGGCCATGGCAGATCACGACGGCCTGACACACATCGCCAACCGCTATGCCTTCGACAAACGGCTGCGGGAAGAGATGAAACGCCACCAGCGGCACGCACAGGAACTCAGCCTGCTCATGCTGGACCTGGATTTCTTCAAGGCCGTCAACGACACTTACGGCCACTTGGCCGGCGACATGGTGCTGACCCGCGTGGGACAATTGCTGCAGCGCACCTTGCGGGAATCGGACTTTCCGGCCCGGTTCGGCGGCGAAGAATTCATCGTCCTCTTGCCGCAGACCAGTGAAGAACAGGCCTGGGTCCTGGCCGAACGCCTCCGCGACCTCATTGCCCAGGAGCGCTTTTCCTTCGAAGGCAAGACCTTCCGGGTGACGGCCTCCATCGGCGTGGCAGGCATGCGCCCCGGGGCCTTCACCCCGCCGGAAGCCCTGGTGCACGAAGCCGACCAGGCCCTCTACCGGGCCAAGACCGGCGGCCGCAACATGGTGTGCGTCTCGTCCTTGGGGGAGGCCTCAGCCCCAGTCTGCGCCCACTCGTAACTAGGACGGGATCTCGGTGAGATCGAGGATGGAGTTGTCCGCAGCGGCAAAGGAGCAGTAGCGGTAGGCATCGGCCTTCCAATCGTTTTCCCAGCGACTCCCGTCGAGCAGATAACGGAAGGCATACCGTCGGCCGCCAGGGAGCTCCACCACAGCTCGGAAATTCCCTTGCTTGTCCCGCTTCATGGGTAGGGCCCCGTCCATCCACCGGGTAAACTCCCCCACCAGGGCGGCGCTCGTCGCCCCCCCGCTCTCTTCGGCGGAAAGCGTGAAAGTCACCTTGAATTTCTTTTTGGACTTCACATACTTCTTTTCAATAGCCATAGCGTCCCCCCTCTGGTTGCACGTTTCCCGCCACCTCCGCACATTCCAAGTCTGGATGGAGCTGCCGGTAGAGCGCCACGTACTGCCGCGCTGACCGCTCCCAGGAAAAATCACTCTCCATGGCCCGACGCTGCATCTCCCCCCAGGTCTCCCGATCCTGCCATACCCGGACCGCCTCGCGTACGGTCTCCACCAAACGGTCCGCCGTGGCAGGGGCGAACATGAACCCCGTGGCGTCTTCCAACGGGTAGGGGACGATGGTGTCCCGCAAGCCCCCCACAGCCGTGGCCACCGGGATCGTGCCGTAGCGCAGGCTGTACATCTGGGTGAGCCCACACGGTTCGTAGCGGGAGGGCATGAGAAAGATGTCCGTCCCGGCCTGGATGACATGGGCCATCTCTTCCGTATACCCCACCACAGCGGCCACTTGGCCGGGATAGTCTTCCACCGCCTGAAAAAGCCGGGCCTCGTATGCGGGATTTCCTTCCCCCAAGACCACAAGCCCTACATCCAGGGCCATGAGCATAGGTAGGGCATCGAGGACCATATCGATGCCTTTTTGACCACGCAGCCGCCCCACAAATCCAAGCACAGGCCGGTCCAGAAAATACGCCGAAAGCCCCACCCGCTCCAGCATATGCATCTTGCACTGCATTTTGCCGCGCACGTCCGTGGCGTCATAACAGCAGGGAAGAAACGGGTCCCGCGCCGGATTCCAAACATCCTGATCCATTCCGTTGAGAACGCCGCTTACCAGGTCGCGGCGGCGCTGGAGCAGGCCCTCCATGCCACAGCCAAATTCTGGGGTGAGGATCTCTTCGGCATAACTGGGGCTGACCGTGGTGATGCGGTCCGCATACGCGATGCCTGCTTTCATATAATTGAAACTGCTATAGAACTCGACGCCGTCCATGTGCCATGCCTCCGTCGGGAGCCCAGACATGGCAAAAAGCCGGTAGGAAAACCGTCCCTGATATGCTAAATTATGGATGGTAAATAC
>DPEO01000108.1 GCA_003530935.1 Desulfomicrobiaceae bacterium | reverse complement strand
GAGGGTGCGGATGACCGGGCCGTTGACGTCCCGGATCTGCCCGGGCCGGGGGGCGGCGGTTATGGGCACCAATTCGTCACCGGTGGAGAGCACCGCCACGCGCGGACGCCGCACCACCGGCACCGTGTGCACACCGAGGGCGGCCAGGAGTCCCAGATCTTGGGCCCGCAGGCGGGTGCCACGGGAAATGGCCTGCGCGCCCATGCGCACGTCTTCGCCGGCGAGGAGCACGTTGTCGCCGGGGGCCACCGAGCGGCGGATCTCCACGGTATCGCTTCCCAGGCTTTGCGTATGCTCCACCATGACCACCGCGTCGGCGCCGGCGGGAAGGCTCGCGCCGGTAGGAAGCGCCATACAGGTCCCCGGGGCAAGGGCCGGGATGTCCTGGGCGTCGATGGGCACGGTCCCGGCAAGCTCCAGGTACGCGGGCAGCGACTCGCTGGCGCCAAACGTATCCTGGGCGCAGACGGCGTAGCCGTCCATGGCCGAGCGGCTGCGGGCAGGCAAGTCTTCGGGGGCCGTGACGTCGTGGGCGCAGACGCGGCCGAGGGCCTCTTCCAAAGGGACGTTTTCGGTCTCCGTGAGCGGTGCAAACGCCATGAGCATCTGGCGCATTGCCTCCACGGAAACCACACGGAAAAACGCACGTTCCATAGGGATGTCACTTGGGGGTGGATGCGGTTGAGGGGGTGCTGGGATCCTCGAATGCAGTGCAGGTGACCGCAATCCCCAGCAGGTTCTGGGCCCGCACGCTGGCAAAGGACTCCACTTCGCGGTGCAGCGCAAGAAAGGCGTCGCAGATGCGTTCGCCTTCTTCGGTGAGCTCGAAGCGTTGGCCTTTGGCCTTGCGCACCAGGGCCGTGCCCAGGCGCGCCTCCGTGGCTTTGAGTTTGCCCCAGGCGGCCCGGTAGGACATGCGCATGTCCGCCGCCGCCTGGCGGAGCGATCCATGCTCGCGGATCTTGGCCAGAAGCAGCGCCCGGCCCATGCCCATGGCGGTCTCTCCATGGTCTTCCATCCAGATGTGCACCCGCAGGCGCATGGCGTCGCCCATAAGCCCTCCTTGGGGTTGCGTGCCTCAAGACGAGAAGGAGCCTTGCTTCGACTCCGGTCTTGCTATGCCATAAAAGGCATGATAGCCGCGGCCATCATTTTCCTCAACCCCTCTTGTGAGCGAGGTTTTTATGCAGCAGACCCCAGAGAAGCTTGAACAGTACATGCAGTCCTGCCGTGCCAAATCCAATGTCCCGGAGGCCATGCTCCGCGTGGTGGAGCGGGTGGCCTTGTGGCAATGGGAGCACCCGGTGGACCCCGTCTCGGTCCCCGCCGTGGAGCTGACGGATGCCGATCGGCACCGGCAGGGCGTGCCCCTGCTGCCCCGGGCGGTGTTTCCGGTGCCGGAAGACGGCGCGGCGCGGGTGGAAAGCCTCATGGAGGCATTGGCGGATTCTCCGCTGGGCGAGACGGTTTCCGCCATGATGGGGCGTGTGCAGCGCGGTGAGCTCGATCTTTCTGCCGCGGTGCGGGCGGCTCTTTTGGGGGATGAGGCCTTTTTTGCCCCGTACGCCGCGCAGTTTCCCGATGCCCCGCGGCTGGTGCCCTTCGCGGTGGGCAGCGCCGTGACGCCGTGGGCGGAGGCCGTGGCGCGGGCGGCCTTGGGTGAGAAGGATTTGACCACTCCAGAGACCGTGTGGCCCCACGGCCACTGTCCGGTGTGCGGGGCCCTGCCGGTGGTGGGAGACTTGCGGGGCAAGGAAGGCCATCGCATCCATACCTGCAGCTTTTGCCATACCCCGTACCGGGCGCCGCGCCTGCAATGCCCCTTTTGCCTGGAGACGGCGCAGGGCCAGTTGGGGTTTGTGGATAGTCCGGATTTGCCGGGGTTTCGGCTGCTCACCTGTTCCACCTGCCGCATGTACATCAAAGTCACGGATTTTCGGGAGATGGACCGCACGAGTTGGCCGGCCATGGATGACCTGGAATCCATGACCCTGGATCTGGCGGCCATGGAGCAGGGCTGGCGCCGCCCGACCCTTTCGGCGTGGGGCTTTTAGTGCGCTCCTCCCATGAGGCAGTCTGGGGTTTGGTCCTGGCCGGGGGGCTTTCGTCGCGCCTCGGCCGGGACAAGGCCTTGCTCCCTTTCCGCGGGGTGCCCCTGGTGGAACGGGCGGTGGCCCTCCTTTCCCGGGTGTGTCCGCGCGTGGCGGTGTCTTCGCGGCGCATGCTGCCGGGGCTGCCCGTCCTTTTGGACGCCACGGAGCGTGTGGGCCCCTTGGGGGGGGTCCTGACGGCCTTGGAAGCGTGGCAGCGCCCGGTGTTGGTTTTGGCGTGCGATATGCCGCGTATGGAGGAGGAAGCGCTCGTGCGGCTGCTCGCCGCCCGGCGGGCTCGCCCCGCTCATGCCCTCATGACCGCGTGGGCTCGGCACGGTACACCGTATATCGAGGCCCTGGCCGCGGTGTATGAGCCTGCGGCAGCCGCGCCCTTGCGTCAGGGCCTGGCCATGGGGGTGTATCAGCTCTCTCGGCTCATTCCGGCATCACACCGCCACCATCTGCCCTATACCGAGGCGGAAGCCCATTGGTTCTTCAATGTGAATACCCCGGAAGACCTGGCGCAATTGCACGAAGCGTGTGGCCTGCAGGCGCGGGGGCACGGCTCTCAAGAGGCTTCGCCGCATCTGCCTTGAGCAGCGCGGCGTTTTTCCGTATCCCCGCTGGGCGCCTGCTTTCCAGGCGCGGGAGAGTATCATGGATTTCATGCAATTCGTATGGGCGGGGCTGGGAAACGGCGCCATCTATGCCCTCATTGCCCTCGGGTTCTGTGTGGTGCACGGGGCCATGGGCATCGTCAACTTCGTTCAGGTCGACCTGGTGACCTTGGGCGGGATGTTTCTGTATTCGGCATCTGTCCTGGCGGGGCTGCCGGTGCCGGTGGGGCTTCTGGCCGCCGTGGTGGGAACGGCTTTGGTGGCCATGCTCGTGGAGCGCCTGGGGCTTCGGCCCGCGCGCACCGACCATCCTTTGGTGCTCGTCTTTTTGACGGTGGGAATCTCCATCGTGCTCCGGGGCGCCATCCAGATGGTGTGGGGTAAAAACCGCATGGCGGTTCCGCCCATTGCCGAAGACGTGCCCGTGCGTCTGTGGGGGGCCATGGTCCTGCCGCAAACCCTGTGGATGATGGTCCTGACCGTGGCCGCCATCGGCGGCCTCGTGTGGTTTTTTCGGGGCACGAACCTGGGGCTCGCCATGCGCGCCGTGGCCTCCAACCCTCGGGCTGCGGCGGTGGTGGGGATCCCTGCCGGGAGAGTACGCATGGCGGCCTTTGCCGTGGCCGGGGCGTGCGGAGGGCTTGCCGGGGCCTTGGTGACTCCGGTGACCACCTTGAGCGCCGATGTGGGCGTCCTCTTGGGGCTCAAGGGCTTTGCCGCCGCCATCTTGGGCGGTTTTGGCTCTTTTCCTGGCGCGGTGGCGGGAGGCGTGCTGCTTGGATTGGTGGAGTCTCTGGCCGCGGCGTACGTCTCCAGCGCCTACAAGGACGCCTTGGCGTTTGTGGTGCTGGTGCTGGTGCTCTGCTGGCGGCCGAGCGGGATCGTGCGGCAATGACAATAGGTTTGGAATCGATTATGGATTTATGGGTGTCGTATCGCTCTGGCGGCAGGAGGTTTGGGTGGACGGCTTGACGCGGTCCCGGTGGCTGCATTTTTTCTGGTCCCATCGGCTGGGGTTGGGGGTGCTTGCGGCTGCCGGCGCGGTGCTGCTTTTTCCGTGGTACACGGACAACCCCTACACCTTGGGGCTGACCAACCGTATCGCGCTGATGAGTGTGGCGGTGGTGGGGCTCAACCTCTTCATGGGATGCACGGGGCAGATCTCCCTGGGGCACGCTGCCTTTATGGCTGTGGGGGCATATATCTCGGGCATCCTTACGGTGCATGCCGGCTGGTCGCCGTGGCTGGCCTTGGTGGTGGCGGTGGCGGCCGCGGCCGGGTTTTCCCTGGCGATAGGTGTCCCGCTCTTGCGCCTCTCCGGCCATGCCTTGGCCATGGCCACCTTGGCCTGCAACGTGGTGGTCCATCACGTGCTCTTGCAGGAGGACCGGTGGACCGGAGGCCCCAGCGGCTTGGCGGGGATTCCGCCTTTGACCGCGGCGGGATGGGCCGTGGACGATCCGGTGCGGCTCCATTTTTTTCTGTGGTTCGTGGTGCTTGTGGTCATGTTTGGGGGGCTCAATCTGGTACGGAGCCTACCTGGCCGGGGGCTCATGGTGCTTGCGGCCGACGAGGTTTGCGCCGCCTGCCTGGGGGTGCCGGTGGCGCGCGCCAAGGTGGTGTTGTGGACCTTGTCCGCGGTGCTCGCCGCGGTGGCGGGTTCGCTTTTCGCCCATACCTACGGCTTCGTGAGCCCGGACTCCTTTGGCATCTTCGTGTCCACGGATTTGGCCATCATGGTGGTCTTGGGCGGCATGGGCTCGGTGTGGGGCTCGGTGCTGGGGGCTGCGGTGATCGTGCTGTTGCCGGAATTTTCCGAGCTGGCGGAGGCCTACAAAGAGTTCGTCCATGGCGGCCTCTTGGTGGCCATGTTGCTGGTGGCCCCGCAGGGGATGATCCGGGGCATCCGCCAGGCTGTCGCCTTGGCCTGGTGGCGGGCGCAGCAGGGGAGAAGCGATGCTGCAGCTTGAAGGGGTGACCAAGCGCTTCGGCGGCCTCACGGCCTTGGATGGCGTGGGCTTTGCCGTGACTCCTGGGAGCATTACCGCCCTCATCGGGCCCAACGGCGCCGGCAAGAGCACCTTGCTCGATTGCCTCTTTGGCGTGTGCCGGGTGGATACCGGCTCCATTCGCCTGGGGGAGCACGAACTCACCATGCTCCCCACCCATGCCATCGTCCGTCTGGGACTTGCCCGCACCTTTCAGAACCTGCGTCTTGCCCCGCATGAGACGGTGCTCGACAATGTCTTGGCCGGGCTGGTGACGCGCACGCCCTTTTCGTTCACCGCGGCGATCCTCCGCTTGCCTGCAGCCCGGCATGCGGAGCGCGCCTGCCGCCTGGCCGCCCTGGAGGCATTGGATCGTTTGGGTTTGGCCGCCAAGGCCCGGTGGCCCGCCGGGGTGCTCTCCTTCGGGGACAAAAAGCGACTGGAGCTTGCCCGCGCCCTGGTGGCCGCTCCCCGCGTGCTGGTGCTCGACGAGCCGGTGGCGGGGCTCAACCGCGCGGAGACCGAGACCGTGGAAGCGGAACTGGTGCGTCTGCGGCGGGCCGGCCGTACGGTGCTGCTGGTGGAGCACGACATGGACATGGTCATGCGTCTGGCGGATCACGTCGTCGTTTTGGACGGCGGTCGGCGCATCGCGGTGGGGACTCCGGCGGAAGTGCAGCGCAATCCCTTGGTACTGGAGGCGTACCTTGGCCAGATGGAGGTGGTGGCCTGATGCTGGAAGTTCGCGGCCTGAGCGTGCATTTTGGCGCCGCGGAAGCAGTGCGCGGCGTGGATTTCACCGTGGGCGCCGGAGAGACCGTGGCCTTGGTGGGCGCCAATGGCGCGGGCAAGACCACCACCCTGCGCGCCATCATGGGGTTGGTGCGGGCAAGCGGCGGCAGCGTGCGGGTGGATGGCCGCGAGGTGTTGGGGGCTTCGCCGGCCGCCATGGTCCGTTTGGGCCTGGCCCTTTCCCCTGAAGGCCGGGAGGTGTTTGCCCATTTGAGCGTGAAGGAAAACCTGCGCCTGGGAAGCCTCGTGCTGCGTCTTTCCCGTGAGGAAGAGGCGCGGCGCATGGAGGAGGTCTTTGCGCGCTTTCCGCGTCTGGCCGAGCGCCGCCGGCAGGCGGCCGGCACCCTGTCCGGGGGCGAGCAGCAGATGCTGGCCATGGGACGCGCCCTCATGGCCCGGCCGCGGCTGCTCCTGCTCGATGAGCCGAGCCTCGGTCTTGCGCCCAAGGTCACTGACGAGATTTTTGCCATCATCCACGCGCTTTCGCGTTCCGGCACGGCCATCTTGCTGGTGGAGCAAAACGCCGCCCGGGCCCTTGCGGCATCCACCCGCGCCTACCTCATGGCCGGGGGGCGGGTGGTGGAGCACGGCGAAAGCAGCCGCTTGCTCGTGGACCCGGCCTTGCGCCAGGCTTTCCTCGGCGCGGCCAGTGATCACAATCCTGCGGCCAGCCGCCTGGGCGCTGCAGGACTCACCAATATCCGTCTGGAGAAACCACCCATGCAGAGCGACTTCATGCCTTCGTTTCAGAGCCCCGAAGAACTTGCGGCACATCAGCTGCGGGGGCTGCAATGGACGGTGCGCCACGCCTATGAAGGTTGCAGCGCCTACCGGGAAAAACTCGATGCCGCAGGGATCCGTCCGGAAGACATCCACAGCCTGGCGGACCTGCGCCGTTTGCCGTTGACCACCGCCGAGGACTTGCGCGACGGCTACCCCTTCCCCTTGCGCGCCGTGCCCTTTGAGCAGCTGGTGCGCATCCATGCCAGCTCCGGCACCACGGGCAAGCGTAAGGTATTGTGCTACACGCAAAAAGACCTGGACGATTGGATCCACCTCTTTGCCCGCTGTTACCAGATGGCCGGGATCATGCCCCTGGACCGGGTGCAGATCGCCGTGGGCTACGGGGTTTGGACCGCGGGCATGGGCTTCCAACTGGGGTGCGAAAAACTCGGGGCCTTGGCCGTGCCCGTGGGGCCGGGCAATATCGACATGCAGATCCAGTTTTTGCTGGATTTCCAGTCCACGGTGTTTTGCTCCACCGCGTCCATGGCCCTGCTCATGGCCGAGGAGATCCACCGCCGCGGCGTTGCGGACAAGATCGCGGTGCGCAAGATCATTTACGGCTCCGAGCGCTCCAGCCGCTCCATGCGCGCCAAGATCAGCGAACTCTTCGGCGGAGCCGAACTCTTTGACATCACCGGGCTCACGGAACTCTACGGCCCCGGCATGGGCATCGAATGTCCGCACCACGACTGCATCCACTACTGGGCCGACTACTACATTCTGGAAATCCTCGATCCCGAAACCCTGCAACCCCTGCCGGATGGTGAATGGGGGGAGATGGTCATCACCACCTTGAGCAAGGAAGGCGCGCCCCTCATCCGCTACCGCACCCGTGACATCACCCGCATCATCCCCGGACCGTGCACCTGCGGGTCGATGCTGCCGCGGCACTCGCGCATCAAGGGCCGCACCGACGACACCCTCAAGTTCCGCGGGGTGAACATCTACCCCAGCTCCGTGGACGCCATCATTTCCGTGGTGCCGGGGCTTGGTTCCGAATACCAGATCCATCTCACCCGCGACGAGGCCGGCCGCGACCATATGCGCCTGGTGGTGGAGCGGGGCGAAGGGGTGCCGGCCGAGCGCTCCATCGACTTGGCCAAGGAGCTGGAACACCAGGTGAAGAAGCAGCTTTTGGTCTCGGTGCGGGCGGAAGTGGTGGATTATGGCCTGCTGCCGCGCTCCGAGCGCAAGAGTAAGCGCATTTTCGATACGCGCATTCAGGACGAGATCGTCTAGCGGTCTCACGGACGGCGCACGTCTGCAAAACCACGAGGAGGAAATATGGCGAAGAGAGTGGTGTGGCTGTTGATGTTTTTCTGTTTGGGGGCGGCTCCGGCGTTTGCCGAGGACGTCATCAAGATCGGCGCCTTTTTCGACCTTTCCGGCCGGGCGGCCTTCATCGGCACGCCCACCAAGCTGGTTGCCGAGATGGTGGTGGACGCCATCAATGCCGCAGGCGGTGTCAACGGCACGCCGGTGGAACTCGTCGTCGCCGACACCGAAGGCGATCCAGCCAAGGCGGCCTCCATCGCCACCAAGTTCATCTACAAGGACAAAGTGGCGGCCATCGTGGGGCCCACCCTCACGGACACGGGGATGAACGTGAAGAAGATCGTGCACACCGGGCGTACCCCCATTGTCATGACCGTGGGCGGGGACCCGGTGATCATGGACGGCGGGAAGTTCGGCCCCGCGCACTGGGTGTTCAAGTCGCCGCAGCGCTCGTCCACGGCCGTGGAACGGCTCTTTACCTACCTCAAGGACAAGGGCCTCACGCGGGTGGCCTTGCTCACGGCGGACGACGGCTTTGGTAAGGACGGATTGCGTTGGATGGAGGCCCTGGCCCCGCGTTTTGGTATCGAGTTCGTGGCCAAGGAGGCCTTTGGCGCCCGCGACACGGACGTGACCGCGCAACTGGTTTCCATCAAGAACGCCAACCCCCAGGCCCTCGTGGTGTGGACCATCGGTCCGGCCGGGGCCATCGTGGCCAAGAACCGCCAGCAATTGGGGATGACCATCCCGCTGTTCCAAAGCCATGGTCTGCCGGATCCCAAGTATATCGAGCTTGCCGGCCCGGCGAGCGAAGGCACGCGTATGCCGGCCACCAAACTCTTGGTGGTGGACGAACTTCCGGATTCAGACCCGCAAAAATCCGTGATCCAGGAGTTCGTGCGCCGCTACACCGAGCGCGGATACGCCAAGCAGTTTCCCATCAACACCCATTCGGGCTACGCGTGGGACGCCATCATGCTCATCGTCAAAGCCATGGAACGGGTGGGTACGGACCCTGAAGCCTTGCGCAGCGCCATCGAGACCACAAAAGGCTATGTGGGTGTCTCGGGCGTCTACAATCTGTCGCCCGAAGACCATAACGGCCTGGGCGTGGATTCCATGGTGATGGTGGAGGTCAAAGACGGCCGCTTTGTGCTGGCTCAGTAGCAAAGCGTCCCGCTTTCGTTCGGCGTGCCCGGGGCAGCGACCTGGTGTGCAGGGGGCTGCTCCGGGCCAACCTCGGGCGGTCCCTTCAGCGCGTGGCCGCTTCGGCCGCTGCCTGTGGGGGCATCCCAACCCGCCGCGCTTGTTCCGCCTGCATGAATACGTCACCCCGTGTCTTCATGGGATGCCGTTTTTATTGTCCCATCCAGGGTGGCCATATCATTGTCCGGTACACAGCCCCCTCGAGGGTTGATTTGTGTTGCATTGTGGCATAAGAAAACACGTCTTTGCAGGGCAAATGGCCCCTGGTGTCTCAACCTGTAACCGAGGAGCTTTCCGTGGATTCTGGCGATAGGGCTGGTCACAGTAGCCAGTCCCACCGGGACATCACCGCTTCGCTCTTCGGCTCCGCCGCACCCTTCTGATCTCCCGTTGGGCTGCCGGAGGGGCCGAGGGCTCTGGAGGGCAGCCGCATGTTTCTCTTTTTTTCGACGCCGTTGGTGCGCTACTTTTGGGCGCATATGGGCTCCAAGGCCGATCCCTACCCATGTGGCATGTGCGTTTCTGGGTTCATGAACGTTCATTCCACCGCTGGGAGGGAAAGCCGATGATTCTTATTCGCAAGACAATGTACGATACCCTGGTGACCTTGGATCACCTGGAGCCCGATAGCTGGATCAACCTGGTCAATCCATCGGAAGAAGAGGTGCAGCGCGTGGCCTTGCTCCAGGGCGTGCCGCTGGATTTCCTGGTGGACCCCTTGGATGCGGATGAGCGCGCCCGCCTCGAGGTGGAAGACGGGGTGATCCTTTTGGTGCTGCGCGTGCCTGTGGAAAACACTGCGGATCCTCGCGTGCCGTATATCACCATGCCCATCGGTGTGGTGATCACGCCGACGGCGGTGATCACCGTGTGCCGGGCGCAGCAAGACTTGGTGACCGAGATCTTGAACGGTCGCGCCCGCCAGGTGGATACTACCCACCGGCTGCACTTTGCCATCACCTTGATGCAACGTTCGGCGCTCGCCTATTTGCGTTGTTTGAAAGACATCAATCGGCGTTCGGACACCATTGAGCAGGCGTTGCAAGAATCCATGCGTAATCAGGAGCTCATTGATCTTTTGGGGATTGAAAAGAGCCTGGTATATTTTACCACATCGCTCAAGGCCAACGACATCATCATGGATAAAGTGCTTCGTCTCCGGGCGGTGCAGCTTTCGGAAGAAGAAGTGGATTTGCTGGAGGACGCCATCACGGAGAACCGCCAAGCCATCGGCATGGCCAATATCTATAGTGATATCCTCTCCGGGACCATGGACGCTTTTGCCTCCATCATCTCCAATAATATGAACATGGTGATGAAGTTTTTGGCCGGGTTTACCATTATCCTCATGGTCCCGAACATCATTTCCGGGATTTATGGGATGAACATCGCGCTTCCCATGCAGGACTGGCCGCATGCGTTTGCCATTCTTTCGGCGCTTGCCGTAGGAGGTGTCGCGGCGACGTGGTGGTGGTTTGCCCGTAAGCGCTGGCTTTAGTGCGGCCATCGCCCCGAAGAGACGCGGGGCGATGGATGTGCGGTGATGCGTCTTATTGGGCGCGGAGCATGGTCAGGAGCATCTTGAATGGTTGGGGAGCGCCCACCGCATGGGGAACATGGGCCGGCATGAGGATCGCCTGCCCCGCGCCTACCCGGTGCGGGGTGCCGCCCACGGTGAACTCCCCTTCGCCGTCGAGTACCTGCACCAAGGCGTCGAAGGGGGCGGTGTGTTCGCTGAGATTTTGTCCGGCATCAAAGGCAAAAAGGGTGATGGTGCCTGCGGTGCTCTTGACCAAGGTCCGGCTGACGATGCTCCCTTCGGCGTAGGTCACGAGATCGGCAAGGGTGACCACGGCGGCTGGGGCCAGGGATGCGGCGGCAGGGGTCTCTGGGCTCATACCTTTCCTCCTCCGGGGGAATGAGGTTGCGGAGCGCGGCGTTTCAGGGGCCGCGTTGGAGACAGCTGTCTTTTTCTGGAAAAAGCGCGGAAAAGCAAGCAGACGCGGGGAGCTCGGGACGCCTTCTGCAGGGTGGAGTGGGAAATTTTCTTGAGTTGGGCCGTTTTTTTCGGAAAAAGCACAGGGTGTGCACCGCTGCGGGGAGAACCCGTAGAAGGAAACGTGAACCAAAACTAAAGGAGGGTACATGAAAAAATTGTCACTGATGCTGGTGGCGGCGAGCCTGCTGTTTGTCGGGACTGCTTTTGCGCAGAAGCTGACGGTGGCCACGGATACCAATTTTCCGCCCTTTGAATTCAAGGATCCGCAAACCGGCGTGCATACGGGCTTTGATGTGGAGCTTTGGGCTGCCATCGCCAAAGAGATTGGCGCGGAGTATGACCTGCAGCCCATGGACTTCAATGGAATTATTCCTGGATTGCAGTCCGGGCAGTTGGACGTGGGGATTGCCGGCATCACCATTAAGCCAGAGCGGGCCAAGGTCGTTGATTTTTCCGACCCGTACTACAACGCTGGTCTTTTGATCTTGGTGCGTGCAGACGCCACCGACATCAATGCCATCGAAGATTTGAAAGGAAAAATCGTGGCCACTAAGCTGGGGACAACTTCCGAAGACTTCGTGAAAAAAAATGCCCAGGCCAAGGAAGTGAAGCTGTACCCCAACAATGACGCCATGTTCATGGAGCTTTTGAGCGGCGGCGCCGACGCAGTGGTGTTCGATTCGCCGGTCATCGCCGATTTCATGAACAAGCGTGGAAAGGGCGTGGTGAAGGTCGTTGGCCCCCTGTACATGGGACAGTCCTACGGCATTGCCTTCCCCAAGGGGAGCCCGCTGGTGTCCAAAGTGAACGCTGCCTTGAAAAAGCTCAAAGAGAGCGGCGCGTACCGCGATCTGTACCTCAAGTGGTTCAACACGGAACCCAAATAACCTCTCTCTGATCTCTTGATCGCTCCTGGTTGCAGGCATGGGGCCTGCAGCCAGGGTCCCTCAACCTCGGCCGCCAAGCCCAGGGCACGGGTGTGGCGCTGCCTGCAAAGGATACGATTCCATGGCTTTTCAATTTGAACCCAGCGTGGTGCTGGAAACCTTTCCCATGCTCCTGCGGGGGCTCAAATATACAGTCGCCATCACCATTGGCGGCCTTGCGGTGGGCTTTGTCCTGGGGGCTATCGCCGGACTCATGAAGATTTCCCGCAACGGGTTCTTTCGTAATCTTGCCGGAATATACATTGAAACCATTCGCGGCACTCCGATGCTCGTTCAGGCGATGTTTCTCTATTATGGCGTGCCTATGGCCTCGGGGGTCCGTATCCCGCCGCTCGTGGCAGGGATCATCGTTATCGCTGTCAATTCCGGAGCCTATATTGCGGAAATCGTCCGTGGCGCCATCCAGTCCATCAACCCTGGACAGATGGAGGCCGGGCGCTCCATTGGGCTCACGCGTACCCAGACCATGCGCTATATCATTTGGCCTCAGGCATTTCGGCGGATGATTCCCCCTTTGGGGAACCAGTTCATCATCAGCCTCAAAGATACGTCGCTGCTCATGGTCATTGGCGTGGGAGAACTTTTGCGCACTGGTCAAGAGATCGTGGCGGTCAATTTCCGCGCCTTTGAAGTCTATCTGGCGGTGGGCGTCGTGTATTTGGTGATGACCCTGGGCATCGCCCGGGCTTTGCGGGCCTTGGAGCGGCATTTGCGTGTGGTGCCGGGAAAGTAGGTGGATATGATACGTATTGAAAATCTGCACAAATCGTTTGGCGATCTGGAAGTCATCAAGGGGATCGATCTCCACGTGCGGCCTGGGGAAGTGGTGTGCATCATCGGCCCGTCCGGATCGGGAAAGTCCACGGTGCTTCGGTGTATCAACCGTCTGGAGCAGCCGACTTCGGGCCGGATCATTGTGGACGGCCACGACGTCACGGACCCCAAGACCAATATGAACCTGGTGCGCGCGGAAGCCACCATGGTCTTCCAGCAATTCAATCTTTTTCCCCATATGACGGTGCTGCACAACGTGACTTTGGGGCCGGTGAAGGTGCGCGGCATGGATTCGGCCCAGGCGGAGAAGCTTGGGCTGGAGCTTTTGGCCAAGGTGGGGCTGGCGGAAAAGGCGCACAACTACCCGGAGCAGCTTTCCGGCGGGCAGAAGCAGCGGGTGGCCATCGCCCGGGCCTTGGCCTTGCAGCCCAAGGTGATTCTCTTTGACGAACCCACGTCGGCCTTGGATCCCGAGCTGGTGGGGGAAGTGCTCGAGGTCATGAAGCAGCTTGCCCGGGAAGGCATGACCATGGTGGTGGTGACCCATGAGATGGGGTTTGCCAAGGAAGTCGCCGACCGGGTGATCTTTATCGACGGCGGCCGCATTCAGGAGGAAGGGGCGCCGGAAACCTTTTTCGCCAATCCGCAAAATCCGCGGCTGCGTGACTTTCTCGGCAAGGTCATTGCTCATTAGACTCCCTTCATGATGGCTTGGCGCGGGATTCGCCGTGCGTGCGATGCCTCCTGCGCCTGGACGCAGGGCAAGGGGGCTGCCGCTATGTTTCGGTCGGCACCACTTCCCACGGGGCAATGGGCCCGTCCACGAGGAAGAAAAGCGGGTGCGGCTCTGGGTGCTTCACGCTAGCGCAGAGGCGCGCCTTTTCTGGGGCGCGGGCGTGCAGCTTGCGCAGCAAGTGCGCCCATTCATAGTGGAGTTGGCCTAAGGTGACCGGGATGGGTGAGGCCGCGGCTTTGGGATCGATCTTGCGGGCATCGAATCGGTAGCCGCGGGCCTGGGCCTCGATGAGCACCGCAGCGAGGTAGTGGTTGATGGCCAGAAGCGGCGTGGGGTGCTCTCGGAAACGCAGAAGCTGCGGGTGGGCCCGGTAGCCTTGGGTCTTTCCGGAGAGCACGGCCTTGGCCAAGAGCCCTTCGCGCCACAAGGCCACCAGACCTTTGGCGTCGAGATATTGGGGATGCACGGACCACAGTCGCATGGAGTCCTCCCTCAATCATCCGGCCCGCGGTGGGCGGTGGCATCCTCGTCCACCCAGTCCTCCTCGGTATACCACAAGCCTCTGCGCCCAGGGGCTTTGCGTGCGGGGCCAGACCGGTAAACGGGGCAGCTTTTGGGGCCGTAGCAAAAGGTCTCGAACCGGTACTGCTTTTTGGACGGATTCCACTGATCGATGATCATCTCCACCGGCATGCGGCAACCCCAGATGCAGGTGGCGCACTGGGTATCGTAGGTCCGGGCATCCAGGCGGCGATGTCCCCGCGCTCGGGAGGTTTCGAGCTCAGGCGGCACGCCATGAAAAGGCGGCCCGGCGGGTGTCCAAGAAAACCCTATCCCAGAGGAATCCTCTCCTCGTGCATTGTTATGCCTTTTGGCGTAATGTTATAGTGAGCGGCAGTTGGTGTCACTAGACTCTGCTCGCCCCTTGAGCCGCGCTTGAGGCATGGGCGAATCTACCCTTGTGTGGGAGTGTCTTTGGTTGGGAGGCGGTGCGTGCAGTGAAATCCGTCGCCTGGTGTGCCTGGGTGGCCACGTGGACCCCATAGCGCCGAGGCAACAAAGGCAGTGGGCAGGGGGCGGGGTGGCGCGTGCAGATATACAAAGACCCCGGAGAGATCACTCTGCGGGGTCTTGCGTTATGAACCGCTGTACGCAGCGGATTGTCATCTGGCTCCCCACCTGCAACCCTCTTCATAACCACTCTCCACCGCCAGGATATCACCTAACCCATTGATACACAATATCTTTTCAAATAGCGGCACACCCCCGAGGGGCCGGAAACGGCGTTGATTCGGATTTCCTCCTGTCCGGCCTGAACCGGATGTCGCAAGCTGTGTCGCAAGTTTGTCGTCAGCATGGGATGTCACAGCTCCGTGACACAGCTTGTCACAGCCCCAACCGGGCCGCCACGTCCTCGTAATCCGGGTCCTCGGCGTAGAGCTTCTCGAGCTCGCTGCGCGCCCGCCGGCGCTGGCCGAGGTCCTCATAGACCAGGGCCCGTTCGTACCGGAGCGCCCGGAGCAGCTCCTCGGAGCGGGCTTTCCTCCGGCGCAGGGCGCCCGTCAGAGTCTCCCGCGCCGCGTCCAGGAGCCCGAGCCCGCGCAGGGCCCTGGCCTTGTAGAGCAGCAAAGCGGTGTGGACCGGCGTCTCGTTCTCGATGCCCTCGGCCAACCGCACGATCTTCCGGCAGACGTTCTTGTCGACCGGGCGGGCGTCCAACAGCAGCTCCGCGAGGGAGAGCTTCACCACCGCGTCGTCGGGTTCGAGCCGCCGTAGTTTTTCCAGGCAGGCAATCGCATCCTGCCAACGCTCCTGACGCTGGTAGACCTCTACCAGGCCCAGCAACACACCCCGAAGATCCGGGCCCACATGCGCGGATATCTCGTCTGTGATGGGCAGGCTCATGGTGGCGGAGATGCCGTATTTGGAGAAGTAACGGCTCAAGCGGCGGTACTTTTCGGCGGCCGTGGACAGGTAGCTCGCAGCTTCTTCCAGTCGCTCCTTCTTGAGGGCCAGAAAGCCAGCGAGGTACGCTCCGTCTGCCAGATGAGCCGCCTGCTCGAGGTGGTGAAGCGCTTTGTCCTCATTCCCCAGTACCAGCTCCCGGCAACCGTCCACCAGAGCTTCCTCGTCGTCCGGCGTAAATAGCCGCTTCAAGAAACCCAGGGTCAGCCGGTCTTCCGGGCGGACCGTTGGGACGGCCGGCGGCGAGTAGGACGCGCTTCTCCCACCGCTGGACCTCCCGCTCGGAACAGTGGTCGTGTAGAAAAGGCCTGTTCCCGGAATGCCCATCGTGGCCCGCTTGCCCCTCGGACCGATGGTAAACTTCGCTCCGCGTGGCCCGAACGAGAGAGAGCCGCCCGACTTACTCAGGTTCAGGGTCACGCCCGGTGCGATCCTGATTCGTCTCCAGAACCGGAAGCCCATTTTCCCGTTCCTGCTACTTTACCGCCGCAGGCCCTTTTTCCGTGCGGAGCATGATCAAGTCCTGGTCAAGGCCGTGTCGCAGCACATCGAGCCGTCCGGATACCGCGACCAGGTGGTCTGCGTACATTGGGCTGAGACGGAACGGGAACAGGCTCGGTGAATCGAGGACGCTTTTCAGATAGGGTGGTGGTCGAAAGGCAAAAGCGTCGGTCCTGGGAACTCGAAGCCGTAGCGTGAGGCGTCCTCGTGGACGGCATTGTCCGTCGGCTTGGCAAGCGAATCCAGGAACACCGGTCAACGCTCCTGCAGGAACGCAAAGAATGCTTGCGCGTCCGGAATGATGGATTCCAGAGGCCAATCCTCGAACAGGCCGTTTTGACGAAGCACCTGGATAAAGCGCTCATCGAGAATGGCCGGAATCCGCCCGCCGCGGTAATGGCGGCGCAGCAAGACCCGGAGCAGGTCCTGAGGCTCTTTGATGAGTTCCGGCGCGATCTCGAACACATGACGAAGGACGAACTCCTTCGTAGCGTTGTCGCCGAGCTGCCCCGGCGCGTGTCTCAATTGCGCATCGAACAAGGCGTCGAGATCAGCCCGGTCGAGCGCCGCGACCACGGGATAGCTGAGATTCGGGAAGAGATCGCTTAAGGAGAACGAGAGCTTGCGGCCAGCCTGCAGCAGGTCGTAGGGTAAGGCATCGAGATCGCTCGACGGCGATCTCAGCACCACCACCAGATCGGTTTTCTCGCCGCGGTCCCAGCGGGAGCGGAACTTGGATTCGTAGGCATAGCGAAAGGCGACATGATCCTCGAACGGGATCAGCTCAAAGCCCCGTTCCCGGATCCCTTCGAGGACACCTTCTTCAAGGAGCAGGCCGTCCGGATCCGCGACCAGGGTAAGCCTGGCGACCTGGGGTGTGAACTCACTCAGGATTTGGTCACGCCAACTATCCATGACTGCCACAGGGATAAATCCCTCTCTCTTCGAGTATGGACCAAAGGTTCCGGAGCGCGGCATCCTTATCTGCGTAGAAGGCGGATTCTCGAACACGAAAGAATTCCCAGCCGCATCGTTCTAATTGGCGCTGGCGCTGCATGTCCTCCTCGTAGCGATCGGCTCCATGCCATTGATCACCATCGCACTCAACTGCTAAGCGCGCATGGCCTCCTTCGACCACCAAGTCGATTCTTTTACCCGCGACCTCAAATTGTGGCGTGACCAAAAATCCTCTTCGCAACAATTCCAGCGCGACATCTACCTCAAACCAACTTTCAAATGGGGCTGGCGGTTTTACAATACTGCGATTATCCTGGTTCGCCTTACGCTCCAGTTCATCCCTGCCTATTCCTGCTACTTGCTGAGGCCTCGAGTTTTCAAAGAATTCCAACAGTCTTCGCCGTAGATCCTTTTCGCTCAAATCCTCCAACCGCACAGAATGGAAGAGCCACACCTGATCCCTGGCACGGCTTACGGCAACGTTAAAACGTCTTTCATCAGCTGCTTTGGTGAACGGACCTATTCTCTCATTGGGCGCGGCGACCATTGAAAGAAAAATAACATCACGCTCATCGCCTTGGAAACTGTATGGATTTCCACAAATAAGGCGTCGTCGCTCAATTTCTTCAGCGTGTAGTTGCTTAAGCAGTAAACTTTCAATTAGTTCTGCCTGAGCACCGCCCTGCAGTACGACGACCCCCATAGTCTTTTCAGCGTAGCAGTCATCAGAGCACAATCCGACAATCTTTTCGACGATAGCTTCGGCCTCTGGGCGGTTGATTGCCCGACTATTACTACCTTCGCGGTAACCACCTTCGACAAAGACGCGTTGAAGAGGAGGCAATCGACCAGGACCATATTGTCGTAGTGGAATCAACGGCGTATCGGTATAGCAGAGATCGTTGCTGAATCGGATGATCTCCGGCATGCAGCGAAAGTGCTCACGCAGCGTGATTCGCCGCGTTCCATAGCGAAGCTTTCCATGATCGAACAGGCTGCTTTCGACATCAAATGAAGATTTAAAGCGGAAATCGTGGAGAATTTCCTCCATCAGGCGATGTGCAGCATCTCGGGGCAATCCCACGGCCTCCGGACTGATCTGCTTGTCGTCTCCAACAATCAATATCTTCTTTCCCAGATAGAACAACGGAAGCGCTTCGACACCGCATTGCGAAGCCTCGTCAACGATGATGACATCAAACATTCCCGGCGTTGGGTCTACCGTGTCCCAGACCCGGTGAAGCGGCATCACCCATACGGGAACAGCTTCGCGGCATTGGTTGAGGTGATGTTGGGCCTCACGCCTGTGGCGTGGCGCATGTTTTCCTGTCCCTTTGCCAAGCCGCCGCATGGCCTGCTGCCAAGCTTCCATGTGGCGTCTATGGTCTTCCTTGAGCCGGGAAAAGCAAAACGACCAGGCACGAAGCGAAGCGAGTTTTGCAATGGTCTCGTTGATCTCGTCCTCAATCTGTTTTGCTCGCTTGGCGAGGGCAGGGAGATCCTCCTGCCTGATATATTCTTCAACCCAATATCGCGCCTGTGCCCAACGCCAAGCATCCTCGATATGCTGAAGACGTTCGTCCCAATATGGCTCGTCGCAAGTTCGCTTCAATTCATCTGTAAGATCTGGTAGCAAGCAGCTCAATCTCGAGAGATACTCATCCACCTCTTGAAGGCGCTGGCGATCCGCTTTCAACTCCTGAATCTTGCTCAATGCTTTTGCGAATTCATCCAAGTCGCGGTTACAAATAGCGTTCAGCACTTCTCTCGTAACGGGATGTGCGTGGCTATCGGTAGCGACGGTCAGTACTGCCGCTTCAACATTGTGTATTTGCTCGGCGGTAAGCCGCTTGCGATGCCGGGCCTGCGCAAGTTGGCAAGAGGCGATTAGCCTTTTGACCTGAACTTCATCACTCCAGACTGGCTCACTGACAAATGGGCACTTTCGAATTGCCTCACGGCATTCCGCAATCAGATCTTCAAACCGCAAGGCATCCTCAAGAGCATTGCACATTGACTTGAGCGCTGTCAGTTGCAGAGCATAAGGCCCCGTAGTCTTATCAGCCCGCCCCACCCAGAAGTTCCACGCTTTCTCACACTCGATTCGAACATGCAATGCGTCGCACAGAACAGATAAATGTTCGACAGTAGAGCATGGATGCCCGCCGATGCGCACAGTCTTGATTACATAAAGACACTCTTTCACCGCTCTGGGTCGAAATGGCCCCCAGCCCAGTTTCCCCCCATTCTCCATATGTTCTTTTAGTTTGCGGGCATCTTCATAAAGCGCCCTGATATTAGGGGCATCCGGAAGTTCGATGCTGTTGTTGTCTGCGACTTCAACGAGGGGTTCAACTGTCGCGATCACATCCTTCGTTACTCGAGCAAGTTCTCGCCAAAGGGCTGAATTGCCGCAAAGGACATCTCGAAGTACACCACCCATCCAGGAATATGACAACGCCGTCAATTTTCTTCGTACGTCAAGAAAATCGGACAGTGCGACAATAACTGCTTCGATAGCATCGGGATCGCTCTTTGATAGTAGATCGGCGATTTGTTCGTCGGCTCCACTTTTTGCGATTTGTTCTTCCTGAACAGCTCGACCCTCGTCCTGAACAAATCTCACAAACTCGTCGGGAAACGGCAACGTCTCAGGCCATCGAAGGTTTAATTCTTCACGTTTCTCTGGCGTAAAATAGCGTAGCTCATTAAGAAGCCTGCGTAACTCGTTCGAAGAAACAGGACAAGCTTCGTCCCCGGTTACTTTGTCTGTAAACCACTCATATTGTGGTTTGTCTCGGTTGACGGCTTCTGCGATTCGAGCTGCGGTGCCTCGATACGTGCCCCCTGCTATGGATCGTGTATGGGTTTCGGATTCCCGGATATCGCGGAGCTGCCTATTGATCTTGGCTTGCTCTTCCCGTAGATGTCGGAGGCGTTCTTCAAGTTCTGTTTGCTCTCGTTTGGCGCGCTCTTCTTTCCACTCCTCATTCTTGCGGAGTATGCCGCCAACGCTGGATTCCAGAGAGCGGCGCTCCTCAGAGCCGCTGCCAAGGAGGTTGATGCAGAGAGGGCGTAATTCAGGCGGAATCAGCCCTTCAAGAACCTTAAGCGCACGTGGCGTTTTGGCTGTGATGAGCGTTCGCTGTCCCGTGGCAAGCAAATGGCAAATCAGATTTGCGATGGTGTGAGACTTTCCCGTGCCCGGCGGCCCCTGCACAAGGACGCCGCTCGCTGACCGAATCTTGTCCACGATACGGCGTTGCTCTTCGTTCGACGGCTTTGGAAAGAAGATCTCTCCGTCGAATACCCGGTTTTGCTTTTCCGGGCCATCACCCGATTCGCGGTCAACTTTCGTTCTGATTTCGGCAAGGTCCGCGAATTCGCCGGGGATGTCCTCATCCTTTTCGATTCGCTCCTTAATCCGTTTCAGGGTCTCTGTAAGACCCTTGGCAGAACGCTTTCGCAGGATCAAAGCGGGAGCATATTCAACGACCGGTTTCGCAGAAGGACGGATCTTACCCCCTTCCAGGGAGTTGACATACTCGCCTTGCGAATGGATAGAATGGGCCAAGGATTTGAGCACGCCTTCGATACACCCTTTCCCCCAAGGATCATCTCCGGCATCAGCCAATGAAACCTTCGCGGTTTCCTCGGCGCGCACTGGTTGTTCCTCGACATCCAACATGTTTAATTCAGGCCGAAGCTTTGCACCCTCCGGATGAGGGCGGACGGTGAATTTCCCTAAGCGCGCCTCAAACTCAAGAACAGCGTCAGCAACAATTAGGTGTCGACGAACACGTTGGCCAGCAGGAGTCTGCCAAGTAAGTAGTCCTAGACCGAGAATGAGTTCATATTCCTCGCCAAGCCGAAGTTGTTCCTGGTGAATGGCAAAGAGCTCGGTATATACTTTGTGGACGCTCTCCCAAGCGTTATGATCTTCAACCCAGGGAAGCCATCGCTCTTCGAGATATCGATCCCATGCCTTTTGTATTTCAGGAAAATTTTCCAGATGTTCAGTTACTGAAATGTATTCCGGTTGATCAGCTCCCTGCTGCCATTCAGGATTCTTAATCTCCCTGATTCTCTCGGGTAGGAGTTCCGGCAAGTCATTCTTGTTTCTCAGGGACGATTTGTCGATCCAGCCTTCACATTGATGCGGGATAGTTGGCAATTCCGGCTCCCGCCGAGTCTGGATCTCGATCCAGATATCAGAATCATAATCCTCATCTCGGCCCCATGCCTGTGTAAAACAGCCCTTTTGCTGCGGGATACTAGATAGCCAAAGAATTCTTTCGTAGTTGGTGAGATCCCGCACCAACTTAGTCCGTAATGAAGCAAGCCTTTGAAGGTATTCGATTAAACGAATGGCCTTGTCTTTAAATGGAATCACTTCTTCACCTCTTGAGGATCTAGCAGCAATATTTTCACGTATTTACCCATGGGCGCCTCCCTCCACGCGGACGAGAAGCAGGGGCGCCATTTCCGGCAAGATCTGGGCCCTGCGCTCGAGTTCTACCCTGAAGCGTTCTTCTTCCTGTTCCAGGAGACTCAGGCGATGGTTACGGACCTGGGGCAGTCCGATGCGCAGGGTGGCTCTGCGTCGCGCAGCGAAGGCGTACTCGCCCTTCTCACGCTCACGAGCAAGACGCTCCCGGTGAGCGGCTACCAGCTCGTCGTAGATCGTCTTCCCCTGTTGTTCCGCCGCCTCCTGCAGTCGCTCGAAGGCTTGATGCGAGGTCTCGACGTCCAAATGCCGGAGGATCGTGGGCTTCGTTACCAGCAGTTGATCCCAGATGTGCCGGGCAGTCGGCATCGTTTTACTCATAGGTCAATGCGAATACCGTATCGGTCAGCCAGCGACGGAACGACTCATTGTCGCTGAATTGCTTAAACAGCTCGGTGTCATCCCGAAGTAGCGCGGTCATCACCCGAACGAGGGCCTTGTCGTGCTCGATGCGTGCGTTTTGTTTGTCGGAATGCTTGCGTGCATTCTGGTAGGCCGTGTCGGCCGCTACGCGTGCAGGAATCTCCTTGAAGATGAGCTTCTGCACCCGATCCTTGTCGGTCCAGGCAATGTTGCCGAACAGGTCGTTAAAAGCCTTGATGATGTTCGAGAGACGGTCGAGCTCCGGTTCGGGCTTGTGTCCACCACCCACAGTGGGCACCGGTTCGATCTCGGCATCCGCATCGGAAAGCGCAAT
>DPEO01000141.1 GCA_003530935.1 Desulfomicrobiaceae bacterium | reverse complement strand
GTCTGCGGCCGGCCTTGGTGCTGGCCTGGGCGGAGCTCGAAGGGCTGGCGGCTTCGGATGTGCTCGACTTCGCCTGCGCCCTGGAGTGCATCCATACGTACTCGCTCATCCACGACGACCTGCCCGCCATGGACAACGACGACCTGCGCCGGGGCAAACCGTCGTGCCACAAGCAGTTCGACGAGGCCACGGCCATCCTGGCGGGCGACGGCCTGCTCACGGAGGCCTTTTTGGTGATGGCCCGAACGCCGCTGGAGGCATCTCGGGTGCTGGCTGCCGTGAGCATCGTGGCCGAGGCCGCCGGTCCTCGCGGCATGGTGGGCGGCCAGATGCTGGACATGGAACTCACCGGTGGTCGCGCCGACTTGCCCGCCCTGCAGGCCATGCACCGCAAAAAGACCGGGGCGCTCATCGCCGCAGCGTGCGTGGCAGGCGCGCTGCTTGCCGGGGGCGATACGGAGCGGGCCCAATGCTACGGTCACCATCTGGGCCTTGCGTTTCAGATCACCGATGACATCCTCGACGTGGTGGGAGATACCGCCACCTTGGGCAAACCCGTCGGCAGCGACGAGCGCCAGGGCAAAAGCACCTATCCTGCGCTGGTGGGCATGGAGCAGAGCCGCGCCTTGGCGCAGCAGAGCATCGACCAGGCAGTGGCTGCTCTTGCCCCGTACGGCGACCATCCCCAGGCGCTGTTTTTGCGCCGTCTTGCCCAGTACCTCATGGAGCGGAGCCAATGACTGTGGAGCGATTTCCTCTCCTTGCCGCCGTGGATTCTCCGGCAGCGGTGCGCCGATTGCCGGAAAACCAGCTCACCGCCTTGGCGGCGGAGATTCGGGAGGTCATTATCCAGACCGTGGCCACCAACGGCGGCCATCTTGCCCCTTCCCTGGGCGTGGTGGAACTCACCATCGCTTTGCTGCGCGTTTTCGATCCCCTTGTGGATCGCATCGTCTGGGACGTGGGGCATCAGGCCTATGCCTACAAGCTTCTTACCGGGCGGCTGCCCCAATTCCACACCTTGCGGCAAAAGGGCGGGATCAGCGGTTTTCCGCGGCCGGACGAAAGCCCCTTCGATCACTTTGCCGTAGGGCATTCGTCCACCTCCATTTCGGCGGCCCTGGGCATGGCCGTGGCCCGGGATTTGGCCGGAAAACCCCACAAGACCGTGGCCGTCATCGGCGACGGCTCCATGACCGCCGGGCTCGCCTATGAGGGACTCAATCAGGCCGGGGGCCTCGGCCGGGACCTCATCGTGGTCCTCAATGACAATGAAATGTCCATTTCCCGCAATGTGGGGGCGTTGTCGTCCTTTCTCAGCCGCAAGCTCTCCAAACGTTGGGTGCAGCGCTTCAAGCGCGAGGTGGAAGCCGTCATGCGCCAAGTGCCGGTCATTGGCGACGACTTGGCCGAGTATGCCCGCCGCACCGAGGACTCGCTCAAGAGTTTCTTCACCCCGGGCATGCTTTTCGAGGCCTTCCGCTTTTCCTACATCGGCCCCATCCAGGGTCATGATGTGCGCATGCTCGAGCGGGTCCTGGCCCAAGCCGCCACCTTGGAAGGGCCCATCTTGGTGCACGTGCTCACCAAAAAGGGCAAAGGGTACGCCCCGGCCGAGGCCAACCCTGTGTATTTCCACGGCGTGGGATGCTTCGAGCCCGAGACCGGCATGGCGCGCAAGTTCGCCCCGTGCGCGCTTCCCAGCTATACGGATGTCTTTGGCCAGACCTTGTGCCGCTTGGCAGGAGAGGACGCACGTATCGTGGCCATCACCGCCGCCATGCCCGAAGGCACAGGACTCACCGAGTTTGCCCGGCGTTTTCCAGAGCGCTTCTTCGATGTGGGCATCTGCGAGCAGCATGCCGTGACTTTTGCCGCGGGCTTGGCCTCCCAGGGGCTGCGGCCGGTGGTGGCCATCTACTCCACCTTCCTGCAGCGCTCTTATGACCAGATCGTCCACGACGTCTGCCTGCAGAACCTGCCGGTGGTCTTGTGCCTCGACCGCGCCGGGCTGGTGGGCGAGGACGGCCCCACCCACCACGGCGTCTTCGACCTGGCCTATTTGCGCCATATCCCCAATCTGACCCTCATGGCCCCGCGCAGTGAGCCCGAGCTCCAGCGCATGCTCGTGACGGCCTTTGCCTTGGGGACCCCCGTGGCGGTGCGCTATCCCCGCGGCGTGGGCTCGGGCGAGGCGCTCGTGGACGACCCGACGCCCATTGCCGTGGGCGAGGGAGAGCTCCTGCGCCCTGGAACAGACGCGCTCGTCATCGCTGTGGGCAGTCGGGTGCTGCCGGCCCTGGCGGCAGCCCACTTTCTGGCCGAAGAGGACGGCCGGAGCGTGGCGGTGTTCGACGCCCGCTTCGTCAAGCCCCTGGCGGAACAGCAGATCGTGGAATTGGGCGCCCAGCACCGGCGCATCCTCATTGCCGAGGAGGGC
Source organism: Desulfomicrobiaceae bacterium (assembly GCA_003530935.1). Lineage (GTDB taxonomy): Bacteria > Desulfobacterota > Desulfovibrionia > Desulfovibrionales > Desulfomicrobiaceae > Thermodesulfomicrobium. The sequence goes on along the minus strand of DPEO01000141.1, from coordinate 1,999 downwards.
TGTCTCATGGGTGGATTCGGCTCCGCGGTGCTGGAGCTTTTGGCGGACCGTGACCTTTTGCATGGCCGCCGGGTGCGGCGCCTCGGGGTGCCGGACCGCTTCGTGGGCCATGGCACCCAGGACGAGCTGCGCCATGACTTGGGCCTGACCAAGAGCGGTATCCTTTCGGCATTACGGAAATTGATGCATAATTGATTTTTTGCTTTACAGCGCATGGGGTTTGGTTCTACACGAGATCTGTGTCTATCGTTAGGGGTGGCCTTCGGGCCTGAGAGTATACCCTCACCACCTGATCTGGGTCATACCAGCGTAGGGAAACGGTAGAAGACTTGTCGGGGCGCCATGAACTCCTTCTGGTCTTTGAGCCGCTACCCAGTCGGGTGGCGGCTCAACTTTTTGGAGGAGTAATGACCCTATTGGAAGCTGCCATCGCCGGCAAGATTACATGGGCCATGGAACAGGTGGCCCACAAGGAAGGTGTGTCCCCGGAGCGCGTGCGCCACGGCATTGCCCAGGGCCACATCGTGATCCCCCACAATACCCGTCGCGAGTTCGTCCCGGAAGGCATTGGCGCGGGCCTGACACCCAAAGTCAACGCCAATATCGGCTCTTCCCAGTCGGACGAGGACATGGATGCCGAGGTGCGCAAGCTCCGCGTCGCGGTGGAAGCGGGCGCTCACAGCGTCATGGACCTCTCCACCGGGCCGCAGCTTGCGGCCATCCGCCGGCGCATCCTTGCCGAGAGTCCGGTCATGGTGGGGGCGGTGCCCATTTACGCCGTGGCTGCGGACCTATTGGCTCAGGGGCGGGATATTCCGGACATGACCGAGGACGAGCTCTTCGCTGCCATCGAGGACCAATGCGCCCAGGGGCTCGACTATATCACCGTGCATTGCGGGGTCACCCGCCGCGCCGTGGAACTGGCCATGGATCGGGTCTGCGGCATGGTGAGCCGGGGAGGCACCATTCTCGCCCAGTGGATGACGGCCCATGGCAAGGAGAATCCGCTGCTCACCGGCTATGACCGCCTGTTGGACATCGCCCGGCGCTTTGACGTCACCTTGAGCCTTGGGGATGGGCTGCGGCCCGGGGCAGGCTGCGACGCCACCGATGCCGCCCAGGTGGAGGAGCTCATCCTCTTGGGCGAGCTTGCCCGGCGGGCGCGGGCCGCTGGTGTGCAGGCCATGATCGAGGGCCCAGGACACGTGCCTGCGGATCAGGTGGCGGCCAATGTGCTGCTGGAGAAGCGTCTGTGCCATGGCGCGCCGTTCTACGTGCTCGGGCCTTTGGTGACGGATGTGGCCCCAGGCTACGACCATCTGGTGGCCGCTATCGGCGGCACGCTTGCGGCCATGGCGGGAGCGGATTTCCTCTGTGTGGTCACTCCGGCGGAGCATTTGGGCCTGCCCGGGGAAGACGACATCCGTCAGGGAGTGGTGGCGGCGCGCATTGCGGCCCATGCCGCGGCCGTGGCCCGGGGGGTGCCGGCGGCGGTGGCCCGGGACCGCGAGATGTCCGCCTGTCGGGCGGCCTTGGATTGGGAGGGGATGTTCCGCCTGGCCCTGGATCCGGCCACGGCGCGTTCCCGGTATGCCCTGCTCCACCCAGAGGATCCTGCGTCCACATGCACCATGTGCGGTGATCTGTGCGCGGTGCGGCGTTTTGCCCAGTGCCGTCAAAGCTGCAGCGCTGCTTCGTCCGCCCAGGAGGCATCCGCATGAGCGGGCCGTCGCTGCGTCCCTATGCCACGGTGCTCGTCATCGCAGGGTCGGACTCGTGCGCCGGGGCCGGCATCCAGGCCGACCTCAAGGCCTGCGCCGCTTTGGGCGCGTATGCCCTCACCGTGATCACGGCGGTGACGGCACAAAACACCCGAGGGGTGCGGGCCGTGCATCCCGTGCCGCTGGACATGGTGGCCGCCCAAGTGGAGGCCGTGCTCGAGGACATCCCGGTGGCGGCGGTGAAGACCGGGATGCTCGCGGACCCAGCGGTGGTGGAG
>DPEO01000147.1:5643-22455 GCA_003530935.1 Desulfomicrobiaceae bacterium | reverse complement strand
TCCACGTCGTAGGTCAGGCGTTGGGGGCAGCGGCTTTGCTGCAGGCAATGGGGGACGAGCACCAGGATGCGTTCGGCGGGCACGCGGAGTCCTTCCGCGCTCACGAGTTCGTTGTTCACCCGGATAAACGAGGCCTGGACATCCTGGGGGGGATGCCCAGGACGCGCCCCAGCATGGTCATGAGGGGCAAGAACACCCGCACCGTCACCCCGCGCAGGCGTTTGCCGCCGAGCACCGGCCGGCCGAGGAGGATGTTGAGCACCAAGGCGAGGCTCGCCCAACTGAGGGCCAGGATGGCGGTGAGCACCAGCGCGCCCAAAAGCCAGGGGGCCAAGGGATGGATGGCGCCAAGCCCCACCACCGGTACGATCCAAAGCCCCACCAGAACGAGGCACACCAGTATCGAAGAGCCGGTGATGAGCCCGATGAACAGGCGCTTGCGGGCCCGGGGAGGTGCGGGGAAGGTGCTCGGAGTACGGGGCATGTTCCGCCCCCTTAGAGACAGAGCCGCAAATACCCGCAGGCAAAGGCGCGGCCGGTCATGGGCTTGCCCCCCTCCGGGGTCAGGCGGGAAACCAAGTAGGCGCGGTCGGCACAGGCGATGGCCAGGGCATCGCCGTCCACGCCGAGCATGGTCCCCGGGGCGGTCCCTGGCGGCAGCGTTTCGCCGATGCGGCCGGGATGGATATTGAGGCGCAGACGGCGGCCTTCGTGCTCCCAGAAAAACCAGGTGCCGGGCCAGGGGTGGAAGGCCCGCACGTGGTTATGCACCACGGTGGCGGGCCGGTCCCAGGCAAGAAGCCCTTCTTCCTTGCGCAGTTTGGGGGCGTAGCTTGCCCGCGCATGGTCTTGGGGCAGCCGCATGAGGCGGCCTTGGGCGCGGCGCGTCAGCGCCTCCACCAGCAGCCGGCCGCCCATGTCCGCCAGTTCGTCGTGGAGGGTGGCGGCGGTGTCGTCGATGCCGATGGCCAGGGATCGCTGCAAGAGGATGTCGCCGGTGTCCATGCCGGCGTCCATCTGCATGATGGTGATCCCCGTCACCGGACAGCCGTCCTGGATGGCCCGCTGGATGGGGGCGGCTCCGCGGTAGGCGGGAAGGAGCGATGCGTGGACGTTGATGGCGCCAAGGGGGGCAATGTCCAGCACCGCCTGCGGCAGGATGAGTCCGTAGGCCACCACCACGAAGAGGTCCGCCTGCAGGTCCTTGAGGGCCTGCTGCGCCTCCCGGGTCTTGAGGGTTTCGGGCTGGAGGACGGGGATGGCGTGCTCCAGGGCCAGGACCTTCACCGCCGGCGGCTGGCAGCGGTGGCCGCGGCCGCACGGGCGGTCCGGTTGGGTGACGGCAGCCACCACTTCGGCCCCGTCAAAGGCCACAAGGTGCCGGAGCACGGTGGCCGCGAACTTCGGGGTGCCGAAGAAGGCTATTCGGAGGGGGTGCGCTCTTTCTGTTTGAGCCATTTTTGGAGCCGTTTTTCGTAGAGGGTTCGTTTGAGACGGCTGATGCGGTCGATGAAGAGGATCCCGTCCAGATGGTCGATTTCGTGCTGCAGGCAAATGGCAAACAGTCCGTCCGCGTCTTCCTCAATGGGATTGCCGTCCAGGTCCGTGGCCGAGAGGTGCACCCGTTCGGCCCGGGGCACGGTGGTGCGGTAGCCGATCACCGAGAGGCAGCCTTCTTCGGAGTCCACCTCCCCCGCGTGCCCCGAGAGTACGGGGTTGACGAAGACCCTCGGGGCCGTGCGCTCCTTGGGACCGGAGAGGTCCATGGTCACCAACCGGACGCTCTCGCCCACCTGGGGGGCGGCGAGGCCGATGCCGTCGTTTTGGTACATGAGCTCGAGCATCTCGTGGGCGAGCTGACGGATCTCCTCCGTGACCTCGGCGATGGGCGTGGCCTTTTGGGCGAGCACCGGGTCTGGATAGGTGCGGATGGTGCGGGCCATATCAGGCCTCCTTGGCGGTTTCCCGCAGGCGGATGCCGAGTTCCCGCAGCTGCCGCGCCTCCACCGCCGAAGGGGCCTCGGTCATGAGGCACTGGCCTTTTTGCGTCTTGGGGAAGGCGATGACGTCGCGGATGCTGCGCACCCCGGCCAGGAGCATCACCAGGCGGTCCAGACCGAAGGCAATGCCGCCGTGGGGCGGAGCGCCGAAATGCAGGGCGTCCAGGAGGAAGCCGAATTTGGCGCGGGCCTCTTCGGGGCTGATGCCCAGGGCCGCGAGCATGCGTTCCTGCGTTGCCGCGTCATGGATGCGGATGGAGCCGCCGCCGATTTCATTGCCGTTGAGCACCAGGTCGTAGGCCCGGGCCGTGGCCGCGGCCGGATCTTGCGCCAGGGCTTCAGGGTTTTTGGGCGCGGTGAAGGGGTGGTGCATGGCCACCCAGCGTTTTTCGTCGGCATCCCATTCCAGGAGCGGGAAATCCGTGATCCAGGCGAGGGCCAGGCGGGATTCGTCGATGAGGCCGAAGCGTTCTCCCAGGCGCAGGCGCAACGCCCCCAAGGCGGCGTACACCACCGCCGGCGAGGCGGCCTGGAAGAAGACGATGTCTCCCGGCTTGAGGGCCAAGGCTTCGGTGAGGCCTGCGCGCTCGGCCTCGGAGAGGAACTTGGCGATGGGCGATTGCCAGCCGTCCTCGCGGATCTTGATCCAGGCCAGGCCCGCCGCGCCGTAGGTCTTGGCCAGTTCGGTGAAGTCGTCGATCTCTTTGCGGGAGAGCTCGCCGCCGCCGGGTACGGCCAGGGCCTTGACCATGGGGGCGTCGGCAAAGAGCTTGAAGGAAGAGCCGCGCACCAGGTGGGTGACGTCCGTAAGCTCCAGGCCGAAGCGCAGATCCGGCTTGTCCGAGCCGAAGCGGGCCATGGCGTCTGCGTAGGTGAGGCGGGGGAGGGGCAGGACGATGTCTTGGCCCAGGGCCTCGCGCACCATGGTCGCCACCAGGCCTTCGGCCATCTCCATCACCTGGTCTTCATCCACGAAGGACATCTCGATGTCGATCTGGGTGAATTCCGGCTGGCGGTCGGCGCGCAGGTCTTCGTCCCGAAAGCATTTGACGATCTGGTAGTAGCGGTCCAAACCGCCGCACATGAGCAACTGCTTGAAGAGCTGCGGCGACTGGGGCAGGGCGTAGAACTCGCCCGGAGACAGGCGGCTGGGCACCAAAAAGTCCCGCGCGCCCTCCGGGGTGGACTTGGTGAGCATGGGGGTTTCCACTTCCACGAAGTCGAGGCCGCCGAGATAGCGCCGCGCCGCTTGGCAGAGGCGGTGGCGCAGGAGCATGGTGCGGGTCATGGTGGGCCGGCGCAGGTCCAGATAGCGGTATTTGAGGCGCAAGGACTCGGAGACGTCCACCCGGTCTTCGATGGGAAACGGCGGGGTCTTGGAGGTGGCGAGGATCTTGAGTTCGTGGACGTAGACTTCAATCTCCCCCGTCACCAGATTGGGATTGATCATATCCTGGGGCCGCAGGCGCACTTCGCCGCGCACGGCGAGCACGTATTCGGTGCGCAGGCTGTGGGCGCGGGCGTGGGCCTCGGGGGCGAGCTCCGGGGAAAAGACGACTTGGGTCAGCCCGTTGCGGTCACGCAGGTCGATGAAGATGAGGCCGCCATGGTCGCGGCGGTATTGAACCCACCCCATGAGGCAGACCGTGGCGCCCGCATCGGCGGCGGTGAGGGCGGCGCAATGATGGGTGCGGCGCCAGCCGTCCAACTGATCCACAGCACACGAAGAAGTCGTTGTCTCCATTGGGAAATCCTTGAATATGATGTCAGGCGGCCCGAAAACCGAGCGCCTGGGCGAGATCGTCTTGGGCCACCGTGGTCTGGACCCCGGTGGCCATGTCCTTCACTACGATGACCCCGCGGGCCATTTCATCGCCTCCCAAGAGCAGGCAGGTCTTCACTCCCAGCTTGTTGGCCTGGCGCAGATGGGCCTTGGGGCTTTTGGCCTCGAAGGCGGTTTCGCCGCGAAATCCGTGGCGACGCAGGGTTTGTCCCAAAATCAGGGCCGTATCCAAGGCGGTTTCGTCCAAGACCGCGAGGTAAAAGTCCATGGCCTGGTCCGCAAGGGGGGGCAGCAGCAGGGCAAGCCGCTCCATGCCGCAGGCAAAGCCGATGCCCGGCACCGCCGGCCCTCCGAGGGCCGCCACCAGGCCGTCGTAGCGGCCGCCGCCGGCCACAGCGCTTTGGGCCCCGATATCTCCGGAAAGGACCTCGAAGGTGGTGCGCTGATAGTAGTCCAGGCCGCGCACGAGGCGGTGGTTGATGGTGTAGGGCGTGGCTGCGGCGTCGAGGATGGCGCGCACGCGCGCGAAGTGGGCCGCGCATTCCGGGCAGAGGTGGTCGGCGATGCGCGGGGCTGCGGCGGTGACCTCCCGGCAGCCGGGGACCTTGCAGTCGAGCACGCGCAGCGGGTTGGTGGTGGTGCGGCGCCGGCAATCTTCGCACAGGGCGGCGGCGTCGACAGCGTCAAGGAAGTCCCGCAGGGCCTGATGGAAGGTCGGCCGGCACTGGGGGCAGCCCAGGGAATTGAGCTCCAAGGTCAAGGACTGGATGCCCAGACGTTCGAGAAAGGTCCAGAGCATGAGGATGACTTCCGCGTCGGCCTGGGGGGCGCTGGCGCCCAAGACTTCCACGTCCAATTGGTGGAATTGGCGCATGCGGCCTTTTTGCGGGCGCTCGTAGCGGAACATGGGCCCGCAGGTGAAAAGCTTGGTCACGCCTTCGGTGCCGCCGTCTTCGATGAAGGCCCGGAGCACCCCGGCCGTGGCCTCGGGGCGCAGGGTGAGGGATCGGCCTTTGCGGTCGGCAAAGGTGTACATCTCCTTTTGGACCACGTCGGTTTCTTCACCGATGGAGCGGGCAAAGAGCTCGGTGCGTTCCAGGATGGGCACGCGGACTTCTCTGCACCCGTAGGCGCCGAAGACCTCACGGGCCACGGTTTCCATATGGGTAAAGACCGTGCTCTCGGGTGGAAAGAGGTCGGAAAAGCCTTTGATTTTCTGGATTCTTGACATATCGGGGCCACACCTTGAAGGAAAGACAGCTCGTGCGTTTCCACACGATCAGCGTTGAGGAAAGCGACCTTTGCTAGTGCACGACGCCGACATTGTCAAAAAGGAGGATGCCATGCGCGCCGTTGCCTTGGTAGGATGGAAAAAGTCGGGCAAGACCACATTGGCCGTGGCTCTGGCCCAAGAACTTTCCCGTCGCGGCCTGCGGGTGGGCGCGGTGAAGCATTCGCACCACGGGCTCGATGTGCCGGGGAGCGATACTGCGCAGCTTGCCGAGGTGTGCAGCGTGGTGGCGGGGGCGGCCCCCGGGCAAAGCGTCGTATGGTGGGGAGCGGAGCGCTCTCCCCACGACCTTGTGTCCCTGCTGGATGCCCAGGTGCTGCTCGTGGAGGGCGGCAAGGAGTGGGGCTGGCTGCCGCGCATTCTGGTGGCCCCTGGACGTGGCGAAGACCCGGCTGCCTTGGTGACCGGCCGGGAGCTCGGGGTCTTTGGCCCTGCGCCTGTGGCTGGACTTGCCGCCACCCAGGATGTGGCCGTGGTGGCCGACTGGGTATTGGAGCGCGGCTTTGCCTTGGCCGGGCTCGATTGCGGCGCTTGCGGCAAGGATTCCTGTGCCGCGCTTGCCCAGGCCATCGTGGCTGGGTTCGCGCGGCCCGAGGATTGCGTGGCCCAGGCCCCTGCCGTGCGGGTGCGCTGCGGCGGTCGGGATCTGGCCTTGGGCCCCTTTGTGGAGCGTTTGGTGCAAGCCACGCTGCGGGGACTGCTTTCGGAACTCAAAGGGTATGTGCCGGGTCAGCCGGTACGCATCGAGATGGAGTAGATCATGCGCATCGCGATCAAATGTTTCGCCACTCTGGCGCGCTTTGCCCCGCCTGCGGGGTTCGTGGAACTTCCGGAAGGCGCCCGTGTGCTCGACCTCCTGGCAGCCTTGGGAATCCCCGAAAACGAAGTCAAACTCATATTCCGCAACAACCGTCACACCGCCGTGGAGACCGTGCTCGCCGATGGTGACGAGGTGCGGCTCTTCCCTGCTGTGGGGGGAGGCTAGCCATGGACGCAGCGGCCATTCTCGCCCGGGCGCGTCGCGATCCTCGGCGGGGTATATCGACCATCGCCATGGCAGACCTTGCGGACCTGGGCGCAGGCCCCCTGGACGCCTTGGCCTGCGGCGTCACCCCGGCCCCGTGGGTGCGCTCGGCCCACAGCATCGATGGGGCGGCGCAGGAGCGCCTGGCCCGGGCCCGAGTGGCGGTGGTGGGTGCCGGCGGGCTTGGCGGCTACGTCATCGAGCTTTTGGCGCGCATGGGCGTGGGGTTTTTGCGGGTGGTGGACGGCGACGCCTTCGAAGAGACCAACATGAACCGCCAGCTTTTGGCCGAACCCGCGACCCTGGGCCGGTCCAAGGCCCAGGTGGCCCAGGAGCGCCTGGCGCGCATCGCCCCGTTGTGCGCAGTGGAGGCTCACTCCGTATTCGTGGATCAGGCCAATGCTGCGGAGCTCTTGGGAGGGGTGGATGTGGTGCTCGATTGTCTGGGGGGGTTGGATTCCCGTCCATTGGTGCACGCCGCCTGCGCCGCGGCTTCGGTGCCGGTGGTGGCGGCGGCGGTTGCCGGATGGACCGTGCTGGTGGGGGCGGAGCTGCCAGGCAAACCGGGAATCTCGTTGGTATGGAGCGATCCTTTCGCCAGTGATGCGGAGGGGCAGCTCGGGAGCCTCGCTCCGGCGGTCGCCATGGCGGCGAGCCTTCAGGCCGCGGAGGCGGTGCGCTACCTGACGACTTCCCGGTTTGCCCTCGCGGGGAAGGTCCTGCATGCGGACCTGAGCGCGTGCACTTTTTCCATCTATCACATGAGTGAGGACGAATAATGGAACTCATCCTGGCAACAGGAAACGCCGGCAAGGTGCGCGAAATGGCGGCCTTCTTGCAGTCATGCCTGCCGGGGATCGTGGTCTTGGGGCTGAAAGACGTAGGCTTTACCGCAGATATCCCGGAAACGGGGGATTCTTTTGTCGCCAATGCCCGCATCAAGGCCCACACCGTGGCCAAGGCCACGGGCAAGGTCGCCTTGGCCGATGACTCGGGCCTGTGCGTGGACGCCCTGGGCGGCGCCCCGGGCATCCATTCCGCGCGCTACGCCGGGGAAAAGGCTTCGGACGCCGACAACGTGGCCAAGCTTCTTGCCGCCATGGTGGAAGTGCCTGAGGAAGCGCGGGGCTGCCGTTTCGAGTGCGTGTTGGTGGCGGCCGACCCCCAGGGCCGCGAGGTCATTGCCCGGGGGACGTGGCACGGCCGGGTGCTGTTTGCCCCGCAAGGAAGCGGCGGCTTTGGATATGACCCGATCTTTTGGGACCCGGAGCTTGCGCAAAGCGCGGCCGAGCTCCCCCTCTCCCTCAAAAATCAGCGCAGCCACCGCGGCGCCGCCCTGCAGGACTTGGCGCGGCAATGGGCCGCGGTGGAACGGCTCCTGCGCGAAACCCAAGGATAAACGTCATGTGCGGCATTATTGGATATACCGGACACCGGCCGGCGGTGCCGGTGATCATGGACGGGCTGCGGCGGCTGGAATACCGCGGCTACGACTCCGCGGGGCTGGCCTTTGTGGAAGGACACCGCCTGCGGGTGCTGCGCGCCGAGGGCAAGCTCGCGGCCCTGGACGCCTGCTTGGAAGGCCAGGACTGTTCGCTCGCCCTCTTCGGCATCGGACATACGCGCTGGGCCACCCATGGTCTGCCCGTGGTGCGCAATGCCCATCCCCATCAGGACGCCTCGGGCCGGTTCGCTTTGGTGCATAACGGCATCATCGAAAATTACGCCGAGCTCAAGGCGGAACTGCAGGCCCAAAAAGTGCTCTTCGTCTCGGATACGGACACCGAGGTGCTGGTGCAGCTTCTGGCCCGGGAAGTTACGGCCTTTGGCGACGTGCGCCGGGGCATTGCCGCGGCCCTTGCCCGGGTGGAAGGGGCGTATGCCTTTGCCCTCATCGACCGCGAGAGCCCGGGGGTGGTGTGGGCCGGACGCCAGGCCAGCCCCTTGGTGCTGGGCGTGGGCGTGGGCGAACACTTCGTGGCCTCGGACATCCCGGCATTCTTGCCCTTTACCCGGGACGTGGTCTTTTTGGACGACGGCGACGTGGTGGAGATGCGTCCGGATGCGTGGACGGTGTTCGACGCCCGCACCTTGGCGCCTCGGGACAAGGCCGTGGCACGTATCTCCTGGGACGTGCAGGCCGCGCAGAAGGGTGGGTTCAAGCATTTCATGCTCAAGGAGATCCTGGAACAGCCGCGGGTGGTGCGCGACGCCGTGGCCGGCCGGGTGCGGGGCGGCAGCGTAGTGCTGCCGGAGTTGGAAGGGCTCGCCCGGCCTGAGCGGCTGGTTGTGGTGGCCTGCGGTACCTCCTGGCATGCGGGGTTGTGGGGCCGGTATCTCATGGAGTCCATGGCGAACATCCCCACCCAGGTGGAAGTGGCCTCGGAGTTCCGCTACGGCGGCTTTGTGGTGCGGCCTTCGGATACGGTGCTGGTCATCAGCCAGTCGGGTGAGACCGCCGACACCCTGGCCGCCCTGCGCATGGCCCGGCAGGCCGGGGCCGCGGTGCTCGGCGTCTGCAACGTGGTGGGGTCGTCCATTGCCCGGGAGGCGCAGCGCGTCCTCTACACCCAGGCCGGCCCGGAGATCAGCGTGGCCTCCACCAAGGCCATGACCTCGCAGATGCTGGTGCTCCTCCTCCTTGCCCTCTACTGGGGGAGGGAGCGCCTTGCCGCCTCCCAGCGGGAGGCCATCCTGCATGGCCTTTCAGCGTTGCCGGAGATCTTGGAGGCGACCTTGCCGGGGCTGCGCCACGAGGCCCAGAGTCTGGCTCGGGAGTACGCCGCGGCCCGGGGCTGTTTTTATTTGGGCCGCGGGCCCATGTTCCCCTTGGCTTTGGAAGGGGCCCTCAAGCTCAAGGAGATTTCCTACATCCATGCCGAAGGCTACGCCGCCGGCGAGATGAAGCATGGCCCCATCGCCTTGGTGGACCCCGAGTTTCCCACCGTGGCGGTGTGCCTGCGCGACGAGCTCTTGCCCAAGATGCGCTCCAATCTTCAGGAAGTGGCGGCCCGGGGCGGGCGCATCCTCGCCATCACCAATCCCGGGGTGGAGATCCCGGCCACGCACGTCTGGACCGTGCCCGAGGTGCCCGCGCCGTTGGGGGCGTTCATGGTCTTGCCGGCCCTGCAACTTTTTGCCTACGAGGTGGCCGTGTATCTTGGCTGTGACGTGGACCAACCCCGAAATCTCGCCAAAAGCGTGACGGTGGAATGATGGCCTACCGATGGATCTTCGTCGTGGTGGTGTGGCTGGCGGCCGCACCCCCGGCGCTGGCTGCAGACACGTATGCGGACGCCGTGCAAGATTTTCAGGCGCTCTCTCAAGACGCGACGCGTGCCAACCGCCGTGACCTGTGGATCGCCCTCTCAGAGCGTTTTCGGCGCCTGGGAGAAAGCGCGCCGTCGGCGGACGAGCGGGTCAAGGCCTTGTGGTACGCGGCCCGAGCCTGGGAGGAGATCGCCCGGCGGTCGCACCTCGCCATGGACGCCCGCCGGGCGGCCGATGCCTACGGCCAGGTGGTCTCTCGGGCGCCGACCCATCGCCTGGCCGATGACGCCGCCCTGAACCAGGCCCTGCTTTTGGCCAAGGTCGGAGATGTGGGCGCAGCCCGCAGCGTCTTGGAACACCTGATCGTGCAGTTTCCCCAAGGGGACATGGTGCCCCAGGCCCGGCGTGAGCTTGCCCGCTTGGGCGGAACCGCGCCCAAGACTTCGCCGCCTACCTTCTCGTCCAAGGCCGCGTCTTCGTCGTCTTCAAAAGGTGGCCCCTCGGCGAAATCTTCTCCTCGATCTGTCACGAAAAAGCAAAAAAAACAGGCAGGAAGCCTGGTAGAGCAGCTCGGGCTCACGGTGCGCACGGTGGTGATCGACGCCGGCCACGGTGGCAAGGATCCCGGGGCCATGGCGCATGGCCTGCGGGAAAAGGACATCAACCTGCGTATGGCCCGGATTCTCGGCCCGCTCCTGGAAGACCACGGGTTCCGGGTGGTCTACACCCGCACCAAAGATGCCTACCTTTCCTTGGACAAACGCACCCGCCTTGCCAATGCCGCCAAGGGCGATCTCTTCCTTTCCATTCATTGCAATGCCCATACGGACACATCCGTTCAGGGATTTGAACTCTACTATCTCGACTTGGCCACGGACAAACAGGCCATTCGGGTGGCTGCACGAGAAAATGGCGTGTCGGAGAAAAAGATCAGCGATATGCAGCTCATTCTCTCGGATCTCTTGCTGCATTCCAAGATTGATGAATCCAAGACATTGGCTCGTGTGGTGCAAAAACAAGTGATGAGCTTGGCGGGAAGAAAGTTCGGTCTTCAAGATCATGGCGCGCGCGGTGCATTCTTCTACGTCCTCACCGGGGTGCGCATGCCTGCGGTTTTAGTGGAATTGGGATATATCACCCATGCCGAGGAGGCGCGGCGTCTGGCAAGTGATGCCTATTTGCGGACCATGGCCCAATCGCTGGCCCAAGGTGTAGTGGCGTATACAAAACAATTGGAGCGATTCGCCCAAGGAAAGACGGGCGGGGGATCCTGATGCATTTTCCAACTGGTGTGGTGCTCAATGCCGGGGCCATTATCCTCGGCTCGCTTATCGGTTTACTGCTTCATGGCAAATTGCCGGAACGCATTCGTACCGTTGTGTTTCAGGGCCTTGGACTGTGCGTGCTCATCATCGGCATCCAAATGGCTCTGCAGGCGCAAAACGGTCTCTTTGTGGCGTTGAGTGTCCTGGTGGGCGGCATTGTCGGCGAACTCTTGCGGCTGGAAGAAGGGCTGGAATCCCTTGGGAACGGAGTCAAACGCCTGGTCCGTTCTTCCAATGCCCAGTTTACGGACGGCTTGGTGAGCGCCTCGCTGCTTTTTTGCGTGGGCGCCATGGCCATCGTGGGGTCTCTGGACGAGGGGCTGCGCGGAGACGGGACGGTCTTGGCCACGAAGAGTCTGCTCGATGGGTTTTCTTCCATTGCGCTTGCTTCGACATATGGCCTGGGGGTGGCGTTTTCTGCGCTGCCGGTGCTCCTCTATCAGGGCGGCATCGCGCTTGCGGCAAGTGCGGTGCAGGATATGGTCTCCCCCATGCTCATGGCGCAGATTACGGGAACCGGTGGGGTGCTCATTGCGGGCATCGGGCTTTCGCTTTTGGGCGTGGTGCGTGTGCGCCTGGCGAGCCTGCTTCCAGCCTTGGTGGTGGTTGTACCGATTACGTTGTGGGCGGGGTGACGCCCTCGGGACATCGTATGGGGCGTCGGGAGACGTGGGCCGGGCGCGTTTGGAGAGAGGAGGATGGTTGATGGGAACGCTCCTGATCGTGGATGATGAGCCCGCCATCCGGCAGAGCCTGCAGGGCTATTTTCAGGACCTGGGCTTTCAGGTGCGCACCGCGGCCTCCGCGGAAGAGGTCTTGGCCATGGACGGTTTGGATGCCGTGGATGCGGTGATCATGGACATCCGCCTGCCCGGCCAAGACGGTGTTGGCTGCATGCGAGCCTTGGCGGCCCGGTTTCCGCGGATACGTTTTGTGGTACACACCGGTTCCCTGGATTTTGCGCTGGGGGAAGAGGAGGCTTTTTTGGGGATCTCGGAAGAACAGGTCTTCCTCAAGCCTGTGCCGGACTTGGAGATGCTGCGTGTTGCCCTGGAGCGTCTGGGGGTGCAGCCGTGAGCGCGCGGGTCTTGGTGGTGGACGACGAGCCCTTGCTGCGGGCCGCTGTTGCCATGAGCCTGGGAGACCACGGCTTTACCGTGGACGAAGCCCCGGACGGCGAGGCCGGTTGGGAGCGCTTTGTGGCCTTTGCGCCGGACGTGAGCCTGGTGGATCTGCGCATGCCGCGCCTTGATGGCCTGGGTCTTGTGCAGCGCATCGTCCGGCACGACCCCGATGCCGCGGTGGTGGTGGTCTCTGCCGCTGGAGAAGCGGCGGACGTCATCGCCGCCTTGCGCGTTGGGGCGTGGGACTATCTCATCAAGCCGGTGGCGGACATGGGCATGCTGCTTCATGCCGTGGAGCGCGCCCTGGAGCGCCGGCGCCTGATCCGCCAAAATCGGCAGTACCAAGCCGAGCTGGAAGCATCGCTGCAGCAGCTGCGCTGCGCCCAGGAAGAGGCCATTGCTGCAGCCAAGATGGCCGCGGTGGGGGATTTGGTGGCTGGGGTGGCCCATGCGGTGAACACGCCTCTCGGCGTCGGGCTCACGGCGGCGAGCCTCATGGCGGAACGCAGTCGGATCCTTGCGGCGGACTTGCAGCGCGGGAGCCTTTCCCGCTCGGAGCTGGACCGGGGCCTGCGCCTCTTGGCCGACACGGGCGAGACCTTGGTCGCCAGTTTGCGTCAGGCCGCCAGCGTCGTGGAAAGTCTGGGCAAGCTGGCGGCGGATCAACAGCGGGAAGACCCGGTGGACGTGGAGCTTTCCACGTATCTCACGCAAATGGCCTTGAGCCTTGCCCCGCAGGTGGAGGCCGCCGGCCACCATCTGGAGGTGCGCTGCGCGGCCCCGCTCTGGGTGCGGGTGCCTCCGGGGGCCATCATGCAAATCCTTTTGCAACTGGTGCGCAACAGCCTCGATCACGGGCTTTGCGGACTGCCTTCGGGGCAATCCATTACGATTGCAGCGGATTTTACTCCTTCCGGCCGGGTGGTGCTGCGCTGCTGCGACTCGGGCCGTGGGATTCCGGCAGAGCTCCTTTCCCGCATTTTCGAGCCGTTTTTCTCCACCACCCCAGGGGCGCGGCATCCGGGCCTTGGCCTTGCCATCGCCCATGCCTTGGCCACCCACGCTTTGGGGGGGCGTCTCTGGGTGGAAGCCGTGCCCCAGGGCGCGTGCTTCGTGCTGGAGTTCCCCTGCCGGAGGTAGCTGTCGGCATCCCTGGCGCGGGCGAGATGCTACCGGGTGGTCGGGCCTATGGACGAATCGTGTCGTTTTGAGCTAACGCTGTCTGCATTCTAATCCACGGGATGCACCGCTTGGGCAATATCGCGGTGCAGTAGAAGCGAGACAGGAGGACGCGGATGCGGATTCGTTTGTTCGCCAAGATCATGGCCATGATGGGGGTCGCCGTGCTGGTGACCGGTGTCAGTATTTTTGTGGTCACGGACCGGCTGGCCAATGAGGCCTTGGACGACATCATGGTGCAGTCCATCGCCTCGTTCCAGCGCGCCGTGAACCAACGCATCGAGGATTTGCTGCAAACACACCGGGAGGAGGCCGAACTCTTGGCCGGTCGTCCGGACTTGGCCGCTGCCGTGGCCGCCGGCGATGCCGCGGCGGTGCGCGCCATCGTGATGCCGGCCATGCGGAGCATGGGGGCGGAGGTCATCACCGTGGCCAATGCCCAAGGGGTGGTGGTGGCCCGCGCCCATTCGGACAAGCGCGGCGACAGCGTCGCCGGGCAGGTCAACGTGGAACGGGCGCTGCAGGGCGAGGTGAGCGCCGGCGTGGAGCCGGGGAACGTGGTGGCGTTTTCGCTGCGCGCCGGTGCCCCCGTGCGCCTTGATGGTCGCATCGTGGGGTGCGTGACCGTGGGGATGAATCTTACCGCCGAGGCCTTCGTGGACGGCATCAAGGCGCTGACCGGCCTGGAAGCCACGGTGTTTCAAAACGACACCCGGGTCATGACCACCATCGTGCGTGACGGCAAACGCGCCATCGGCACCAAGATGGACAATCCCAAGGTGCTCGAGACGGTCATCACTCGCGGTGAGATCTTTCTTGCCCGCAATACCATCCTCGGCAAAGAGTACGAGACCGCCTACTGGCCCATCCGTGATCCTCACGGTAAGATCGTGGGTATGTGGTTCATCGGCCAGCCGCGGGACGTCGTTCTGCAGGCTCGGGCAGGCATGGAGCGGGCCATGTTCTTGGCAACGTTGGGAGTGGCCTTGGCCATGCTTGGTGTGGGGGCCTGGTTTGCCCGCACCCTCACCCGGCCTTTGGGCGAGGCCACGAGCTTCGCCGTGGCGGTGAGCCAAGGAGAGATGGGACGGGAGTTGGGCGTGCGCCGGGATGATGAGATCGGCATCTTGGCCGATGCCTTGCGCCGCATGCTGGAGCAGCTGCGCGCCCAGGTGCAGGCCGCACAGGAGCAGACCGCTCGGGCCGAAGCCCAGGCCCGGCAGGCCGAAGATGCCATGCGTCTGGCCCAGGAGGCGCAGGCCAAGGCCGAGGCCGCCCGCCGCGAAGGGATGCTGGAGGCCGCAGCGCATATCAGCGTGCTCGTGGAGCGGTTGGGGTCCGCTTCCCAGGAGCTGGCGGCCCAGGTGGAACAGTCCAGCCGTGGGGCCGAGGTGCAGCGTGACCGCGCACGCCAGGTGTTCACGGCCATGGAGCAGATGAACGCCTCGGTCTTGGAAGTGGCGCAGAACGCCTCGCGGGCGGCCTCTTCGGCGGAAGAGGCGCGCAGTATCGCCGGCACGGGCCAGGAAGGGGTGGACTTGCTGCAACAGGCTGTGGGCGCTGTGGACGGCTTGGCCCAGGCCATGAAGACGAGCCTTGCCGAACTGGGCACCCAAGCCGAGGGCATCGGCCGGGTGGTGGATGTCATTGCCGATATTGCGGACCAGACCAATCTCCTTGCCCTCAACGCCGCCATCGAAGCCGCCCGCGCTGGTGATGCGGGCCGCGGCTTTGCCGTGGTGGCGGATGAGGTGCGCAAACTGGCGGAAAAGACCATGGCCGCCACCAAGGAAGTGGGTGCGGCCATCAGCGCCATTCAGGCCAAGACCCGGGAAAACGTGGGCCGCATGGATGAGACCGCCGCTGCCGTGGCCGCGGCCATGGGCCGGGCGGAGGACTCCCGCAAGGCCCTGGAGCGCATCGTGGCCCGGGCCCAGGACACCTCGGATCAGATCCGCGCCATTGCCACGGCGGCGGAGGAGCAGAGCGCCTCCAGCGAGGAAATCCATCGCGCCACCACCGAAATGCAGCAGGTGGCCGAGGAGACGGCCCGGGCCATGACCCAGGCCGCGGAGGCAGTGAGCGAACTGGCGCGGGCGGCTCAGGAACTGCAAACTCTGGTGGCGCAGATGCGCCAGGCATAGCGGCGCTGTATCAGAGCCACAATGCAACGCGCCCCCCGTTTGGGGGGCGTTTGCCGTTTGTGGACTGTAACGTTGGCGCGGGTGTCGGCGTGCCTGGGACTACTTGGCAAAGGGGCACTTGGGGTAGGTGCAGATGTCGCACCCGAGGCAGATGCCGCCTTCGGCCATCTGCGCCAGATCCTGGCGGGTGATGGGAACGCCCGCCAGAAGCCGGGGGAGCAGCACGTCCAGGCTGGTGGTCTTGAAGAACAGGGCGCAGGCAGGGACCCCAAGGACTTGAACGTCTCCCACACGGCCGATCAAGGTCATGGCCCCGGGGAGCAGTGGCGCCCCGTGCAGGACGTCAGTGAGCCCCGCGTCCATCAGCCCCGGCAAGGTGACGTCGTCGGGGTCCACGGATAGCCCGGCAGTGGTGATGATGAGATCTGCGCCAGCGTCCACAAGCTCGGCCACGGCTGCGGCGATGGCCGTCCTTTGGTCCGGGGCAAAGCGCACGGCCACCACGTGCGAGCCCAGGGCTTCGACCTTGCCGCGCACGATGGGGGCAAAGCGGTCCTCGATGAGGCCTTGGAAAACCTCGGTGCCGGTGACGAGGATGCCCACGCGCGCCGGACGCAGGGGGCGGACGGCAAGCAGCGGCCCTTCCCCCAAGGCCGCCAGGGCGCGCTGGAAGAGGTCGCGGGAGAGATACAAGGGGATGGCCCGGGTACCGCCGAGGATGCGGCCTGCCTCGACCACGCTGCCGCTTTGGCGGGTGGCGCACATCACCTGGGGCACGAGGTTGAAGGCCACCAGCCGTTGCCGGTCCACCCAGAGCAGCCCAGGGTGGCTGGCGAAGAAATCCAGCCGGCCTTCCTTGGGCGCATCGCTGACGCGGACCCCAGGGCCGGCCATGCGGGCGGCAAAGGCGCGGACCGCCTCGTTTTCGTGGACCGCTGCGGCAGGGGCGCTCTCTTCCACGTACACATGCATCCGCCCCATCTGCTGCAGCCGACAGATATCGCCGGCGGTAATCTCTTGGCCGGCACGAAACGCCGGGCCTTTGACCTTTCCAGGGATGATCTGGGTCATGTCGTGGAGCACCCGTTTGCCCACGGCCTCGGCCAGGGGCACGGCCTGGAGCTGGACGGTCTCCGGACCGGCCTCCAGATACGGGGCTTCGCCCTGGCAGCCGCGGCACACTGCCCCGTCATTGGCGGGATAGGCCTCGGCGCACACCGGGCAGATGGCGATGGCGGACATGGAGCGGTGCCCCAGGAAGCGCTTGGGCACGGTCACGGGCTGCTGCATGAGAATACTGTCTCCAGCGGCTTCGATCTCGCGGAAGAGCGCCTCGGTGTCCTGCTGCGCCTTGGGGGTTTGCTTGAGAAACCAGCCGCGGATGTGGGGCCACGCATCGAGGGCAGGCACGTGGACGTGAACCCGGGTGCCGACGCCGGTGTACTTGTCATACAGGGTGACGGCATAGCGGCCGAGGTTGATGACCTTCATCCAGCCGTTGCCGGTGCTGCAGAGGGTAAGCAGCTGCACGGCGTCGGGCAGGCATTTTTTGGTCTCCACGATGGCCTCGAACAGGGTGCCCTCGGGGAGTGCGGCCTTGGCCCGTTCCACCATGTAGCCGCCAATGAGCAGCCCGGGCGCGGGATAGCCGTGGAAGGCCGCGGCCATGGCC
>DPEO01000147.1:0-5448 GCA_003530935.1 Desulfomicrobiaceae bacterium | reverse complement strand
GGCCGCGGCCATGGCCTTGAATTCGTCGAAGGAGTACGGTCCGATGTGCATGGGGTGCCTCAAAAAAAGGAGGGGCAACGCCCCTCCGGTGGTGCATTGCGAAGTACGCTTCAGGCGCGGACCACCTTGACCCGGCTTTGGTAGAAGACCGCGCTGGCCCCTACAGGATCCACCAGGCCGGTATTGCCGAGCACCGGGTCCACGCGCATGGCGGCATTGCCATGGAAACCTCGGGCGCGGCGGGGATCTCCGGCGATGGTGACCCCGTCGATGACCATGTCCCCGGCACCATTGGCCCAGTGGCCAAAACCCAAGGGGAAGGCCACGACGCCTGGGCGCAGACCCTGTACCACTTTGACTTTACCTCGCATGGGTTTGGTGCGGCCATGGCCCAAGTCCCAAACACCGTTGGGATTGGTGGGCGAGATGAGCATGACCTCGTCCCCGTTTTTGAGCCCGAGACGGGCGGCGTCTTCTGCCGCCATTTCCACGAAGCCTTCGGGAAGGATGGCGTCCAGCCAATAGTCGGGGATGGTGCGGCTCTTGGTTTGGGAGATGGTCTTATAGGTGATGAGGGTGAATGGGAATCCATTTTTGGCGTCTTCCAGGACATTACCCATGCAATCCACCGGATTCGGCATCCAGAAGGCATGGGGCACGTAGGGCTTGCCGGTCATGGAGTATTTGGTGAGTGCTAGCTTCTCCATGTAGATTCCGACCATTTTGCCATATTTGTTGGCCACTTGATCGCCTTTGTACGCTTTGGCGTATTCCTGGAATCGGCCGCCGCGGTTGAGGACGGTGATCACATGGGGCCATAGTTCTGGGCCGACGATGGCCTTCCAGCGCTCGGGATGGAAAACGGTCTCTGGCAGGTGGCTGCGGGCGGCAAGAAAGAGGCGTTCCTCTTCCGCAGAGGCTGCAGGCACCTTGTCCGAGCCATCGGCCTTTTCCCCAAAGGCGACGTTGGCCACCATGCGCAGGTAGAGGTCTTCCATGCGAGTGAAGTGCTTGCCTTCTCCCCAAGCGTTGGGGCCGAAGTTGGGGAGTTTGAGGGCTTCGGCCATGGCGAGAAGGGTGGATTCCAGGCATAGCGGCATCTTCTCTCCGTATACCGTCACCGTCTCCGTCATGGGGGCGGCTGCTGGCTGGCGGATGGGGGCTACTTTGCAGCTCATGGATGGATGGGAGCCGGAAAACTCCCAACGCTCCAGGTAGGTGAGGTCCGGGAAGATATAGTCCGCGTACATGCTGGTCTCGCCTACGGTGATGTCTGAGGCGATGAAGAGCGGAATCTTCTTGGGGTCCTTGAGGATTTCCACCAGGGCGTGACCTGCGGGCAGGGAGTACACCGGCGTGCCCATGTAGAGAAAGAGGCACTTGATCTGGTAGGGGTACATGTCTCCCGCGCTGGGAATGACTTCCTGGTAGATGTCGCTGGCAAAGGGATACCAAACCCGTTTGGAAGGGTAGCCGGCAAAGAGGGTGGTCTTGTCGTAGGCGACTCCGTGGCGGATGATGGAGATGCCCCAGGGCGAGAGCTTGGGCCCCTTGGTCACGGGATAGGGCATGCCTTCTTTGGAGCCCGTAGTGTTGTAGGTGGCGACCTTGATCATCCCCCCGGTCCAGTCGTGATTGCCGATGAGGACGTTGACGGTCATCCAGGTGAGGACGTTGTAGAAGCCGATGGTGTGCTGCGAGGCGCCGCGGTGGATGTCCGCTGCGGCGCGCTTGCCGTGGCTGGTGAATTCCCGGGCGACTTCGGCGATATCCGCTTCCGGCAGTCCGCAGATTTCCGCCCATTGGGAAAGGGTGCGGGAGAAGGCCGTTTCTTTGGAGATCTGCAGGACGCTTTTGACCTTTTTGCCGGCGATCTCGGTGTCCACCAAGAGATCACCGGTGACGGGATCGGTCTCGCTATTGGGGTCGAAGAATCGGGGCTCAGAGCCTTGAAGGGTGACGAAGGCGTCGAACTCCCACGTCTGCCCAGGGTGTTTGCTCGATGGCCGTATCTCTTTGGGGTGGCCCAGGTCCGAAGCCCGCAGGAACCGGCCAGGAGTCCCGTCGTCGTTCATGAGTACCAGCCAGCAGGCCTGCGTCCAGGTGGGCTCTCCGCTGGCCTTGGCTGCGGCTTTGTTGGCATTGGCCAGATAGCGGGCATCGTAGCGTTCGTTTTCGATGATCCAGCGGATCATGGGCCTGCCCCAGGGCACCGACCGCCTCAGGGGCTACGGGAAGCCATTTCCACGCCCGTCCTGCAGTCTTGGAGCAGCGGGGGTCCACCACGGCGATCTTGCGGCCTTTGTCCACCATGCCTTGGGTGATCTTGCCGGCGCGCATGGGTGGGCCGTAGTTGGCCTCATAGGGGCTTGCGCCCACGAAGAGGAGGAACTCGGCGTTGCCCGTGTCTGCCTGCCAATAGAACTTGCTGCCATCGGTGAATTTCCCTTCGACAAACTGGTCGCTCATGGCCTTGCAGGTGAAGTAGAGCGACCCCTGGCAGACGGTGGTGTGCCCGTGGGTATTGGTGGTGCCGAGACCATCGCGGAAAAAGCGGCTGATGAACTCGCCGCGTCCACCCTTTTGGCGTCCCCAGTAGTAGCAAATCTGATTGTTTTTGGGGCCGAGGTCCGGGTGTTGGGGATCGATAAGATACTTGAGGTTGTCGGCATGCTTGGCCTGGAATTCTTCCAGGGTCATCTTTTTGGCAGCCACATTCTTGGCATCCTCGGCCAAGGCCTTGTGGACCGCAGGATCCCGCAAGGCGGCCAGATCGGCAATGCCCTCCACGTGCCCTTCGCCAAAAAGGTTTCCTCCGAAGACGACCTCCTTGATGGCCTGGTCGAAGGGGATGCTGATCCATTTGTTTTCTCCGCGCTTGCCTGCGCGCTTGAGGACTTTGACGATGCGGTAGGGGTCGTAGAGGGTCTGGATGCCCGCAAATCCCTTGGGGCACAGCGCGGCATCCATGGCGGCGGCCTCGGTCAGGGGCGTGGAATAGGGATTTGAGGGCAGAGGTTCCAGGGATTGTATGGATTGCCATCGATCTTGGCCACCCGCCCTTGATGGATTTTGACCGTGATGCCGCATTGGGTGTTGCATTGCTGGCATACGGAACGAATTTGATGTTCGGGTCGCAGCAGGGTGTATGCCCCTTGTTCGGGAATGGATGTGGCCTCGGCGGCGTCATCGAGCAAGACGCCGGCGGCACTGCTCGCAGCGGCAACGCCGCCCAGCAAGGCGCAGGTCTTGAGGAAATCGCGGTGGATGGTGCAGTGGGGACATCTCAGACATGGGAACCTCCGTGACGGAAAAGGGCAGGAAGCAGTCGGGGACCCAGGGAAAGGGCAAGGAGGGCCAGGGACGCGACAAAAACCACCACCAGCCATTCTCCCAACTGCGGGGTGGTGTGGAGGGCCAAGCGTTCTTGGATGAAGGCTTGGTCGAGACCCGGAAGTGGCGCCACGCTTTGCGGTGGGACCACGAAGACCCAGCGGGTGGCGAGGAATGAGACCATGACGCTGAGGCTTCCCCAGGCTGCGGCCCGTGCCGTTCGCCGTAAAAGGATGCAGACGATAGGGACAACGATCCCCAGTCCGACGTGGAGGCCCCAGAACACCCACCCGTTGGTTCCGGAGAGGATGGCCTGGAGCGCCTGATGGTTGGCCGTGTCGCCAGACTGGAGCACGGTCAGCCCCATGAGGAGTTCGAGAAGCGCAAAGAGGATGACCAGGGTCAGGACGCCGTAGCCTACTCCCATGACCAGGCGTTCGGCATACCCAAAGGCCCAGGCCAGAAAGCACATGAGCGCGGTGCCCGCCATGAGGGCCGCCACCACGAAGTACAAGGGCACCATGGGGCCGCCCCAAATGGGCAGATAGGTAAGCATGCCAAAGATGTATCCATTGGTGGTGTAAAAGAGGATGGCGATGGGGATGCTTGCGAAGGTGAACAGGCGCACGAGCCTGGCATCGTTTTTGTGGATGGCCCAAATCTTGAGCAGGTAAACTCCAAGGAGGGCGTTGAAGAAAACGAACATCCACGCCATGGGCGAGGTGAGGGCCGGTGCGGTGAGGAAGCGGTACATGCGCTCCATGTGCCCCAGGTCCAAGGCAATGGCCAAGCCGGCGCAAAGTTCCGTCACCACCACGGTCCACGCCACCATGCCCGAGAGCGGCTCATAATCGTGTTTGCCGAACACCGTTGTTGCCAAGGCTAAAGGAAGACCTCCAGCGGAAAACCCGAGAAAAGTGAGATAGAGGGCGACTCCAAGCCCCCATGGGAGGAAGGAGGTCAAACCGGTGGCGTGTGTCCCGTAGAGCAGGGCCTCCAGGACGCCCCATGCGCCGAGGATAAGCCCAAGGATGGCGACGCCGAGAACGAGCCTGTTGGGAGCGGTTGCAGTGGTCATGGGAGCCCTCCTTTAGGTGAGGTAGAACACGTGGGGTTGGGTGCCGAGGTGCTCTTTGAGGCGCATGACCCGCGCAGAGCCGACCAGACGGTGCACCATGGACTGCGGGTCGTTGAGGTTGCCGAAGAAAGTGGCTCGACCCACGCACGAGGTGACACAGGAAGGAAGCTGACCATTGTGGACGCGGTGGAGACAGAAGTGACACTTGCGGGCATTGCCCACGGGCGAGGCGCGTCGGCGGTCTCCCCAATCTTTGTCGTATTCCGGGGCAGTGCGCTTGGCGTACCCTCGCTCCATTTGGCTTCGATTCACCAAGACCCCTGCCAACTCTGGGGTCCCCGTGGAGTAGGCTTCGCCAAAATCAGAGGTGCGCGCTCCATAGGGACATGCTTTGAGACAGAATCGGCATCCGATGCATTTTTCATAATCAACAACCACTGCTCCTTCATCGTCTTTCTATGTTGCATGAACCGGACAGACCGGTACACATGGAGGATTTTGGCAATGTATACACGGTCGAGGAAGAAATCGGCCCGCCACATGTGGATATGTGCCGATTTCTTACTCAATGACAGGACGATACACGACTCCAGGCGGAATGTTGTTTTCTGTTACGCATGCAATGGTGCATGCGTGACATCCGATGCATTTGGCGAGGTCGATGACCATGCCCCATGCTGCAGGAATTTTATCCTGTCGCGTGCGGGCAAGATCTCGGTGTATGGTGATGAGAGGATCTTCCGTTGGCAGGGCGGGCTGAAACATAGGTGCCTCCTTAAGGAGCACGGACGAAAAAAGGTGTGATGCGAAGCTATGGATCGTGGCTAATAAAGGAGAGCGAAAAGGTCAATGAGTGATTGAAGAATAAAGTGATTGCAAAACAGCTCATGGCTACTGCCCGCGCCACGGGGAAAGCAGGAAAAAGAGGCCCAGGGCGGCGATGCCCACGCCAGCCAGACGGCGGAATGCGGTGCTGCCTCGTTGCCAGCGGGCGTTTGCCACCAGGCGGCGGATCCAGGCGGTGCAACTGCCGGCCA
>DPEO01000015.1 GCA_003530935.1 Desulfomicrobiaceae bacterium | reverse complement strand
CTCGGTCTGCCGCACCGTAAGCCCCCGCCGCACCACTTCCTGGGCCGCGGCGTGGATGAGCTCTTCGGTCTCCAGGGGGAGCAGGGCGCGGGCATGGCCTGCGGAGAGGCGGCCGTCCTCCACCATGTCTTGGACCGAGGCTGGGAGCTTGAGCAGGCGCAGGGCGTTGGCCACCGCGGGCCGGCTCTTGCCCACCTGGTCCGCCAAGTCTTCCTGGGTGAGGTTCAGGGTGGCCCGCAGGGCCTCCAGGGCGCGGGCTTCTTCCATGGGCGAGAGGTCTTCCCGCTGCAGGTTTTCCACCAGGGCCACGGCCATGGCTTCGGTGTCGCTCATCTTCCGCACCAGGCAGGGGGCGGTGCACAGGCCGGCCATCTGGCAGGCGCGGAAACGGCGCTCTCCAGCCACGATTTCGTAGCTGCCGTCGTCCATGGGCCGCACGGTGAGCGGCTGAATGACGCCTTGGGCTGCGATGGACGCCGCCAGCTCTTCCAGGCCAGCGGGGTCGAAGTGCTGCCGCGGCTGATAGGGGCTGGGCCGAAGCTGGTTGAGGGGGATTTCCTGCAAGCCTTCCTGAGGCTCGCTGGACGTGCTGCCCAGGAGGGCGTCGAGGCCGCGGCCAAGGCCGCGAGTGCTTCCAGTCATGGGATTTCCTCCAGAGATGTGCTGCACTTGAACTGCGTCAAGCGGAGAGTATGGGGTACTTTTCGGAGGACACGTCCTCCCAACCGACAACAATAACGAGAGGGAAACATGGATCGAGCCAGTGCCATTCGGTACCTTGTAGACGCCCAGGGCAACCGTCAGGGGGTGCTCATCGACGAGGCCTTGTGGCCGTATGTGGAGCGCGCCGTGCTGGCGGCCCTGGAGCGTCTGTGTCCGCAGGAACGGGTCATCCCGGAACCTTTGGCGGACTATGAGCTGTTGCAGAAAAATTGGGACTTTCGCTACCCCTTCTGCGAAGCCGTGGAGTGCGCCACCTGCGGCGCCGCGACGGAGAACTGGCGCCGGGACGAGCCGCGCAAGTTCGTGCTGCGCGCCGCCAACCTGGGCGGACTGGTGGCCTACCAATGCCTGGCGTGCAAGAGCCGCATTACGCGCCGCCATTTCAAGGACAAGGTCTCCATCACGTGCACGCCGCCGTGCCCGGAGCGCTGAGGCGCGGCAAATCCAGGATCTCCTGGGCGAGCTGGAGATAGGCCTGGGTGCCCAGGGAGCGGATGTCGTAGAGGAGCGCGGGCTGCCCGTGGCTTGGAGCCTCGGAGAGGCGCACGTTGCGGGGGATGGTGGTGGTCAGGGTGAGGTCCCGGAAGTGCCCCCGCACTTCGTGTTCCACGTGAAACGACAGCTTGTTGCGCTTGTCGAACATGGTGAGCACGATGCCGAGGATCTCCAGCTGCGGGTTGAGCCGGCCGCGCACCCGTTCCACCGTGGCGAGGAGCCGCGCCATGCCCTCCAGAGCATAGTATTCGGTCTGCAGTGGGATGAGGAGCCAGCGGGCCGCGCACAAGGCATTGAGGGTGAGAAGCCCCAGGGACGGCGGGCAGTCCAGGAGCACGAAGGCGTAGTCCTGCTGCACGGCCTCCACCACCTGGGTGAGGACGCTCTCGCGGCGCTCCATGTCGATGAGTTCGATCTCCGCCCCAGCCAGATCCGGTGTGGCTGGGAGCACGTGGAGGTAGTCCATTGCCGTGGCGCGGATGGCCGGCGTGGCGCTCTGGGGCGTTCCAAGGACGGTGTAGAGATTGGTACGGCATTGCCGCGGATCGATTCCCACACCGCTGGTGGCGTTGCCTTGAGGATCACAATCAATGAGGAGCGTCCGCCGCTCCATGGCCGCAAAGGAGGCCGCAAGGTTGACGGCGGTGGTGGTTTTGCCCACCCCGCCTTTTTGGTTGGCAATGGCAATGACGTGCGCCATGTCCCCTCCTGGGCTTAGACGTTGTGGTAGCTCCGGTACCACTCCACAAAGCGCTGGATTCCCACCTCGATGGGGGTGGAGGGCCGAAACCCGGTGTCGCGCATCAGGTCGTCCACGTCGGCGTAGGTGGCGGGCACGTCGCCGGGCTGGATGTCCATGTAGTTGCGGACGGCCTTTTTGCCCAGGGTCTCTTCGAGCACCTGGATGAAGTATTCCAGCTCCACGGTGTTGTTGTTGCCGATGTTGTAGATGCGGTACGGGGCCGGTGACGAGCTGGGGTCCGGATGGTCGCCGCTCCATTGGGGGTTGGGTTCGGGGATGCGCTGCGTGACCCGCCACACCCCTTCGATGATGTCGTCGATGTAGGTGAAATCCCGCCGCATCTTGCCGTGGTTGAAGACCGTGATGGGCTCACCGTTCAAAATGGCCTTGGTGAAGAGAAACAGGGCCATGTCCGGCCGGCCCCAGGGGCCGTACACCGTAAAGAAGCGCAGACCGGTGCTGGGGATGCGGTAGAGGTGGCTGTAGGTGTGGGCCATGAGCTCCCCGGCCTTTTTGGTGGCGGCGTAGAGGCTCACGGGGTGGTCGACGTTGTGGTGCACGGAAAAGGGCATGGCGGTGTTGAGGCCGTAGACCGAGCTCGACGAGGCGTACACCAAATGTTCCACCGGAAAATGGCGGCAGCATTCGAGCAGATGGGCGAAGCCCACCAGGTTGGTCTCCACGTAGGCCTCAGGGTTGGTGAGGGAATAGCGGACTCCGGCCTGGGCCGCCAGGTTGACCACGTGGGTAAAGCCCGCTTCGGCAAAGAGCGCCCGCAGGGCATCCTTGTCCGCCAGGTCCGCCTGGACGAAGCGAAATCCCGGCCCGTGCAGTTGCGCCAGACGGGCCTTTTTGAGGTCCACGCTGTAGTAGTCGTTGAGATTGTCGAGCCCTACCACCTCGGCCCCTTCGGCCAGCAGGCGGCGGCTGAGATGAAAACCGATGAAACCAGCAGCGCCAGTCACGAGAACGCGCATGTCAACTCCTTGAAGAAAAATGGGATGGCGTCCTGTAGCCCAAGGCGTTGGAGTCGTCTAGAGATGGACGCGGCGCGGAAAGCGTGGCTTCGTGCCCCATGGGAATGATGCCTGCCCTTCAGCGAAGGCTGGAAAATTGTTTCACGTGAAACAATGGAGGCGTGTTTGGCGTTGGCCCCTCCACGCTATGCCCTTGGTGCGCGGGCCGGCGTCGACTCTGGCCCTCGTATTTGGAAGGGCAGCGCCTCTGGGGGCCCTTGGTGTGGACAGCAACGTGATCGGAGTCCACCGCACGCCCTGCGGACGTGGACGTCATGCCACTTCCCAGCCCACGATCTGGCGTCTTGCCGTGCTGAACTCCACGCCCACTTCGATGACGGTGACGTCCGGGGCGCGGTATTTGGCGGCGTAGTCTTTCTTCTTGAGCTGGGCGAGGGCCGCGCCGGTGGGGGCGTCACCATCCACCACTTTGAATTCGAACACCCAGACGGTGTTTTCGTAGCGTACGGCCAGGTCGCAGCGGCCGTGGGAACTTACGTCCTCGGGGATGATGGAAAGCCCCAGGGAGGCCAGGTGGCTGTAGAAGACGCTGGCAAAATAGCCCTCGTATTGAGCGATGGGGCTTTTGCGGTACCAATCCGCCGGGATGCTTGCGAAAAGGCGGTGGAAATGGCCGTGCACAGCCTCGGTATCGCCTTGGGCCAGCCAGTCGTAGAGGTCGAGTCCCGCTTCCCGCACCCGGGTGGGCGCAGGCAGCCAGGCGGTGAGCAGGGCCTCGTTGAGGGCGGTGCGGACTTCGTGGTTGGGAACCCCAAGAAAGTATGCCGGCCCGGCGGGGGTGGGACGGGAAGACTGGATGGTAAGGTACCCGGTCTGCCACAAAAGCGCCTCGGGCTCGATGCGGTCCACGTCGAAGGCCGAAAGCAGGGCCTCGCTGGCATAGAGGCGCTCCAGACGCG
Organism: Desulfomicrobiaceae bacterium; assembly: GCA_003530935.1. Classification (GTDB taxonomy): domain Bacteria; phylum Desulfobacterota; class Desulfovibrionia; order Desulfovibrionales; family Desulfomicrobiaceae; genus Thermodesulfomicrobium. The sequence continues at coordinate 15 of DPEO01000015.1, read as the reverse complement.
GGGTGAAGAACTGAT
>DPEO01000126.1 GCA_003530935.1 Desulfomicrobiaceae bacterium | reverse complement strand
AAGAACGCTACCGCCGCCAGCGCCAATGCCACCAAGAGCGCCAAGGATGTTGTCGCCGAGGCCTTGCAAAGTGTTCGTAAGGAAGCAGGCGGGAAAGGGAGCACGGGAGGCGGCGCTGCTTCTGACGCCCTGCAGGCGGCTTTGGCTGAGGTGCGAGGTGCTGTGGGCTCGGGTGCAGGAATGGGAACGGGCTCGGGCACCGGCGATGGCCGCGGCGAGGCGGAAGTCGGCGGTGGATTGGGAGGCGGCTATGCCCAGCAGGCCGTGGCGTCGATTCGTCCCAATTGGCGTTTTCCCCGCATCGGCTCCATCGATATGGTGGCTACTGTGGAGTTGACGGTCGCTCCCAATGGGCAGATTCTGGCAGCGCGTTTGTTGCAGAGCTCTGGCCGGGCGGACTATGATGCCTCGGTGCTCCGGGCCATTCAGGATACCGAGGCGTTGCCGCCCTTGCCCTCCGGTATTGGCCCGAAGATCGTGATCACCTTTCATAGCCTCGAGTAGAGGAGATATGTCTGTGCGCTTTGCCCTTTTTTTTGTACTGATTCAGGTTTTGTTGCTGCCCATGCCGGCGCGCGCGGGTGACGTCCTTACCGTGGACATCTACGGCCCGGGACAGACCAAGATCAACGTCCTGATCGCCGATCCCCTGCCTCGCGAAGCGGGCGCCTCGCTTGCGGCCGTGCCGGAAAATGCTCCGGCCACCTTGCAGCAATACATTCAGAGCAATTGTGCGTTCTTGCCGTTTTTCTCCATGGTGTCGGGTCGGGACGTGGTGGGCGGACCCCTGCCCGGCGGGTATGCGGCACCCAACATCGATTTCCAGCGCTTCAAGCTTTCCCGGGTAGACGTCCTGGTGACCGCAGCGTGGCAGCCCCGCTCGGGAGGGTTGGGGGATGTCGAGTTGCGCGCCTATGAAGTGTTCAGCGGCAGATTGATCGTGGGGCGCGGCTATACGGTACAAACTCGCCCGCAATTGCCGGAGGTGGCGGCGCGTTTTTGTGCGGACCTCATGGAGGCGCTCACCGGCCACGGAGATTTTTTCCGCTCCAACTTGGCGTTCGTGAAGCGGGATGGGCAGCGCAAGCAGGTTTTCATGTCCACGGCCCAGGGGGTTGGGGTGCAGCAGCTCACCAATCTCAATGGGGTGTGCATGAGCCCATCCTGGTCCCATGATGGGCAGAAGTTGGTCTTTGCCTTCCTGGACCAGAAGGGGCATTCCATCTGCGAATGGAACCGTCAGACTCGTGAGCTGCGGCGCCTCAAGATGCCGGGAGCCACGGTGATTTCGCCGACCTTTACCGCCCGGGGCACCATTGCCGTTACCTTGGACATGGGTGGGAGTCCGGACATCTATGAGCTGAATCCGGATTTTTCCATTGCCCGGGTTCTGGAAAAAAGTTGGGCTATCGACGTGTCCCCGGATTTCGATCAGGCGGGCGATAAGATGGTGTTTGTCTCCAACCGACTTGGAAATCCGCAGATTTTTATGAAAAACCTTACTACCGGCGTGGTGTCCCGAGTGTCCTTTGACGGGAAATACAATACCGCTCCTTCCATCAGTCCGGACGGTAAGCTTGTGGTCTATTCTCATCTCATCAACGGTCAGCACAAATTATTTTTGGCGGATTTGGCTTCTGGAGTAGAACGCCAATTGACTTTTGGTCCAGGGAGTGATGAAGATGCTTCGTGGTCTCCGGATGGATACTTCATCGCCTTTGCGTCGAATCGCTCTGGGAGATACCAGATCTATATCACTACGAAGCATGGCGATGAACCCATTTTGATCCCAACCGGTCCTGGAGAGAGTTTCTCTCCGGCCTGGGGGAAGTTGTAAGGCGTACTGGATATTCTTAACCGTCGCAGGAGGAAGTCGGTATGAAACGTTTTGGATTGTTGGGTGTGGCGTTGTTGGCCATGGGTTTGATGGTGGCTGGCGGTTGTGCCAAGAAAGTGAGCTCCACCCCCGCGGGTGCCTCGGCCTCGGTTTCCACCGACGCCGGCAATCAGGGTGGTCTGACGGAAGCGGAGCGTCAGAAGATGATGGCCATTGAGAAAATCCAGGCCAATCGGATTTACTTTGCCTTCGACTCCAACGAGCTGTCGCAGGAATCCCGGCAGATTCTTACGGAGAAGGCCGAGCTGATGAAGGCTAATCCTTCTCTGATTTTGGTCATCGAGGGGCATTGTGACGAGCGCGGCACCAACGAGTACAACATGGCCCTGGGTGAGCGTCGTGCCCGCGCTGCCAAGGATTTTCTGGCCCTCTCCGGTGTGGACGCAAGCCGCATCCAGACCATCAGCTACGGCGAAGAGCGGCCCATGTGCACCGAGCACAACGAGGCCTGCTGGTCCAAGAACCGTCGTGACGAGTTTCGCGCGCAGTAGCCTTGCAGTAGAATGACGTGTCTGAGGGCCAGCGGGGAAAAGACCTGCTGGCCCTCGGTATTTTTGTGCTGTTTTTTGGACGCTGGACTTTCCCGGGAGCCTCGTCTAACGGCCCTTTGCCTTCTGGGCGTGTTTTGAGACATTTAGCTCGCAAGGATTGCCTTATGCTCCGTATTGAAAACCTCCACGTGCGTGTGGGCGGCAAGGAAGTCCTCAAGGGGATCAATCTTGCCATCGAAGAAGGAGAGACGTTTATCCTCTTTGGCCCCAACGGCTCGGGAAAGACCACGCTGCTCATGACCCTGATGGGCTTTTCCGGCTATGAGGTCACCGAGGGGCGTATCCTGTTCAAGGGAGAGGACATCACCCATCTGCCCGTCTACGAGCGGGCGCGTCGGGGAATCGGGATGTCCTTCCAGCGCCCGCCCACCATCCATGGCCTCAAGACCCGGGATTTGGTGCGGCTTTGTGCCCGGGGCCGGGAGGTGGACGTAGAGACTTTGGCGCGCCGGGTGCATTTCGAGACCTTCTTGGACCGCGATATCAACGCCGGTTTTTCCGGAGGCGAGATCAAACGTTCGGAGCTCTTGCAGCTCATGGCCCAGGACCCGAGTCTGGTGCTCTTCGACGAACCGGAGTCGGGGGTGGATTTGGAAAATATGGCGCTCATCGGGCGCACCGTACGCGCTCTGCTCGACAAGACCGCGGATCCCTCCCCGGAGGTGAGCATGCGGGATCTGCGGCGCCGCAATACGACGTCGGGCCTCATCATCACGCACACCGGATATATCTTGGACTATGTCAACGCCGATCGCGGTCAGGTGATGTATCAGGGCGTCCTGTGCTGTGACACCCGTCCCACGCGGCCGCGGGATATTTTGGACCACATCTCCAAGTACGGCTACAAGGAGTGCATCCGATGCCTGAACTAAAGAGCCCTCAGGTGGATTTGAACGCCTTTCTTTTTCAGGGGAAAAATCCATCAACGGTGGATGATCCAAAGAACCTCGACGCCACGGAAAAGCATGAGCTGCGCATGGTTGGGGTGGATGTGGACTCCCCGCGGGCTGGGACGTTCTTGCAGTTTGACCATGCCCCGGTGCATTGTTCCTCTGCCCGTCCTGGAGTGGAGGTCTTGCCTATCCAAAAAGCCCTGGAACGCTACGATGGCCTTCCGGAGTACTTTTGGCGCGCCGTGGATCCGGACAAGGATGACTTTACCCGCGCTGCGCATCAGGAGCCGCTGCATGGCGGCTACTTCATTCGCGTGCAGGCTGGCGTCCATGTAGAAGAACCGGTGCAGACGTGTCTTTTTATCAAGGGCGATGCGGTTGGGCAGAACGTGCACAATATCGTAGTGGTGGAAGAAGGCGCCGAGGTCCACATCATCACCGGGTGCGCCACTTCGCATGGGGTGTCTTCCGCGCTGCACCTCGGCATTTCGGAATTTTACATCAAGCGCGGCGGCAAACTCACCTTCACCATGGTGCACAATTGGGGCAAAGA
>DPEO01000084.1:988-3060 GCA_003530935.1 Desulfomicrobiaceae bacterium | reverse complement strand
GTGTATTCCACCTGCACCACCAACGACCGGGAAAACGAAGCGCAAATCTCGTGGGCACACGACGCGTTGGGACTCATACCGCAAGCGCCGCCCATCATCCCGGGCATTACCGTAGAATCCACCCAGCTCGGGTGCGTACGGGTCGTTGACCGCCGCGGCCAAGGCTTCTTCGTGGCCATGTTGCGGAAAAACGGGCCGCCCGCCCCTGCCTGGACGAGTCCCGAGCAAGGTGGGCGCCCGGTAAATGCTGCTTTTCCCGATGCCGCAACGTGCTGGGACGCCTTTACCCTGGTGCCTCGGCACAAGGTCTGGGACTTGGCTCCCAAGCTCGCCCTGCTCCTTTCTGCGGATATTGCGTGGCGAGGGTTGGAAATAGGACGCCACGGGAAAAATATCGCTTGGAATTTGGGGTGCCGCCGACTGGAAAGCCTCGTTCAGGCACCCTTGTGGGAAGTGGACGATCCGCGCATTCTTTCCCGACTGCTTGCGGGAGAAAGCTTCCGCGACACCGGTAACGACGGCCGGGTCAAAATCTTCTTCCACCAGGTGTTCGTCGGATGGGCGACGCGGCGCGCCGGCCGCCTCATGTGGATCAACCGCTAAGGAGGAGACTGTGATCGGTGTCTTTCGCAAGACCGGGCGTCTGTTTCATCCTGGCTCCAAGCGCACGGTCATCGTGCCCTTGGACCACGGCATGTCCGAAGGCATGCTCCCGGGGCTCGATGATGTGGGCAGCCTCGTGGAAGGTCTGGCGCAAACGCCGGTGCAAGGTATCGTCCTCCACAAAGGCATGGCCATGAGCCACCTGTCCGCCATCGGCCTGTCCCAAAACCTGATCGTCCACCTCTCCGCCGGCACCCGCCACGGGATCCCCCCGTATGCGCGCACCATCGTCGGATCCGTGGCCGAGGCCTTGCGCCTGGGGGCGGACATGGTTTCCGTCCAGGCACACATCGGCAACGACATGGAAGAACGCATGCTCGCCGACCTCGGCGCCGTCATCGACGAGGCCCACAGCCTGGGAGTGCCGGTCCTGGCCATGATCTACGCCCGGGGCGGACAGATCGTCAACGAAACCGATCCCAGCCTGGTGGCGCATTGCATCCGCCTTGGGGCCGAAATGGGGGCCGACATCATCAAGGTGGCCTACAGCGGCCATCATCCAAGCTTTCGTCGCGCCGTTGCCGCCTGCCCGGTGCCGGTGGTCATCAGCGGCGGCCCCAAGAACAGCGACGCCCGCGGCTTTCTGCGTACCCTGGAAGAAGCCCTGGATACCGGTATCGCCGGTGTGTGCGTGGGAAGAAACGTCTTCCAAAGCGAGGACCCCTTCAAGATGCTCCACGAGATCTGCCGCCTCGTGCACCACGAAGAATGATACGGCGTCCGGTTTATGCAATCATCCCTTTGCGCGCCTTTCTCTTGGCATGCAAAATGGGCTCCGTATAGCCGTTGGGCTGGAACCTTCCCTCGAAAATCAAGTCTCTTGCCGCCTGAAAGGCAATACTGGCGGCAAAGTCCGGGCCCATGGGCCGGTAGTTGGGATCATCCTGATTTTGGCGGTCCACCACCGCGGCCATGCGCTCCAAGGTGGCCAGCACTTGCTCTGGGGTGCACAGACCATGGCGGAGCCAATTGGCCACGTACTGGCTGGAGATGCGCAGCGTCGCCCGGTCTTCCATGAGGCCGGTGTCCGTGATGTCCGGCACCTTGGAGCAGCCGATCCCCTGATCGATCCAGCGCACCACGTAGCCGAGGATGCCTTGGCAATTGTTGTCCAGCTCGCGCTGGATATCCTCGGCGGTGAGCCCATGGTCCAAAAGGGGCAGGGTCAACAGGTCGTCCAAACTGGCCCTGCTCGTACCGGAAAGCGCGGCCTGGCGGGCAAAGACGTCCACCTCGTGGTAGTGCATGGCATGCAGGGTGGCGGCGGTGGGGGAAGGCACCCAGGCGCAATTGGCCCCTGCCCAGGGATGGGCCTTTTTGCTCTCCACCATCTGGCGCATCCGATCCGGCATGGCCCACATGCCCTTGCCGATCTGCGCCTTGCCGGAAAAACCGCAGGCAAGGCCGAC
>DPEO01000084.1:0-597 GCA_003530935.1 Desulfomicrobiaceae bacterium | reverse complement strand
CCCCAAGGCGTCTTCCACCCTCGCAAACAGTTCGCAGGCAAAGGCCACTTCTTCGGGACCGTGCATCTTGGGCTTGACCACGTAGACGCTCCCTGTGCGGCTGTTCCGAAATCGGCCGAGGCCTTTTTGATCGTGGATGGCGATCAGCCCCGTGACCATGGCGTCGAGGATCCCTTCAAAGACCTCTTCTCCGTCCACAAGCACGGCGTCCGTGGTCATGAGATGCCCCACATTGCGCACCAAAAGCAGGCTGCGGCCCGGCACAGTCAAGGGCGATCCATCCACCGCCGTATACGTACGGTCAGGATTCGGCCGCCGCACCATGACCTTTCCCCCTTTGACAAAAGAGGCTTCCAAATCACCGCGCACCAGGCCCAGCCAATGGCTGTAGGCCAGGGCCTTGTCTTCGCCGTCCACTGCGGCGATGGAGTCTTCAAAGTCCACGATGGTGGTGACCGCGGCCTCGAGCACCACATCCTTCACGCCTGCAGGATGCGCCGCGCCGATGGGGTGCGAACGGTCGATATGCAGCTCCACATGCAGACCATGATGGGCAAACAGCAAGACCCCGGGGGCAAAGCCCACAAAGGCCGCCGG
>DPEO01000140.1 GCA_003530935.1 Desulfomicrobiaceae bacterium | reverse complement strand
AAGCTCGCCGCCAGGGAGACGGCCGTGGTGGTCTTCCCCACCCCGCCTTTTTGGTTGGCCACGGCAATGGTCTTCATGGCTGCCCCCCCAGGAGGCGGGCGAGGAGTCGCTCCCAGGCGCGGCGGTCGTCCTGGTCCAGGTCGGTAAACTGGATGCCGAGGAGCGCCTGCCAGCCCTGCCGCTCTGCCCGCGCCACGCGGCCCACGGCACGCAGCTCCTGGTGGGCGGCGTTTTCCAGGGCCTTGAAAAATCCTGGATGGTAGAGGTTGAGGCGCGGCACCACGAGCCGCACTTCCACCAGGGCCCCAGGGGCAAGGGGGAGGCCGCATTCCACGGCAAGCCCGGTGGCAGAGACATCCCGGCACGTGGCGTCCGTCCAGGCCGCAGGCGGGAAGGCCACTTCCCGCAGCCGCAAACGGTAGGCCTTGGCCAGCCGAGGTGTCCTCCGTCGCTCCTTCATGCGCTGGGCTCCTTGCGGTAGATGATACAGCCGGGATGCTGTACCGGCCGGAAGGCGCGGGAGAGGTTGTGCACCGATTCCGAATGCCCCAAAAAGAGGTACCCGCCCGGCAGGAGATTGTCGTAGAACCCCGCGAGTACCCGCCGTTTCATGTCGTCGTCGAAGTAGATGATGACATTGCGGCAGAAGACCACGTGGCTGCGTTCCACCCGGCGCACCTGCAGGCGGTCGCTCAGGTTGATCTGGCCAAAGTGCACCAGGCGCTGCACCTCCTCGTTGATCCGAAAGCGGCCGCCGCCTTCGTTGTGGAAGTATCTGGCAATGATTCCAGGCGGCGTGGTGCGCAGGCTGTATTCGGAATAGATGCCGCGCCGAGCGGTATGCAGTACCGCCTCGGAGAGATCGTTGGCCGTGATGCGAATATCCCACGATCCAATGCTATTTCCAAGCACTTCATGGCAGACAATGGCTAATGTGTAGGGCTCTTCTCCAGTGGAACACCCTGCAGACCATATATGGATGGAACGCGTGCTTTTTTGGGACTCGATAATCTCGGGAAGAACGTTTTTTTGGAATACATCGATTTGCGGTGGATTGCGAAAGAAGCTCGTTTCGTTGGTTGTAATGACCTCGAAGAGCTTGGTGAGTTCTTGCTTGCGGTCCGGATCGAACTTGAGAAAATAGTAATACTCGTTGAAATTTTTGAGATTGAGCTCCCGCAGGCGGTTGGCGAGGCGGTTTTCCAGGAGATATTTGCGGTTTTCTCCAATATAGATGCCGCTTTGCTCATAGATGAAGTCACGGAGATTGCGGAAGGCCTCGTCGTCGATGCGAGTTTCCCGCTCTAGGGTGATGGTCTTGGAGAAGAGCGAACTCATGGCCGCATCTCCCCGGATGCAGTATCGAGGGCGTCCAGGGCCCGCTCGGCCGCGGCCTGGATGTCTGGGTTGGGGTTGGCGAGGGCGGCGAGCAGGGCGTGGAAGGCCGCGTGCCCGCCCATGTGGCCGAGGGTTTCCACAGCCTTGATGGCCAGCAGGGTGTTGTCGCTTTGCACCATGGGGATGAGGCGCGGGGCAAAGCGGGTGGCACGGCGCTCGGCCAAGGTCTCCATGGCCCGCACCCGTACCCAGTCGTCGGGGTCCTCGAGGAGGGTGGCCACGTGGTCTTCCCAGGCCGGGTCGGTCTTGGCCAGGTGGGCTGCGGCCTCTGCCAGGGCGAGGCGCACTGGGGCACTGGGGTCGTGGACGAGGGAAAGCAGGGCGGCGTGGATGGACGCGTCACCTTGCGCTGCCGGCACCAGGGCTTCCAAGGCCAGACGCCGCACGTCTTCCACCGGATCGTGCAAAAGCTGCACGAGCTCGTGGACAAAGCGTTCGGCCCCCAGGCGACCCAAGGCAGCGGCTGCGAGAAACCGCTCCAGGGGGGCCGGGGAGTGGGCCATTTCCAAAAAGTGGGCCTCCACCTCAGGTCCGCCGATGGCCACCGCGGCCTCCAGGGCGGCTTCTTTGACGTCGTTGTACGGGTGCTGCAGAAAATCGAGGATCTCCGGGGCGCAGTGACGGCATCGCAGCGTCGTGCCCAGGAACGCCAGGGCGTTTTTGAGTACCGTGCCGTCCGTGGCCGTAGCGAGGATCTCGCGAAACCTGTCGTGGAGGCGTTGGTCCCCATGGCGGGCCATGACCGCGCTCATGCGGCGCTGCATGTCCCGGCCGTGCAGGGGAAAGACCTCGGCCAGGCGCAGGGCCGCTTCCGGGGTGCCGAGGCGGTCGCTCACTGCCACGGCCACGGTTGCCAGGGCCTCGTCGTCTGTGGCGTGCAGGGCGGCGTCCAGAGCGGCCTCCAGGGCGGGGGCGCTGGTGTGGCTCAAGGAGGCGATGGCCTCGATGGCCTTTTCTAGGCGCTCCGGGTCCTGGTCCGGGTTTATGGTTGCCGCCAGGGCGAGCATGCGCCCGGCCGCCTCGCCGTTGCCAATGGCCCCGAGGCCGTGCATGGCGGCGTCTTGGATGTCTGGGTCTTCGTCGTCCAGGGCGATGCGCAGATACCTGCCAAAACTCGCCCGCTCCGCTTCCGGCAGCCAGGAGAGGGCCTTGGGACCCAAAAGGCGCACCACGGCCCGGACCATCTTGTTGCGCAAGGCATCCGGGGCGTCGTGCATGCGGGCCAAAAGCAAGGGGGCGGCCTTGCGGTTGCCCATGGCCGCCAGGGCGTCCACGATCATGGAGGCCACGAGCTCCGAACTGTCTTTCAGGGCGCCGGCCAAGGCCTGGATGGAGGATTCGTGGCCGATCTTCATAAGCGCCTCGATGACGGCAAAGCGCACCCATTCGTCGTCCCCCAGGGCGCGGTTGAGGGCCGAGGCCGCCTCCGGGTAGCCCAGTTCCCCCAGGCTCACGGCCGCCTGATAGCGCACGTTGACGTCCGGGTCGTGGAGCAGGGCGTCGCACAGCGGCGGCACGGCCGTGGCATCGCCGCACGCGCCGAGGATATCGGCGGTAAAGATGCGCACGTCTGGGTCCGGGTCGGTGAGCAGCGGCACGAGCAGGTCCTGGTGCGGCCCTGCCAGGGAGCGCAAGAGGTCCATGGCCAGGTTGCGGGGCACGGGATCGTTTTCCCGCAGCAACGGCAGCAGGGCTTCCACCGTGACGCGGCCGCCGAGATGGCGCAAGGCCATGTCCACCGCCTCCTGCACCCCGGGACTCGGGGAGTGGAGTAGCTGCACCAGCAGGGGGATGGCTTCCTCCATTCGGGCTTCTGCGGCCAGGAAGGCCCCTTCGCGTTGCGCTTCGATGTGCGGACTCTGCAGGAGGGAGAGGATATCAGCCATGAGCGTTCCGTCCTTGGTAGGGCTCGCGGCGCGGGGTGTCCGCAAGCTGGATCAATGTTGCGGCAATGGCGTCGAGATCCACTACCGCATCGGTGAGGCCGGCGTCCACTACGGCCTTGGGCATGCCGTATACCGTGCACGTGGCTTCGCTCTGCGCAAGCACCACCCCGCCTGCGGCCTTGAGCCGCCGGGCGCCTTCCAGGCCGTCGCTGCCCATGCCGGTCATGATGAGGGCCGCGGCGCGGCCGGCACAGGTGCGCGCCACCGAGGCGATGAGCTCGGTGGCCGAGGGCTTGTAGAGGGCGTCTTGAGGCTCTTGGCCCACTTCGGCGTGCAGCCCCAGCCCCTGGCGCCGCACCCGCAGATGCAGCCCTCCGGGGCCTACGAGCACCAACCCCGGGGCAAGGGGCATGCCGTCTTCCGCCTCGCGCACCGTAAGGGCGCTGGTGGCGTCCAGACGCTGGGCAAAGGGGCCGGTAAAGGCCCGGGGCATGTGCTGGGCGATGAGGATGGGCACCGGGAAGTGGGCGGGCAGGGCCGCAAGGATGCGTTGCACCGCCGGCGGGCCGCCGGTGGAGACGCCGATGGCGATGAGTTCCACGCCTTTGGGCCCAATGCCGGGCGCCGGGGCGGGGCGCGGCGCGGCAGAAACTTTGGGGGCGCGCCGCCGGGCCACGGCCTTGACCTTGGCGCGCAGCTCGGCCTCGATGTGCACGATCTCGAGGCTCACCCGCGATAGGGCCTTGGGGATGAAGTCCACGGCCCCGGCCTCCATGGCGGCCAGGGTCTCCTCGGCCCCTTCGCGGGTGAGCGAGCTCACCATGAGAATGGGGCGGGGGGTCTCGGCCATGATGCGGCGCACGGCGGAGATGCCGTCCATGACCGGCATGTCCACGTCCATGGTGACCACGTCCGGGTCCAGTTGCCGCACCAGCTCCAGGGCCTCTTCGCCGTTGCGGGCGGTGCCGATCACCTCGATTTCCGGGTCACCGGCCAGCATGGTGGCCAGGGCCTTGCGCATAAAGGCGGAGTCATCCACCACCAGCACGCGGATCATGCAGGCTCCTTGGGTTGTTGGTGACGTGCGTCATCGGCCACGGCGTGATAACCAAAAGCCCGCCCCCGGGGCAAGGGCGGGATGCTCCGGCTCACATCCTGGTGACGCAAGGAAGCAACGTCCACGGAAGGACTACTTCCTTCTGCGGCGCCCTGTTCGTGGTGTGTTTTTCTTGAGATTCTCAGCGGTTATTTTTTGGAGAAGTCTCCGTGCTTGAGGCAGGGGACTTGAGTGGATCAGGGCAGGACCTGGAGCCGGACGTTGACTTGTCCGGAGAGTGACCAGCAATCCGTTGTGGAGTTGTAGGGCATGGGGTCACTTGAGGATGCGGCCGCGTTTGGAGTCTCCATCGTCCATCTTTTGGTCCAAGGTACAGATGACTCGGGGATCTGCTTGTTGGAGGCCCTTGAGGTCGAGCCAGGTGCCGGTGGTGTCCGTGCCGCCAAGGCGGTTGATTCCACCGATGAATATCCAGGGCTGCCCGTAGATGCTGTTGCGGTCGGCCTCTGTGAGGATTCCGGTGACGTTGATGAGTAGATACCAGGCGGCTTCGGTTTCGTACCCGTTGCCATAGCCTTCCCAAGCGTTTCCTTGCTCAAAGAGCAGGCCGTCTTTGGGGCCTGTGCAGGCAAATGGGGTGGCCGGGGTGCGGGTTTGGTTGACGCAGCCATCCCCGGGGTAGAACCCGTAGCGTTCATGGAAGGTTTCCAGGGCGCCGATGATCTTGGTGTATTGGGCTTCCAATTGCTTGACGCGGGTCTGGTCGATGAGTTGCTTACCCTTGAAGACCATGCCGAGGATGAGCCCAATGATCACGAGGACGATGGCGATCTCGATGAGGGTGAAACCTTGGGGTTTCATGGAATGACCTTGAGATGGATGTTGACCTGGCCGGAAAGCGACCAGCAGTCGGATTGAGGATTGTAGGGGTTGCCGAAAGTGATCACAGAGCCATTGTTGGCCCTGCCGTCGTCAATCATCCGATCTAAAGCGCAAGCAACGCGTTTGTCGGCTTGGGCGCCTCCTGGGAGGTCGAGCCAATTGGTTTGGTTGGAGAGCCCTGCAGCTGGGTTGTTTCCGAGCAAAATGTTCCACGGCTGGCCATAGACCGAGTTGCGGTCCGAGGGCGTCAGTATGCCGGTTCGGAAAAGGAGATTCCAAAACGCTTGCATTTCATTCATGCTATTATCAATGAATCCATTCTTTGGCCCAGTACATAACGCTGGACTTGTGGGATCGGCTGTAGTGCATCCATCGCCGGGGTAAAAACCATAGCGGTCGTAGAAGGTCTGAATTGCCCCGACAATTTTGTGGT
>DPEO01000103.1 GCA_003530935.1 Desulfomicrobiaceae bacterium | reverse complement strand
GCCTCGTCCATATCCGGGGTCACCATCCGCGGCGGGTCGTCAAATCCCCGGTGCATGCGCCGTGTGGCTCCTGGAAAGAACGGGCAGTTCTCCTGGGCGTGGCTGCACAAGGTAATGACCACGTCGAACTCCTGCACCGGGAGTTCGTCTGTGGTTTTGGAAAAAAGCCTTGAAGTATCCAGTCCGGCTTCCTCGAGGACCCGCATGGCCCACGGATTGAGCCCATGCTTCTCCACACCCGCAGAGTAGGCCTCCAGATGCGGGTGCAACGCACGGGTCCACGCCTCGGCCATCTGGCTGCGGCACGAATTGCCGGTACACAAGAACAGGATACGCATGGGACCTCCTTAGGGCTTGCACGTCACGTGGCAGACCCCCGTGGGTGTTTGCACCGCGTAAGGAAAATACCGCTTCTTGAGCCACAAGGCCACATTGACCAGGCTGATGAGCACCGGCACTTCCACCAAGGGCCCGATAACCGCGGCGAAGGCCTCCCCAGAGTTGATGCCGAACACCGCGATGGCCACCGCGATGGCCAGCTCAAAGTTGTTGGACGCTGCGGTAAAGCTCAAGGTCACGGTCTGTTCATAGGTCGCCCCTACCTTCATGGACAAGAAAAAAGAGACCACGAACATGACGAGGAAATATACCGAGAGCGGAATCGCCACGCGAATAACGTCCATAGGCAAGGCAACGATGTATTCGCCTTTGAAGGAGAACATGACCACAATGGTGAAGAGCAAAAAGATGAGCGTGAGGGGACTGATGCGGGGCAAAACAACGCTCTCCAGCCACGACCGCCCTTTCCAGGCAATGGCGCCGTACCGGGTTATCAGCCCCATGATAAAGGGAATTCCAAGATAAATGAAGACGCTTTTGGCGATCTCGGCCATGGAGACATCCACAGCCATGCCCCCAAACCCCAACACCTCGGGCAAGACGGAGATGAAGATATAGGCATACACCGAGAAAAAGAGGACTTGAAACACAGAGTTGAACGCCACGAGTCCAGCGCAATACTCACGGTCGCCGCTGGCAAGATCGTTCCACACAATGACCATGGCGATACAGCGGGCAAGGCCGATAAGGATCAAGCCCACCATATACTCATGATATCCCGACAAGAACACTATGGCCAAGGCGAACATGAGAAGCGGCCCGATAATCCAGTTTTGCACCAAGGACAGGGTGAGGACCTTGGTGTTCCGGAACACCTGCCCCAATTGCTCGTAGCGTACTTTGGCCAAGGGTGGATACATCATCAGGATGAGTCCAATGGCGATGGGAATGTTGGTGGTTCCCACTTGCAGAGCCTGCACCACGTCCTTCACCGCAGGCACCCCGTAGCCCAGACCGACGCCCACAAACATGGCGAGAAAGATCCATACGGTCAAAAACCGATCCAGAACCGAAAGACGCTGGCTGACGCCGCTCATAATACCTCCTTACGGATGTTCATTTGGCAGTCCAGCCAAATATCTGCACCGCGCCCAACCCGCCTGTCAAGAGATCCGAGCACGGAAGTCCGACTTGTGCGCCATGGCCAAAAAAGAAAATTCCTCTTTACCCCAATGCCGCATCCCCGTTAAGGAGGGGGCATTCTCCAACCGCAACCCCTGGAGGGCATCATGTTCCGCACCATTCTTTATCCCGTGGACCTCTCGGACGACGACGCCAAGGTCACCCAACTGGTGGCCGAACTCGCCCGCACCTTCGACGCCCGCATCATTACCTTGTATGTGGCACCGTCCATGATCCAGTATGAAATCTTCGACCTCCCCACGGCGTCCATTCCGCAACTCGTGGGAGACATCGTCAGCGGCGCCGAAAAAGTCATGGCGGAATTCGTGCAGAAACACTTTGCCGGCTTCACGGCCGAAGGGATGGTAGTGAGCGGCGACGCGGCCGAAGAAATCGTCCGTCAAGCCGAGGCCCGCGGAGCGGACCTCATCGTCATGGCCACCCATGGCCGCAAAGGCCTCAACCGACTCCTTTTTGGCTCGGTGGCGGAAAAAGTCGTCAAAGCCGCGCCCATGCCGGTACTCACGGTGCGTCCCCAATAAGGACGGAACCTCGCCGCGGCGTTGACATCCCTGCCGCGGCCCACTACACGAGAAAGCGACAAAGAGGGCTTGCGCCCTCTTTTTTGCCTTCCGAAGGAGCCCCATGCACGTCCACGACCTCATCCGCCGCATCGAACACCACGCCCCGCCCGCGTACGCGGCGACGTGGGACCGCTGCGGCGTTCAGGTCGCCGCACGGCGGGAGACCGTCTCTGCCGTGGCCGTAACCTTGGACCCCACGCCGGAGGCAATCCACCAGGCCCATGCGCTGGGCTGTGAGTTTCTCTTGGCACACCACCCCGTTGCGCTCACCCCGCACCTGCCGGACCGGCTGGACATCTACCACGACACCCTGCAAGCGGCCCTCGCCGCCGACCTCTGGGTGTATAGCGCCCACACCAGCCTGGACGCCAATCCGGACGGCCCTGCAGGTTGGCTCGCCCAGGCCCTGGGGCTTTCCCAGATCCAGGTGCTCGAGGAAACTTTCCGCCAAACGCCCATCCTCTGCGTCCTCCCGAAAGGCCGCCCCCAGGACGTCCCCCAAGGGATCACACCGGTCATGGCGACACCCGGATCGACAGGGCTGCTGCTCGCCGTATGGCCCGAAGACCTCGACGCGATTCGGGCCATTGCCTCTGGACCATGGGTGGAGGCGCCCCTCAGCGCGCCGGTGCGCACCGCAGGGATTGGGCAGGTAGGAGATCTCCCGGAGCCCGTCTCGTGGGAGACGCTCCGAACCCGCCTGGAACACTGGGGCGTCCCCTGTAACCGCCTGGTGGGCCAACCGCCGCAGCGCATCACCCGCGTGGCCATCTGCCCGGGATCGGGCGCGAGCTTAGGGCGGGCAGCGTTTGGCCGCGGCGCGCAAGTCTTCATTACCGGCGATATCAAGTACCACGACGCCCAGGCCCTGGAGCCCCTCGGGCTCACCGTGGACGCCGGACACTTTTCCCTGGAAGAAATCATGATGCGCACCTGGAGTGAACACCTCGCCCGTGAGCTTGCGCCGCTGGGCCTCCATGTGCATCGCATCCCCGGACACGACCCCATCCGCATGGGGTAAAGGAGGAGACGCCTTGAGCCTCTACATGGAACAGATCGAACAACTCGTCGTCTTGCAGCGTGTGGATTCGGAAATCCTTGCTTTGGAAAAGGCATTGCAAGCTGCACCGGATCAGCTCCAAGAGCTGGAGAAACGCCTCCAGTATCTGCAAGAACAAGAAGGCATCATTCAGGAAAAGATGGATATCGTCCTGGAGCAGAAGCATAAACTGGAAGCAGAAATCGATGCCGACGACCAGCTGATCAAAAAAAACAAAAACAAACTCCTGCAGGTGGAAAACACCAAAGAGTATCACGCCATCATGCGGGACATGGACACGCTGGAAAAGACCAATCGCCAGCGTAAAGAGGAGCTCGACACCGTCCTCGCCGACATCCACGAACTGGAGGAGCGCAAAGCCGCACTCGCCAAGGACGTCGAAGATGTCCGCGACCGCATCAAAGAACAGCAGGCACAGCTCGATGCCAAACTGCAAGAAAAGCGGGAACGCATGGGCAAGCTCCTGCAGGAAAAAGAGCGGGCCACCAAGGCCATTCCGCAGCCGATTTTGGAGCGGTACAATTTTATCCGGCAGCGGCTGGAGAGCCCGGTCATCGTCCCGGTGACCGAAGGTATCTGTCAGGGATGCTGCATCGCCATCCCGCCGCAGAACTACATCGATCTGCAAAAGGGAGAGCAAATCTTAAGCTGCCCCAATTGCCAGCGCATCATGTATTGGGACAAGCACTTCTCGCCTCGCGAGGAGAGCCCGGAAGCATAACCCGTAACGGAGTCGGACAGGCCGTCGCTCCTGGCTTCCAGGGGAGGAAAGTCCGGACACCACAGGGCAGGATGCTGGATAACGTCCAGCGGGGGCGACCCCGGGAGAAGGGCCACAGAAACAGACCGCCTGCGCTCCCGCGCAGGTAAGGGTGAAAAGGTGGGGTAAGAGCCCACCAGATGCCGTGGTGACACGGCATGCTCGGCAACCCCCATCCGGTGCAAGACCAAATAGGAAGGCGGCTGGCCCGGCCCATGCCTTCGGGTAGGTTGCTTGAGGCGGCGGGTAACCGCCGTCCCAGAGAAATGACGGCCACCCGCGTTGGCGGGCACAGAATCCGGCTTATCGTCCGACTCCGTTTTTTTGGTGTATCGACCATGCAACTTTGGTGCATCCTCTTGGCTGCGGGCCAAGGCAGCCGTCTGGCACCGGCCACGGGCGGTGTGGCCAAGCAGTTCCTCTCCGTGGGCGGCGAGCCTTTGTATCTCTCCTCGGCACGAACCCTCGCGGCGGTGCCGGAGATGCGCGGCATGGTGGTGGTCCTGCCGCGGGAAGACTTTTCCTCCCACGCCGCACAATTGGAGACCTTGCTCGCAGAACAACCACTGGGCATCGAAGTCCGCACCGCACCCGGAGGCGCGCGGCGGCAGGATTCCGTGGCCCACGGCCTTGCACAGGTACCGGCCTCCGCCACCCACGTGCTGGTGCACGACGCCGCGCGACCCTTTGTCTCCGCCCAGCTGACGACCCGACTGCTGGACGCCTGGACGGGCGATTGCGGCGGGGTCATTCCCGGGCTTGCGCCCACCGACACCATCAAGGAATGCCAGGGGGACCGCGTCGTGCGCACCCTGGACCGCCGCCGCCTCATGGCGGTGCAGACCCCCCAGCTCTTTACCGCCGCGGTGCTGCGCCGCGCCCACCAATGGGCCCACGACCACGCGGTGGAGGTCACGGATGACGCGAGCCTCGTGGAGGCCATGGGTGAATGCGTGCGGGTGGTGCCCGGAGAGGCGGACAATCACAAAATCACCCACCCCGAGGATCTGGCCATGCTCACCCCCCCACGCCCCAATCGGCGCCACACCATCGGCTTTGGCTACGATGTCCACGCCTACGGCGGAGACCGCCCCATGGTCTTGGGCGGCATGCCTATCCCTGGAGCGCCGGCCGTGCGCGCCCATTCCGACGGCGACGTGCTGCTCCACGCCCTGGCCGACGCCATCCTCGGTTGCCTGGGGGCAGGCGATATCGGCGAACACTTTCCC
>DPEO01000087.1 GCA_003530935.1 Desulfomicrobiaceae bacterium | reverse complement strand
GAAGGACAACAAAGGCGGCCCCGTAAGGCTATGGAGAAAAAAATCTGGCAGAAATGCCGCAGTTGCGTTAGCGGGAGCCTCGGAAAGGTCTTGGAAGGGAGGGCCACGCCATCGTCCACGGCATGGTTTCTTGATTTTTTGTGCCATCCCCCCTTGCCCCAGGAGACACTATGGAAACCATCCAGACCCGCGTTCTCGTCATCGGCGGCGGCGTCACGGGGGCTGGCGTGCTGCGCGATCTCGCCCTGCGCGGCATCCCCGCCCTGCTCATCGAGCGGCGCGACATCAACGTCGGCGCCTCGGGAGGAAACCACGGGCTGCTCCACAGCGGAGCGCGGTACGTGGCCTCGGACCGGGAAGCCGCAATGGAGTGCCAGGAAGAAGGCGCTATTTTGCGCCGCATCGCCCCGCACTGCATCGACGATTGCGGCGGACTGTTCGTGGCGGTCCGCGGGGACGACGAACGCTACATCGCCGATTTCCCGCACATGTGTGCGGCAAGCGGTATCGCCTGCCACGAAATCGACATCCCCACCGCCCGGGCCATGGAGCCCGCGCTCTCCCCGGACACCATAGCGGCCTTTGCCGTGCACGACGGCGCGGTGGATCCCTTCATGCTCTCCCTGGACAATATCGCCCAGGCCCTGTCCTTGGGATGTTCGGTGCGCCGCAATGTAGCGGCCCGGTCCATGGAGGTGAACGGCGGACGTGTGGTGCGGGTGCGGTGCCAGGACGTGACCAGCGGCGCCACCTTGAGCATCGAGGCCGAGGTGGTGATCAACGCCGCAGGCGCCTGGGCCGACCATGTGGCCCGCCTGGCAGGGGTGCACGTCAGCATGCTCTTTTCCATGGGGAGCCTGGTGATTACGCAAAACCGCCTCGCCACCCGCGTCATCAACCGCCTGCGTACGCCTTCGGATGCGGACATCCTCGTGCCGGGCGGTACGGTGTCCATCCTCGGCACCACGTCGGTCCGGGTGTCCTCACCCGACGAATGCCGCCCCACTGCAAACGAGGTGGACCGCATCATCGACGACGCCCGGGCCATGCTCCCCATCTTGGAGCACACCCGCTACATCCGCGCCTATGCCGGGGTCAGACCCTTGGTCGCCCAGAAAACTGCAGGAGATGACCGCGCTGTGAGCCGCGGCTTTGCGCTCATCGATCACGCCCACGATGGCGTGGACAACCTCATCACCATCACGGGCGGCAAGCTCACCACGTACCGGCTCATGGCGGAACGGGCCGCAGACTTGGCATGCGCCAAGCTGGGCGTCACCGCGCCGTGCCGCACCCGAACCACCCCCTTGCCCCCCTCTGCCCAGGGGCAATGGACCGAGCCCGGCAAGGCCCCCAAGGCCTGGGTGGAGCGCCGCAGCGCAGACGACCTGATTTTGTGCGAGTGCGAGATGGTCTCCCGCCAGGTCATCGATGCCATCATCGATGCCTCTTCCGGCATGCGCGGCCGCTCCCTGCTCAAGGCCATCGGCATGCGCAGCCGCGTGGGCAAAGGACCGTGTCAGGGGTGTTTCTGCAGCCAACGTATCACGGGACACCTCTACGACCGCGATCTGGTCTCGGGCACGCAGGGGCTCGCGGAGCTCAAAACCTTTATCGAACGCCGGTGGCGCGGACTCGCCCCCATCCTGTGGGGCCTTCCTCTCATGCAAGCAGATCTCCAGGAAGCCCTCTTGTGCGGGGGCATGGACCTGGAACTCGGACCGCCGCCATCCGCTCTCGACGATCCTGCATCCGCATCTCCTTGCGAGGAGGACGCATGACTCCCTATGATGTCATGGTCATTGGCTCCGGATTCGCCGGCATGGCCGCCAGCCTCTTTGCCGCGAACCGCGGGCTCTCCGTGGTCCAGGCCGGGGCCACGGGCGGCATTGATTTCAGCACCGGATTTCTCGATCTTCTGGCCGTGCATCCCGTCTGGGAAGGCCGCGTCTGGGAAGACCCCTTTGCCGCCCTGGCCGCCCTGCGCGCAGATCTCCCTGATCATCCCTACTGCCGGGTCACGGATGAAGAAATCACCACGGCCCTGGACGAATTCACCGCGTTTTTGGCCGCCCAGGGGCTCTGCTATACCGGCCGGCCACGCCGCAACACCGCCACCCTCACCGCAGCTGGGACCATCAAGTACACCTGGCGGCTGCCCTGCTCCGCCTGGAGTGGCGTAGAGGCCTTGGAGTCCCGAGCGCCGGCCCTGGTCGTGGATTTTCACGGGCTCAAGGGGTTTTCTGCCAAACAAATCGCCGAAGTACGCGCCGATTGGCCTCATCTCCGCACCGCCCGTATCCATTTTCCAGGCCTGCGCGGCGAGCTCTTTCCCGAACACATGGCTTGGAGCCTGACAGACCCCCAAGTGCGCATCGACCTGGCCGCGGCCGTATCCCCCCTTCTTGGCGACGCCCAATTCGTGGGCTTTCCCGCAGTCTTGGGCTTGACGGACACCATGGAGGTGGTGCGCCACCTGGAAAAACTTCTCGGCCGCCGCGTCTTCGAGATCCCCACTGTTCCTCCGTCCATCGCTGGTCCCAGACTGCGCGCCGCCTTCGACCGGGGGCTCGCACCGCTGGGCGTTCACACCTATACCCAAAAATTGATCACCGCGGTGCACATACATGCGGAGGGCTTCGTCTTGACCGCAGGATCGGGAGTTACTGCAGTTGAGATCCCGGCCCGCGCCGCCATCCTCGCCACCGGCCGGTTCTTTGGCAAAGGGCTCGTGGCGGACCGAACGTGTGTCCGCGAAGCCGTCTTCGGCATACCCGTGACCCAGCCCAAACAACGCAGCCTCTGGCACCAGGCGCAATTTTTCGCCCCTCGCGGCCACCCTATCAACCAGGCAGGCGTCGAGACCGACGCGGCTTTTCGCCCCCTCGGGGCAAACGGCACGGTCTTCCACCCCCGCCTGTACGCTGCAGGGGCCATTTTGGCCCACCAGGATTGGGCGCGTATGAAGTGCGGGGCAGGTCTTGCCATTGCCACGGCCTTCAAGGCGGTGGACGACCTGTGCACACGGCTGCATTAAGGTGGAGGTGGACATGGACTTTTTCTCCCTCGGTCTTTCCATCGCCAGCTTCTGCGCCCTCCTTGGCGCGGCACGGCGCGTGCGTGGTTGGCGGCGATGGCGGCTGTCTTCCGGCCGCCCGGCTGTTGCCTTTTCGCTTCAAGGGCTTGCCGCTGGTCTGGCCGACGTGCTCCTGTTGCGCCGCACTTTCCGCACGAGCCGCCTGCGCTGGGCCGGCCACATGCTCGTAGTGCTCGGGTTCGTGCCCCTGCTCGTTCTGCACGCCATGGACGGCGTCGTCACCGCATCGCTTTTTTCCGGCTACGAGCCAACCTTGGACCCCTGGCAAATGGGCCGCAATGTCTGTGGCCTCATCTGCCTGACAGGGCTCTTCGTGCTCGCCGGGCACCGCTGGCGCACGCTTTCGGCGGCCTCTGGACTTGAGGACTGGGCCCTTCTGGGGGGGATATTCGTGATCATCAGCTCGGGGTTTGTCCTCGAGGCGGCAAAGATCGCCGCACCTGGGGATTTCGAGCGCATGGCAGAAGAATACCTTTTTGCCCCGGAGCCGGAAGAATACGACGCTTTGCGGGCCTACTGGGCGTACGAGCATGGGGTGCGTTTTGAAGACCCGCTGCCCACCAGTGCAGAAGTCTTGGCCCAAGGACGCACGGTGCACGAAGACAGTTGCGCCGCCTGCCACGCCCCCACGGCCACGGCCTTCGTCTCCCGCGCCTTGGTGCGCGTGCTTCCCCGCGCAGTGGTCCCGGCGCGAAGCACCCCCAGGATGCTCTGGCTCGTCCACGTGGGCAGCGCCTTTCTCGCCTTGGCGCTCCTGGCGTGGGGCAAGTGGATGCACCCTCTTGCCACTACGGCCAATCTTGTGTTCCGCCGCGGCCGCACCCACAGCGACGGCACCGCTCCCCAGGGCCTGGCCCTGGATGCGTGCACGCGCTGCGGCCAGTGCAGCCTGCATTGCAGTGTCGCCCCCAGTTTCCGAGTGTTGGGAAACCGCGACATCCTGCCCATGGAGAAACTCGCGGACTTGCGTGCCTGGCTGGCCCAAACGGACCGTACGACGCCTCCGGCGCTTTTGGTGGAAGGCAGCCACATCTGCACCGAATGTCTGCGCTGCACGGAAATCTGCCCTGCGGGCATCGATCTCCAGGATTTGTGGATGCGCTCCAAAGGGGCCCTGGCCGATGCCGGTCGCGCCGGCGTGGACGGCGAGATACGCAAGCGCTCCGCCGCCCAATGGGCCCAAGAACTGGCCAGGCGCCACGTGGACGCGTTCGGCCCCAGCGGATCAGGCTTGGCGGACCGGGCGGAGTCCTTTTGGGGATGCGTGCAGTGCACCACCTGCACCAGCGTATGCCCCGTGGTGGCGGTGAGTCCGGACCCCGCCCGGGACCTCGACCTCACCCCACAGCAGATCATGAATTACCTGCGCATGGGGCTCAAGGCGCAGACCCTGGGAGCGCGCATGGTGTGGAGCTGCACCACCTGCTACAAATGCCAGGAATACTGCCCCCAAGGCGTGCCCGTGGCCGACATTCTCTACGAACTGCGCAACCTGGGCGCGGAAGTCCTTCGCCGCAAGGAGGATGGGGCATGAGACGCTACGCCTACTTTCCCGGCTGCAAGATCGCCCATCACCTGCCGGAGCACGGACACAGCGTCCGCGCCGTGTGCGCGGCCCTGGATATCGAGCTGGTGAGCACAGAATTTTCCTGCTGCGGCTATCCCGTGCGTCATGAAAGCCAGGACGCCGCGGTCTTCTCCGCCCTTTTCAGCCTCGCCAAGGCCCAGGCGTTGGGTCTGGACCTCATGACCCCGTGCAAGTGCTGCTTTGGCAATTTCCAGCATGCCCGGCATCAAGCGAGCATGGATGAAAACCTCAAGCATCGCATGAAGAAACTTCTGCGGGAAACCGGACTCGACTTTCCAGACCGGGTCCGGGTCTTCCATTTGCTGCAGATCCTTGACCAGAACCGCGACGCCCTTCTTCAAGCGGTGCGCACCCCCTGGCGCGGCCTCAAAGTCGCCTGCCATTACGGCTGCCACGCCCTACGACCGAGCCAAATCACCCATTTCGACGACCCATTGGCCCCCACCATCTTCGAGCGGCTCGTGACCGCCATCGGAGCGGAACCTGTCTTGTGGGACCTGCGGCTGGAGTGCTGCGGCCATCCCTTACGAGGACGCGACGATGCCATCGCCGGTCTTCTGAGGGAGAAAAAACTCCGTGGAGCTGCGGCCTCTGGCGCCGATGTCCTGGCCACGGCCTGCACCTACTGCCAAATGCAATTCGGACACCAGGCGTCTCGGTCTGATATCCCCGCCGTGCTCTACCCGCAGCTTTTAGGGGTCGCCCTGGGCATTTCGCCGGAACACTTGAGGCTTTCCGGAATTTTCTGGTCTGCGCAAGCAGGATACACGCGCTGACCACCCATCACGTATATCGCATTTGGAGGAAAACATGGCGCGCTACATTGGAGCAGTGGATCAAGGAACCACGAGCACCCGGTTCATCATCTTCGATACCCATGGCCGTATCGTGGCCATGGATCAAAAGGAGCATCGGCAAATCTATCCCCAACCGGGTTGGGTAGAGCATGATCCCATGGAAATCTGGCAAAACACTCAAGACGTCATCCGCGGGGCGCTCGCCAAATCCGGTATCAAAGGCGCCGAGCTCTCGGCCATCGGCATCACCAATCAGCGGGAAACCACCGTGGTCTGGGACCGATTCACCGGCAAACCTTACTACAACGCCATCGTATGGCAGTGCACGCGCACCCATGAAATCTGCAAACGGCTCATGGCCGACGGCGGACAAGACCGCTTTCGCGACGCCACCGGACTTCCCATCGCCACCTACTTTTCCGGTCCCAAGATCCGCTGGATCCTCGAAAACGTCCCCGAGGCCCGCGCTGCCGCCGACAAGGGAGACGCCCTGTTCGGCACCATCGAGAGCTGGATCATCTGGTGGCTCACCGGCGGCCCCAAAGGCGGCGCCCATGTAACCGACGTGACCAACGCCAGCCGTACCATGCTCATGAATCTCAAGACACTGGCTTGGGACGAAGAAATCTTGAAGATCATGGGGATACCTGCGCAGGGGCTCCCGCGCATCGTGCCCTCTTCGGACAGTGCCACTTGGGGGCCCACCAGCGAAGACGGGCCGTTGGGCGCACGTATTCCCGTATGCGGCGCCGTGGGTGACCAGCAAGCCGCCCTGGTGGGCCAGACCTGCTTCACTCCGGGCGAGGCCAAAAATACGTACGGCACCGGCTGTTTTCTCCTCATGCACACCGGCCACGAGCCCATCCCATCGCGCCACGGCCTCATCACCACCCTGGCCTATCAATTCAGCGGGCGCAAACCCTCGTATTGTCTGGAAGGGTCCATCGCCATCGCCGGAGCCTTGGTGCAGTGGTTACGGGACAACCTGCAGATGTTTTCTTCCGCCCCGGAAGTGGAGACCTTGGCCCGCCAGGTGGAAGACACCGGAGGCATGTACATCGTGCCGGCTTTTTCCGGACTGTACGCCCCATACTGGCGGCCTGATGCGCGCGGGGTTATGGTGGGATTGACCCGGTACATCAACCGCAACCATATCGCCCGTGCCGTGCTCGAGGCCACGGCCTACCAGACCAAAGACATCGTGGAGGCCATGAACAAGGACTCCGGCGTGGAGCTGCGCGTGCTCAAGGCTGACGGCGGCATGGTCGCCAATGAACTGCTCATGCAGTTCCAAGCGGACATTCTCGATGTGCCCGTCATCCGCCCCAAGGTGGCGGAGACCAC
>DPEO01000055.1:2444-13681 GCA_003530935.1 Desulfomicrobiaceae bacterium | reverse complement strand
CTTGGACGACTTTCGCGCAACCGTTTCTTCAACCTCGTGGCGTCCACGTACGTGGAAGTAATCCGTGGCATCCCGCTCCTTGTCCAGCTTTTCTATATTTACTATGCTCTCGGGCGCATTGAGGCCTTCAGTTCCTTGCCGCCGCTTGCAGCCGCCGTGCTCGCCATGGGGATCTGCTATGGTGCCTACATGGGCGAAGTCTTTCGCGCCGGCATCGACTCCATCGACAAGGGCCAAACCGAAGCGGCACGCTCTTTAGGTTTCAACCGAACACAAACCATGGCCTTGGTGGTCCTGCCGCAAGCCTGGCGCACCATCTTGCCTCCAGTAGGCAACGAATTCATCGCCCTGCTCAAGGACAGCTCTTTGGTATCCATCCTCGCGGTATCAGACATCCTGCGGCGTGGACGAGAATTTGCCAGTGAGTCTTTTCTGTATTTCGAGGCATATACCGTTGTCGCTCTTGTATACCTCATCATTACCTTGATCCTCTCCAAGGCGGTGAGCCGCATGGAAAGCAAAATCGACTATTATGAACGCTCCTGAACCGATCATCCAGATTCAAAACGTCTTCAAATATTTTGGTAGTTTGCAGGCATTGTCCAATGTCAACCTCGATATCGCCACCGGGGAAAAAGTCGTCATCATCGGCCCCAGCGGATCGGGAAAATCGACACTGCTGCGAACCATCAATCGCCTTGAAACCATCGATGCGGGGCAGATCATCGTCGATGGCAAAAATGTCCACTCCGGGGAGCATGACATCAATCTCATCCGCCAAGAACTGGGCATGGTCTTCCAGAACTTCAACCTCTTCCCCCACAAGACGGTTCTGGGAAATATCGTCATGGCCCCCATGAAGCTCAAAAAGATGCCGGAGCTTGAGGCCAAAAACCTCGCCATGGCCCTGCTCGACAAAGTAGGCATCCGCGATAAGGCGGACGTCTATCCCGCCATGCTCTCCGGAGGACAGAAGCAACGGGTGGCCATTGCCCGGGCCCTTGCCATGCAGCCCAAAATCATGCTGTTTGACGAGCCCACTTCGGCCCTGGATCCAGAGATGATCGGCGAAGTGCTGGAAGTCATGACCCAGCTCGCCCGGGAAGGCATGACCATGGTGGTCGTAACCCACGAAATGGGCTTTGCCCGGGAGGTCGCAGACCGCATGGTATTCATGGATCAGGGACAGATTTTGGAAGTGGCCCCACCGGAACAACTTTTTGCTGCCCCCAAGCATCCCCGCACGCAAAAGTTTTTGAGCCAAATCCTATGATTCGCAAAACCCTCTACGCCCCTTGGCGCATCGAATACATCCTCGGGCCCAAACCCAACACCTGTGTCTTTTGTCTTCCAGAAACCCCGGAAGAAGACGAAGAACGCTTCGTACTCTGCCGTGCCCAACACTGTTTTGTGATCATGAACATCTATCCCTACAGCAATGGGCACGTCATGGTCACTCCGTACCGGCATGTACAGCATGTGACCGAGCTCTCCACAGCAGAGCTTCATGAAATCATGGAATACGTCCAAATTTCTGCACAGGTACTGGAAAAGGCATTTCATCCCCATGGTATCAACATCGGAGTGAATATCGGCGAAGCCGCTGGCGCAGGAATCCGTGAGCATCTCCACGTGCATCTTGTTCCCCGATGGAATGGGGATCATTCTTTCATGGCTGTCATGAATGAGGTTTCGGTTATCCCGGAGCATTTGCGCTCCACGTACGCAAAGCTTCGTCCACTCTTTCTCAACCTTCAATCCACGAGGTGACCTATGCGGTATCTCAAAGTTCTGGGCTTGGTGCTTCTCTTTTTTCTCTCCATGCTCTTTGTAGTCCAAAACCATGACGCATTGATGCAGGAGCTCTCCTTGAGTTTGTCCGCATTTGGCGTGCATATTCAGATGCCTGCGACACCGTATTATATCACTATCCTCAGCTCCTTTCTTGTGGGCGCGGTGCTGTGCACGCTTTATTTCTTCCTGGAGCGGATGCGCCTGTCTGCACAAGTGCGCACTCTGAAAAAGCAGGTGGCCGAGCTGGAAGCCCAAGTGACCGCCAACCGCCCGCTGTCCACTCCTGCCGAAGAATCGCCCATTGCCCCGGATGCCGACTCCGCAGCGTAACCAGCAGACGTCGGATGCGTGGAGGGCCCGCGGTGTCCGGCGTTGTGTTGTCCATCTATGACGCCACCAAAAATCACGCCCATGATGGAGCAGTACCTCGGGGTCAAGGCGCAGTACCCCGAGGCACTGCTCTTTTTTCGCATGGGAGACTTTTTCGAGCTCTTCTTCGAAGACGCTGAAATTGCAGCGAAAGAACTCCAAATTGCACTCACCAGCCGCAATCCCAATGCGGAAAACCCTGTGCCCATGTGCGGCATCCCCCATCATGCCTTGGATGAGTATTCCCGAATCCTCCTGGAACGCGGCTACAGCATTGCCGTGTGCGACCAGGTAGAGGATCCACGCCAGGCCAAAGGCTTGGTGCGGCGGGAAGTCACCCGGGTGCTGACTCCGGGCACTGTGGTGGAAGACGCCAGCTTGGAGGCGGACAGCGCCAATTTTCTCGCCGCGGTACTCGTCGAGGACGACGGCGCGGCCGTGGCCTGGGCCGATGTTTCCACCGGCCAATGGAGCGGGGTTGCGGCCAAAGACGCTGGCACCGTGCTGGCCTGGCTGAGCAAGATCGAGCCCCGGGAGATCCTGGTGCCGGATCGTCAGCAGACGCCGCTTCCCCCAAGCATTGCCGCCCGTCGGATCACCCGGTGGCCGCTGGCGCATTTCGACCTGACATCCGCCGCAGAACGGGTGAAGACCGCGCAGCAAGTGGCCTCGCTCAGCGCCTTGGATTTAGAGGATATGCCGCAGCTGACACGCTGCTGTGGGGCGCTTTTGAGCTATCTGGAGATGACCCACCGCTGCCCTGCGACCCATCTGCAGCCGTTTTCTCCTGTGGACATCCGGGCAGGTCTCCTCATCGACGACCTCACCACCCGCAACCTGGAAATCTTTCGCACCCTTGACGGTCGCAAAGGCAAGGGCACCCTGTGGCACCTCTTGGACGCCACCTGCACCCCCATGGGAGCGCGGCTTCTGGCGGCGCGTCTGCGCCAGCCCTGGCGCGACAAAAACTCCATCGAACGCATGCTTGATGCCGTTGCCTTTCTCTATGAGCACGACCGGGAGCGCCAAACCTTGGTGCGGCTTTTGGGCGATGTCTACGATCTCGAGCGATTGGCCACCCGCATCCATATGAATCGCACGAGTCCTCGGGATCTGGCTGCCCTGCGGCACACGCTGGCCGCCATGCCCCGCCTGCGCAAGTGGCTTGCCCACCTCGATCCCTTGCCTGCAGAGCTTGCCGCCATTCAAGAGAACTGGGACGATCTGGCCGAGGCCGCAGACCTGCTCGCGCGCGCCCTTGCCGACAATCCACCGGCGCTCATCACCGAAGGGGGCATCTTTCGCGCCGGATTCGACCCCCGCCTCGACGAACTTTTGGAACTCTCGGAGCACGGAGAAGAGGCCTTAGCTCGACTCCTGCAAGAAGAACAGGAGCGCAGCGCTTTACCCAAGTTGAAGCTCGGATACAATCGAGTATTCGGTTACTACTTCGAACTTTCCCGTACCCAAGCGGACAGCGCCCCTCCCCATTTCATCCGCCGCCAAACTCTGGCCACCGCAGAGCGCTATATCACTGAAGAGCTCAAAAAGTTGGAAGAACGCATCCTTGGGGCCTCCGAAGCGCGCAAGGCCCGGGAGTACGAGCTCTTTACCGAACTTCGCGCCACCTTGGCCACATGGCATCCGCGTCTCGCCGCCCAGGCGGCCCGCTTGGCCCGTCTGGACGTGACTCAAGCCCTCGCCGAGGCGGCCCTGCGCCACGGCTGGTGTCGTCCGGAAATCCACGACGGCATGGACATCGTCCTCAAGGAGAGCCGCCACCCAGTGGTAGAGGCCGCCGTGGGACGGGGGAACTACATCCCCAGCGACATCCGTCTGGAAGACCCGATCCGGATGCTCCTCATCACCGGCCCCAACATGGCGGGGAAATCCACCATCCTGCGACAAACGGCCATCGCCTGCATCCTTGCCCAAATCGGCAGTTTCGTCCCTGCATCCTCTGCCCGCATCGGCCTATGCGACCGCATCTTTTCCCGGGTCGGCGCCTCGGACAATCTCGCCCAGGGGTATTCCACCTTCATGGTGGAGATGATCGAAACCGCCCGCATCCTGCGGCAGGCAACCCGTCGATCATTGGTCATCCTGGACGAAATCGGCCGGGGCACGAGCACCTTTGACGGCATGTCCCTTGCCTGGGCCGTGGCGGAAGAGCTCGTGCGACGCCACGGCGGTGTCCGGACCCTGTTTGCGACCCATTACCACGAGCTCACCGCCCTCGAAGCCAGCTTGCCCGGGGTACAGAACTGCACTATGGCCATCAAAGAATGGAGGGGAGAGATCATCTTTCTGCGCCGCCTCGTCCCCGGACCCTCGGATCGCAGCTACGGCATCGAGGTGGCGCGACTCGCTGGGGTGCCTGCACCGGTCATCCAGCGGGCCAAAGAAATCCTGCAGCATTTGGAAGGCCGGGGGAAAAAGACCGCAAGTTGTACCCCGCTACGTTTCACCGGCGCGGCGTCCACGCCCTCCTCTCCCCACCCTGTGCTCCGTGAGCTCCAAACCCTTTGCCTTGCGTCCATCACTCCGCAAAAGGCCCTGGAGCTTCTCAACCGTTGGAAAAACCTTGTGGAGTCAAGCTCGTGACCACGAATCGTAAAGTGGCGCTTTGGTTTTTGCTTCTGACAACCTTTGTGTGGGGGTGTGGGAAAAAAGAATGGCCCAAGCCCCAAGCCCAGGACGAGCAGGTGTTCGTGGACACCATTGAAGCCCGTCGGGATGGCCCTTGTCTGTGGATCGCCGTCAAGGTTGGCGGCAACCTGGCCAATGTGGAGTTCTTCCGCCTGGAAGTGGAAACGGGCGGCTGCCCCACATGCCCCTTTGCGCCCTCCATGGTGCGCCAAATTTCCCCGTACGAACCGGGAGTGCGGCGGCAGGAGAACAGCTACGTGCTGCGCGTATGCGGCCTCGACCTCCCCGAGACTTTTCGGCTGCGCGTAGGAGTGGACAACACCTTTGCCACACTCCCCCCAGCCCTCTCCCCGGTCATCACTGTCGAACCGTAAAGCGAGGAATCTCCCATGCACCATTTTCATTTCCATCATGGCGTTCTTCATGCCGAAGACATCCCCGTGCCAGAACTCGCGGCGGAGTACGGCACTCCGCTCTACATCTACTCCGCATCCACCTGGCTTCGCCACTACCAGGCCATGGACAGCGCCTTTGCCGGCGTGCCGCACCTCACCTGCTACTCCGTGAAGGCCAATTCCAACCTGGCGATCCTTCGGCTTTTGGCCCAAGCCGGAGCAGGGGTGGACATCGTCTCCGGCGGAGAGCTCTTTCGAGCTTTGCGCGCTGGGGTGCCTGCGGAGCGCATCGTGTACTCCGGAGTCGGTAAAAAACGCCACGAGATCCATGAGGCCCTGTTAGCAGGGATTTTGCTTTTCAACGTGGAGTCCGTACAGGAGCTTGAGCGCATCAGCGAGATCGCTTCCAGCCTTGGGAAAACCGCCCGCGTCAGTCTGCGCATCAATCCGGATGTGGATCCCAAGACCCACCCCTACATTTCCACGGGTCTTCGGGAAAACAAGTTCGGCCTGCCCATGGATGAAGCCCTCGCCGCCTACACGCTTGCGCAAAAGCTCCCCGGCGTGGAGCCTGTGGGGTTGGACTGCCACCTCGGCTCCCAACTCACCCAGCTTTCTCCCTTCATCGAAGCCCTCTCCCGGCTCATGGACTTTTACCGTCAACTTGTCGCCCGAGGGATTTCCCTGCGTTACCTCGATTTGGGCGGCGGCCTCGGCATCACCTACAACGCCGAAGAGCCCCCGCATCCCACAGAACTCGGCGCAGCTGTGGCCCAAGCTGTCCAGGGAACCGATCTCACCATCATTCTCGAACCCGGCCGCGTCATCGCCGGCAACACGGGCATCCTTGTCACCGAGGTGCAATACCTCAAACAAAACGGGGAAAAGCACTTCGTCATCGTGGATGCAGGCATGAACGATCTGGTGCGGCCGTCCCTGTACGGCTCCTACCACCGCATCGCTCCGGTCACCGAGCGGCCGGACGCGCCGCCCTTGGTGGCGGATATCGTGGGTCCCATTTGCGAGTCCGGCGATTTTCTTGCCAAAAATCGGGAGATCCCGATGGTCGTCCAAGGAGACCTCCTGGCGGTGTTCTCTGCCGGGGCGTATGGCTTTGTCATGTCCTCCCAGTACAATTCCCGCCCCCGGGTGGCGGAGGTGCTGGTGCATGGAGACAAGCACCTGCTCATCCGCCGCCGGGAGACCTACCAGGACTTGGTGGGGCCGGAAGAAGACGGCCTCGCCCGACTGGAGGAATTGGGAATCCCCTCCTCCTCAACCCAAGGATAAGGAACAAGGTGATGCGCTTCACGACTGTGGTCTTTGCCCTGCTCCTTGTGGCCCTTGGTGCGTGTGCCACCACCAAGGGGCCCTCGGACTCGTCCCCCCAATGGCTTGCCCTCAACACCCGCACCCTCGAGCTCTACAACCAGTCCGCCTATGACGCGGCCCTGGCCTCCGCCCAGGAGGCACTCGCCGTGGCCCGTACCACGAGCCCGCCGGAAAATGCGAACCTCGCCACAAGCCTGCATAACCTGGGCATCATCCAGGTGGCCCTCGGGCAGTACGACGCCGCGGAAAAAAACCTGCGCGAGGCCTTGCGGTTGCGCCAGCACATCCTGGGACCGAGCCATCCCGAAACAGCAACCACTCTTTCGGCCCTAGGCACCCTCTTTGCCGCCCGGGGCGATGACGCTGCTGCCGAGGATTTTTACCTCAAGGCCGTGGAGATCCGAGAGCGCGCAGCAGGAGATACCCCCGGAGATATCGCAGAAATCTTGGGGAACCTTGGGGACCTCTACCGCCGCAGAGGCCTGCGTACCGAGGCGGTTTCCATGCTTTCCCGGGCGGTGGAGGTCCGGGAGCGGGCCTTGGGTGCTCAGGATCGCACCCTTGCCCGGCTGCTCATTCGCCTCAGCCGCGCCGAGTTGGAGGCGGGGAAGACCGAAGACGCACTGGTGGCAGCCCGTCGCGCCCAGGACATGACCCGAAATTTGGATCAAGTACTCTACGCCCAAGCCCTGGGGGTCTTGGGGGAGGTGCAGCTTGCGCAAGGCAAGAATGCCGACGCCGAGGCCTCGCTCCAACAAAGTGAAGCCATTTTGCAAGGCCTTGGACCATCAGTAGCGGTGCCCCTAGCGGACACGCTCATCAACTTGGGCAAAGTACAGCTGGCGAACAAGCGCGCTGTCGAAGCCGAGGCTTCATTCAAGCGTGCCTTGGAACTGCGGGAGTACGCCTTGCCCGCCGGGCACCCGGATATCGCCGTGGCAGCGGGGTATGCGGCCCAAGCAGCCTACGCCCAGGAAAAGTATCCGGAGGCCATGCAGCTTTTCACCGAAGCCCTGAACATCTCCCAGGCCACCTTGGGGCCGGACCATCTGGACACCGCCCAGGTGCTCTTCAACCTCGGACTGGTCCACCGCCGCCTGGGCAACATGGAACGGGCAGAGACCATGCTGCGCCAATGTTTGGAAATCCGCCAACGCCGCCTCGGCGAGCGCCACCCATTGACTTTGCAGGCCATGGAATCTCTTGCCCGTACCTTGGAAGATCGCGGCGACATGGCCGGCGCCACCTACCTTCATGAACAGGTCGAGTTGCTGCGCAGCCGCAAATAGCGGCTCTTGAGGGACCCCCCCCGCGAAACAACATGCCCAGAGGCCTTGGGGCTTCTGGGCATGACGTTTTGGGGCAGTGGGCAGGGCAAGCGCCCACCCATATCAATGGGGCTCTTTGCGGTACACTCGAGCGCCGGACGGTACGTCTTCCACCACCCACATATTGCCGCCAATGACCGCTCCGCGGCCAATGGTAATGCGTCCCAACACAGTGGCGCCGGAGTAGATGATCACATCGTCTTCCACGATGGGATGCCGGGGGATACCTTTGACCAAGTGCCCTTGCTCATCTTTGGGAAAGCTCTTCGCGCCCAAGGTCACGCCTTGATACAGGCGGACATTGGTGCCGATGATACAGGTCTCGCCAATGACTACTCCGGTGCCGTGATCGATGAAGAATCCTTCGCCGATCTGCGCGCCGGGGTGGATGTCGATGCCGGTCTCCGAATGGGCCATCTCGGTGATGATGCGCGGGATGAGCGGCACGCCCAACCCATAGAGCTCATGGGCGAGGCGCTGGTTGGTGACGGCCCGAATGGATGGGTAGCAAAATATGGTTTCGCCTGGACTTTTGGCTGCCGGGTCCCCCACGTAGGCGGCCTGTACGTCGGTGGCGAGCAGATGGCGCACTTTGGGAAGGGTGAGCAAGAAGGCATCCGCCAGAGCATCGGCCCGGTCCTCACACTCGCTGGTGCACGTGCCCTCCGCGCACGAAAAACAAAACCCCCGGGCAATCTGCCGGGAGAGCTCTCGCCGTACTTTCTCCAGCTTGGAGCCGACGAAATAGGCCATGTTGCGCGGAGTGATGAAGGGTTCTTTAAAATAGCCGGGGTACAGCACCGAGCGCAAACGCTCCACCACTTCGGCCAGGGCTTCCACCGAGGGCATGGGAGAGCCAAAAGAAGGCTCGTGGTACACCCCCTGGTAGGACTGCGGGGCACACAAGGCATCCACTACTTGGCTCAGGACCGAATTACCATTGATCTTTGATTTCATTTATTGTTTTCCTTGGAAACAAAAAGCGGGGTACTCAAATAGCGCTCACCGGTGTCGCAGATCACCGTCACCACCAATTTGCCCGCAAAGCGAGGCTGGGCAGCCAGGCGCAAGGCCGCGGCCACATTGGCTCCCGCCGAGATGCCGCACATAATCCCCTCTTCCCGGGCAAGGCGCCGCGCGGTCTCCATGGCTTCTTCCCCAGAGACGGTGAGCACCTCGTCGATCAACGACCGATCAAGTATCGTGGGCACAAAATTGGCCCCAATGCCTTGAATGGGATGCGGGCCGGCAATGCCTTGGGAAAGGAGGGGCGACGCTTCAGGCTCCACGGCCACGGCCACGAGCCCAGGACGCCGGGGCTTCAAGGCCCGGGCGACGCCCGTGAGGGTACCGCCGGTACCCACTCCAGCGACAAAGACGTCGATGGCGCCATGGGTATCGGCCCAGATTTCTTCCGCCGTGGTGCGGCTGTGGGCTTCGGGATTGGCAGGATTGTCGAATTGCCGGGGCATGAAGGCCTGCCGCTCTCGGGCAATTGCTTCGGCACGGCGCACCGCCCCGGCCATACCTTCCGCCCGGGGGGTGAGCTCGATCTCCGCCCCCATATGGGCCAGGAGCATGCGGCGCTCCAGACTCATGGATTCGGGCATGGTCAAGATCAGATGGTAGCCGCGCACGGCACATACCAAGGCAAGGCCAATGCCCGTATTGCCGCTGGTGGGCTCCACGATGACCGCTCCTGGAGCAAGCTCCCCGGAAGCCTCGGCAGCCTCGATCATGGCCAGGGCGATGCGGTCTTTCACCGAAGCCATGGGGTTGAAGTATTCGAGCTTCACCGCAACTTGGGCCGACATCCCCTGAGTCAGGCGTGCCAGCATGACCATGGGGGTGCGGCCGATGAGTTCGAGGACGTTTCGAGCAATGGGCATGAGGATTCTCCTGGTGGCCACAAGGGTTCCGCAACAACGGCGTACTGCCGGGGTCTGGCGCGAATCGCCCGAAGCGTCAAGGGTGTGCCCGGCCACAGGGATTCGTGGTCTTGAGGACGACGCCATTCACCACAAGATTGGCATCTCTATGAAAAAAGGGAGTGCCGGGGGGCACTCCCTTGCGTTTCGTGCATCAGATCGCTTTATTTGACCCGACCAGCTTTCCAGGCTTCCAGGAGCTTGTCGTAATCCACGGTTTCGCCCTTGGGTTTTTCATTGGCCAGTTTGGGCTTGGGGGCACCGGGCTGATCCAACCAGTACTTTTCGTCGCGAGGTTCGTTCAGCTTGGGCCCGCATTCGCCCTGTACACCGGAGCGCTCCAGACGCTCCAGGACCTTGTCCTGCTCGGCAGCCAGGTTGTCCATGGCGGTTTCCGGAGTGACTTCGCCGGATACGGCCTCACCGATGTTCTGCCACCACAACTGGGCCAGCTTCGGGTAGTCCGGGACATTGGTGCCTGTGGGCGTCCAGGCCACGCGAGCGGGGCTGCGGTAGAACTCCACCAGGCCGCCGAGCATGGGCGCGCGCTCGGTGAAAGACTCATGCCGGATATCCGAGTCGCGGATGGGGGTCAGACCCACGTGGGTCTTCTTCAATGACGTGGTTTTGGCCACGCAGAACTGGGCGTAGAGCCACGCAGCCTTGCGGCGATCCACCGGGGTGGACTTCAGCAGGGTCCACGAGCCGCAGTCCTGATACCCGAGTTTCTGGCCTTCTTCCCAGTACGGACCGTGCGGAGACGGAGCCATACGCCATTTGGGCGTACCGTCTTCGTTGACCACCGGAGTCCCCGGTTCGATCATCGAAGCGGTGAAGGCCGTGTACCAGAAGATCTGCTGCGCGACGTTGCCTTTGGCCAGGCTCGGCAAGGACTGATAGAAGTCCATGCCCAGGGCTCCTGGAGGCGCGTACTTACGCAGCCATTCCATGTATTTCCGCAGAGCGTACTTGGCCGCAGGGCCATTGGTGGCGCCGCCGCGGGCTACGCTGGAGCCCACCGGACGGCAACCTTCCACTCGAATGCCCCACTCATCCACGGGCACGCCATTGGGCAAACCCTTGTCGCCCGTACCGGCCATGGACAACCAAGCATCGGTGAAACGCCAACCCAAATCCGGGGCCTTTTTCCCATAATCCATATGGCCGTACACCGCCTTGCCGTCGATTTCCTTCACGTCGTTGGTGAAAAACTCCGCGATGTCCTCGTAGGCAGACCAGTTGACGGGCACGCCCAGCTCATAGCCGTACTTTTCCTTAAACTTTTTCTTGAGATCCGGACGCTGAAACCAGTCATACCGGAACCAGTACAGATTGGCGAATTGCTGATCCGGTAATTGGTAGAGCTTGCCATCGGGGCCCGTGGTAAAGGATTTCCCCATAAAGTCATCGATGTCCAAGGTGGGGAGAGTGACGTCCTTGCC
>DPEO01000055.1:657-2103 GCA_003530935.1 Desulfomicrobiaceae bacterium | reverse complement strand
TCGCCTTCCTGAATCAGATCATGAGTCACCTTGATCCCAGTGATCTCATAGAAGGCCTTGGCCAGGACCTTGGACTCGTACTCATGAGTGGGAATGGTCTCGGAGACCACCCGAATCTCCATGCCCTTGAAGGGAGCCGCC
Organism: Desulfomicrobiaceae bacterium; assembly: GCA_003530935.1. GTDB lineage: Bacteria > Desulfobacterota > Desulfovibrionia > Desulfovibrionales > Desulfomicrobiaceae > Thermodesulfomicrobium. The sequence continues at coordinate 1,962 of DPEO01000055.1, read as the reverse complement.
GCTTTGATGAACCATTCCATTTCCTTCATCTGCTCTTCTTTACTGAGCGTCGAAGGCTGGAATTCTTCATCAATCCACTTTTTTGCTGCAGCTTTCTGGGCTGCAACATCGGCAAATCCTGGACTTGTAACGCCCAGAAGCGCCGCCGCGAGCACACCGCTCACCAGAAGTCGTCGAACGTGCATACGGACCTCCATTTACAGTTGCTTCAACAAAGCCCCGAACACTTCTGCTGTTATCCTTTCTGCTGGCATGCGCCACGAAAGCCCTGGCCTAGCCCCAGCGCATGACTGCGAAAAGAAAACACGCAGATATTACCGTAGCGATCCAGACGGCGAGATCCGTCAGCCCCAGCCAGGCCAAATGGATATACGCGCTGCCCAGAAGGCCGATAAACAGACGATCTCCTCGTGTAGTGACAATGGGCAAGAAGCCGCGGCGTGCGACGGTGGGCGAGACGATCTCCCAGATGGTCATGCCCACGAGCATGAGTGCAATACATGTAAAAAATACTGCAGTGAGTGGAGTCCAAGCCATCCAACTGATATCCATGGCGCCCCCCTAGACCCGGCCCAAGGCGAAGCCCTTGGCCAGATGATTGCGAACAAACCAGATGACCAATGCGCCGGGCACGATAGTCAAGATGCCCGCAGCGGCGAGCAGGCCCCAGTCCAAACCCGAGGCACTGACCGTGCGGGTCATGATCGCGGCAATGGGCTTGGCCTCCGTCGTCGTCAGGGTGCGGGCCAAAAGCAGTTCCACCCAACTGAACATGAAGCAGAAAAACGCGGTGACGCCGATTCCGGCGCGGATGAGCGGGATGAACACCGCAATGAAGAAACGCGGGAAAGAATAGCCATCAATGAAGGCCGTTTCGTCGATCTCACGCGGCACCCCAGACATGAACCCTTCCAAAATCCATACAGCCAAAGGCACGTTGAAGAGACAATGGGCCAAGGCCACGGCAATGTGTGTATCAATCAGCCCCACAGTCGAATACAACTGAAAAAACGGCAGCAAGAAGACTGCTGGTGGCGCCATGCGGTTGGTGAGCAACCAGAAGAACACGTGCTTGTCACCAATGAAGCGAAATCGGGAAAAGGCGTAGGCTGCGGGGAGCGCCGTCACCAGGGAGATGACCGTATTGATGGAAACATAGATCATCGAGTTGATGTATCCCGAGTACCACGTCGGATCAGAGAAAATCTTGCCATAATTCTCCAACGTCATGGAGCTGGGAAACAGCTTGAATGATGCCATGATATCCGCGTTCGTGCGCAGACTCATGTTGAGCATCCAATAGAT
>DPEO01000055.1:0-455 GCA_003530935.1 Desulfomicrobiaceae bacterium | reverse complement strand
TAGAACAGCCAGCAGAACAACAGGACGATGAGAAAATAGATGATGGAAAAGGCCGCGGCCGGTCCCAAGTCCATGGCCGTCGCCAGCTTGACCAGATAGATGGACAAAAACGTCGTGGCATTTCCTGGGCCACCGCCTGTGAGTACAAAAGGCTCCGCATAGATGAGAAAACTATCCATAAAGCGGAGCAACACGGCGATGGTCATGACGCCGCGCAGTTTGGGCAACTGGATGTACCGAAACACGGCCCAGCGGCTGGCGCCGTCGATCTTGGCAGCCTGATAGTAGGCATCCGGAATGGCCCGCAACCCTGCGTAGGCAAGCAGCACCACCAAGGGTGTCCAATGCCACACCTCCATGAGCATGACCGTGATCCAGGCGTCGAGCGGATGGGCCGTGTGATCGAAGGCGATGCCCAGGTTGTTGATGGTTGCGCCCAGCAGACCAATGTCCGG
>DPEO01000054.1:12523-14547 GCA_003530935.1 Desulfomicrobiaceae bacterium | reverse complement strand
ACCGTATGGAACTCCAATCCCTTAGCCCCATGAATGGTCAAAAGCGGCACCTTTTGGGCCGCACGGAAGACCGCATGGTTGGCCATATCCAGCTGAAGCTGAGAAAGGAGGCGCTCCCACGATCCTGCCTCGCGGTAGCGAGCCGCCAACTCCTCCATGGGGGAACTTTGGGAGGCTTGGGGCATCCTCCCCTGCGCGTGCAACCAGTGCACGACGGCAGGCGGGCCGCCGGCAAGGGTGCCGGCATCCATCTCAAGCTCCCCGGCAAGGGCCTGGCGCGCCGTATCGAGCACCATGCGCACCCCCGGATGATTCCATATGGGCTCGCCTTCTGCCCGGTACACCGGCACCCCGGCCTCGCGCAAGGCGGTTTCCACAGGAGGCATCAGGCTCTGGGCCCGCACCAAAATGGCCACATCATCCAAGGCCAAAGGTTCTGCCGCCCGTGCACCATCCATCTGCCAATGGCCGGACTGCCCCACCATGGCGGCAATGGTGGTGGCGATCCAACGGGCTTCTTGCTCGGCGTGGGCAAAGCTTCCCAGGCGCACTTCTCCCACGTGGTGGAACACGGGCTGAAGCATGGGATGACAAGAAAAAGGGGCCGCCGCGCGGAGAATTTGCGGCGCGCTGCGGTAATTCTGTGTCAAACGCACCACCTGCAGCCCAGGCCAGAGGGCGCGCGCTGCCTCCTCCAGGGGGGCTGATCCGCGAAACCCGTAGATGGACTGATCGGCATCTCCAATGAGAAACACCCCAGAACCGTCTTCCCGCGCCAGATACCCGATGATGCGCCATTGCAACGGCGAAAGGTCCTGGGCTTCGTCCACGAGCACATGAGTATACGGCGGCCTTTTTTCTTGACGCAGCGCTTCCAGCCAATTTTCCAAAAGGTCCGTATAATCCCACACCCCAAGAAGCTCTTTGCGGGCGGTATAGGCAGGATCTGGCAAGGCGGAGAGGGTTTCCCGGCCCCGCTGCATGGCGGCGTATGCATCACGCAGCGCCCGGCCGGAAAGCTCCGGATGAGCAGCGGCAAACACGGCGCGGGCCTCGTCGTCTGCAAGGAGCACACGCTCTGCCTCCAAGGAGGCCCAAGCCGCGGCATGCAGGGTATCGGCCTGAACGAGATCGGCGCTGCTTCCCAGATGGGCGCGCAGACGCTCCCGCAGCTCCTGGGCGGCCTTGCGGGTGAAGGTCACCACGAGGATTTGGGAAAGCGGCACCCCCTGCTTCGCCAGCGCAAGGACCCGAGCCACCAAGGTATGGGTCTTTCCGGTGCCTGGCCCCGCGCTCACGAGTACTGGACCGGAAGCAGCAATGGCGGCTTGTTGTTCCGCATTGGGGGACACAGCTTGGTCTGTGGATTGGGGTGCCACGGCATCCTGCAAGGACCCTCCCACTTCTTCGCGGCGGCGCCGGCTGCGGCGCGGGGCGTCGTGGGCAACAAGACCAAAACGCACGCGGTCTTCGGCAGTGAGGGTATGGATGCGACCATACTGCCCATCATAGCCCGGGGTGCGGACGACGTTTCCCTGGCGCATGCGGGAGATGGCCTCCCCGAGCAGCGGATGGAATTGGCGCAGGTCGCTTTCCGGCACTTCCAACAGCAGCGGGAGCTCCGGACCCAAGGCGGCGATGGCGCGGGCATACATCTCCTGAACGCGCTTGGAGGCCGCGCCGACCCCCAAGACCTCGGAGACAATCTCCGCCAGCGGGATCACGGAAACAAATCCCGGATGGGCGGCGGGCTGTTGCGGCTCATCGCGATCGGCCAATTGGAAGACCCGGTGCAGTACCCCAAGGGTCAAGGGCTTTCCGCATTGAGGGCATATCCCCTGTAACTCTTTGGTCTGCCGGGGGGAGAGCACCACCTGGCAGGCACGGTGCCCATCGAGGTGGTATTTCCCTTCCTCCGGGAAAAATTCCACGGTACCCAAGAACTGCGCTCGGGAGCTGGTACCGGAAAGGGCCCCGCGCAGGGCGCTGAAATCCATGGCCCCGGCAAAACGGTTGGCCTCACG
>DPEO01000054.1:0-12256 GCA_003530935.1 Desulfomicrobiaceae bacterium | reverse complement strand
CCTGTTTCCAGGGCAAAGATCTCGCTCGCCAGAGGGCCGAAGCATTCTTCGATGTGATCGAATCCCGATTGGGAGCCAAACAGAGAAAACCAGGGCGTCCACACATGGGCAGGCACCAGAAAGGCGTCGGCATGGATATCGAGCACCATGGCGAGCAGGTCCTGGCTGTCGAGCCCCAGGATGGGGCGGCCGTCGGAATCGAGGTTGCCGATTTTGCCCAGGCGCTCCCGCAAGGCCTTGGCCGCCTCCAGTGTCGGCAGGTAGACTAAATTGTGGATTTTGCGTACGCGGCTGTTTTTTTTGTAAATGGAGCTGATCTCGGTGCTCAAGATGAAACGGGCCGTGCCAGCAATAGCGCCGGGATACCAGGCAAGGCGCTCGGCCGCGCTTTCCGGGCGGCAAAGGGTCAAAAACCCGCTGCCATCAGGCTCCAGCTTTTCCTCGATGGCCTCAAGCCACGCTCCATGAAGACAATCTCCCGTGGCCACCACGGCGATGCCTTTCACTTCCGCCCACGCCGCCAGAAGTTCCAGGTCCAGTGTTTTGCTCGTGGCCCGAGAATATCTCGAATGAATATGGAAGTCCGTATAGTAAAGTTCGTTCACGAAGTCCTCGGCCGGGTCAGGGTAAAGGTCACGCCCGCATCGGAATTGGCCGCCACCTCGAGCAGGGCACCGTTTTGTGCAGCCAAGCGCCGGGAAATGGCAAGCCCAAGCCCTGTGCCCTGAGGTTTGGTGGTCACGAAGGGATCAAAGCAACGGCGCAGCATGTCCGCCGTCATTCCCGGACCGGTGTCACGCACGGCAAGGGACTGGGCTTCCGGCCCTTCGGTGTTTTCCACCACCACCTGACGGGGGGGATAGGGCTTGCTGTCCACAGCCTGGCAGGCGTTGGCGAGCACATTACTCACGATGTGGTGCAAATGGGTGCGGTCGAACACCCAGACGGCGTCCGTCACTTGCAGGATCACTTCCACCCGGGGATAGCGCAGACGCATGGTTTCCGCCATTTCTTGCAAAAACGGAACTAATGCAATTTCCTCCAGACAGGGGTCCGAAGGCCGGGCAAAGACGAGAAAATCATGCACCAAGGCATCCAAGCGGTCCACATCCCGCACCACCACGTGGGCCAACCGGCGGCGATGGGCCTCTTCCAAATCGCCAGCCATGAACAATTGCAAACTCGCCTTGATGCCGGCCAGGGGGTTTTTCATCTCGTGGGCAAGGCCGGCGGCCAAGTCCGCCACCGCCACCAAGCGCTCCATTTCCTGCACCTGCCGCTCCAAACGTTGGATTTCCGTGATGTCGGAGAAAAGCAGGATCCATCCGTCCTCGCCCAAAGGGCTGAGCCGAAATCCATAGACTTTGCCCCGCGCCAGGCTGTGCACGATGTTGCGCACCGGAAGACGGAAGCGCTCCTGCCAAAAAGGAGCAAATTCGGGAAAAATCTCCACCAACGACTTGCCTTCCACGGACCCATGACCGCCTACTTCCGCCATGGCGGCGGCATTGAGGGAAGTAATGCGGCCATGGGGATCGAGAAGGACCAATGACGTGTCGAGGCCATGAAACACTTTGCGTTGGAGATCCTCCGCCTTTTTGAGGGCCATATCCCGCTCATGAAGACGGCGTAGAATCTCCAATTCTCCGTGTTTTTGGATACGGACCAATCCGTTGACAAGCAAAAATCCAACACAAAGCATACAAAAATTGTATGCGATATATGAACCTCGAATATGTTCTTCTCCCCAATAATAAGGAAAATAAAATTGAAAACACGAAAGAAAAAAAAGTGAAAATATAAAAACAAAAGAAATAATTATCGATTTTTGGATTCCATGAAATTTTCCATAATAAAAAATCATGATAAAGATAATAAAAAGAAATGGACTAAACGTTACTCCTGTCAAAAAAATCCAAAAAGTGGAAAGAATAATATCGATAACAATTTGAGAAGAAAAAAACCAGTGCTCATGAAGAAACCAACGTTGGAGCAAGAGATAAACGATGTTCGCTCCAAATCCAAAAAAGAAAAATATTCCGTATAAAAGCTGGCGCTGAGGAATAAAGACCATCTCCCGTACTGAGAGATGAAGCCACTCAGCAATCACGGTCAAAAGACAGACAGTAACAATCCCCAAACGGGAAGCAGTACACTTCAGAAAGAAAGAGCGCAGCTGCAGGGCAAAGGCTGCGTCAATGTTTGGAGCCACAGTCCGACTCGTCTCCCTGAAGCTTGGCAATGGCGTGGGGCAGGGCGGAAACCACTGCGGCCAAATTTTCTCGAACAGCCTTGGGGCTTCCGGGGAGGTTGAGGACGATGCTCTCCCCCAAAGTGCCTGCAACTGCCCGGGAAAGGGCCGCATGCGGGGTTTTTTGCAAGGCTGCGAGCATCATGGCGGTTTCGAGCCCCGGCAAACGCCGCTCGATGGCCGCAAGGGTCACCTCTGGGGTGATGTCCCGCGGGGCCACGCCAGTACCGCCGCTGGTGACGACGAGATCGAATCCCTGCACCAAGCAGAGGTCCATGAGATAGCGCTTGAGCGTGGGGGCGTCGTCAGGGATGACCACCATGGCATGGGTGGTTACGGCAAGGGAGTCCTGAAGCAGCTCCAAGACCGCAGGTCCGCTGGTATCCTCGCGTTCACCGCGCGATCCCTTGTCGCTCAAGGTGACCACTGCCACTGCCAGACCAGGCCGCGTCAGCTCCACAGTGGAGGCCCCTTGAGCCAGTCTGCCCGAGGTGATTCGGCATGCCACCAATTGGTGAAGCATTCCTTGTGCGTCCGGACAGATGCTCACCGCATGCACCATTACCTGAGTGCTGCGCACCGTGCACACATCTCCCACGCGCAAACGGCGCGGCGCTTCCTCGATGCGCACCGGACACGGCAAAGGCGCTTCCGATCCAGGAACTGCTATCCAGGCCCAAAAGTTCGAACTGGAAAGGCGATTGGCAACGAGATGCATATGAGGCCTCCTGATGCATATGGCGATGGGTGCCTAACAAAGGCACGCTGCCCTGTCACCCATGGGAACACCTGTGGAATATCACAAGGATTCTCGGAATGTTTTCAAAGGTTTTCGCGGAGATCCCGCGCTCTTCGTTTCTCAAGTCACTGATGCCGATACTTCAGTGTTCATATTTTATATATAAAAATCAAATGATTATATATTTTATCGACAAAAACACAGCCTCAAACTTTTCCAACATTTTTTCATAAATGATACCGGGCCTCTCTTTGTCGGAAAGGCCCGTTCCTGTGCCGCATTTCAAATCCGGGTCGATCACAGCGCAGACTGGAGCACCGTGATGATATCGGCCTCGGTCATCGGGGGACGCCCCGGGAGGTTCCCATTTTCATCATGAACCACCTGCAAAGTATCCTTGGCATACTGTGGAATCAGCGTCCCATCGATCTGAAGGTCGGAAAACCGCGTTGGGCACCCAATGCGTTGGAGAAACGCCTCGAAGGCATCGATCCCCTGAAGCGCACCTGCGATATCCTCTGGCCCTTTGACCTCTATGCCAAAGATACGGCGGGCAAACTGGACAAATTTTTCCGGACGTTTTCTGGCGGCAAAGCGCATCCATGCCGGATTCACCACCGCAAGCCCTGCCGCATGGGGAATGTCATGGTACGCGGACAGCGTATGCTCGATCGTATGCACGGGAAAGGCGCCATTGGTTCCTGCGCTGACCCAGCCGTTGAGCGCCACGATGGACGCCCATTGAACCTGGGTGCGGGCCTGCAGATCGTGTCCATCAGCCAGTGCTTTCGGGCCCCACTCCATGGCAGCAAGAATGACCCCTTCCGCAAAACGGTCTTGAATGGGGGTGTGATCGACCCCATTGAAGTACGATTCCGTCACATGGGTGATCAGGTCACAGATTCCATAGGCCGTATGTTTTTTGGGCACACTCACCGTCAGTTCCGGATCCACGAGAGCCACTTTCGGATACAGACACTCGGCACCGACAAATGATTTTACTTTTGTTTTTGGGTTAGTAATGACTGCATAGGCGTTCATCTCGGAACCCGTTGCCGCAAGTGTCGGTACCGTGATGATCGGTAATGCTTTTTGCGGAATATACGGATCCTTTTTTCCGTCATGAATCATATCCCATGGATCTCCGTCGTAATACAACGCCGCAGCCATGACTTTCGCGGCATCCATGGTGCTTCCGCCACCCAAGGCGATGACCACATCACATTGCTCGATTCTTGCGATTTCTGCACCACGCTTGACGGTATCGATTCTGGGGTTGGGCTCCACTCCAGAACATTCCGCAAAGCGAACTCCAGCTTCGTGCAGACTTGTGACGACGCGATCGAAGATCCCTGCACGTTTGACACTGCCACCTCCGGTGACGATCAGCGCCTTTGAGCCATATTTCTTGGTGATTTCTCCAATTTTTGAAAGATTTCCAATCCCGAAAACAAGCCGTGTTGGGTTGTAGAATTCAAAATGCATACGAATTCCTCCTGTTCATCAAAGTTTCATAACATCCATCCAATCGCCTCAAAGAGTATCTGTTCGAGGAGCCTGAGGCAACTCGGGCCGATGGCAAGCTGCGCACATGAGCACGGCAGGACATCGAGCACGTGCACAAAGAACACCTGTGGAACATGGGTGTTCGAGTTGTCCCGCTTTCGTTCTCTCCCCTCCTACTTCTGCCGAAACCGTTTTTGTGTTTCCAGACATGTTGGAGGATATGTCATAATTTACCCAAAAAAATCAAACAAATACCGTAAAAAGAAACATGAGTACACCCCCTATTCTCTTCCACAAATTTTTCTTTCTTCAAGATAGTTGGAGTCATTGTCTCCATATCCTCCCAGGAGAGGCGCATTGCGGTTCCCGCGGGTGTGGGCTACACACGGCGGCACTTCGTCTCCACGTTCCATTTTTTCGAGGTGATCAGTGATGTCCATTCCCATGCCTTCGGATCTGCCGCCAGTGCACCTGTCCGCCAACGCCGAACTCGTGCTCACCAAACGCTATCTTCGCAAAAACCTCGAAGGGCAGCCCACGGAAACCCCGCAGGAGCTCTTCTGGCGCGTTGCTTCGTCCATTGCCCAGGTGGAAGGCCAGTATCCGAACTCACCCTGGAAAGCGCCCGAACTTGCCCGGGTCTTTTACGACCTGATGGTGAACCGGGTCTTTCTTCCCAATTCTCCGACCCTCATGAACGCCGGCACCGAGCTGGGACAGCTGGCCGCCTGCTTTGTGCTGCCAGTGGGCGATTCCATGGAAGAAATCTTCGATGCGGTAAAACACGCCGCCCTGATTCATAAATCCGGCGGCGGTACGGGATTTTCTTTTTCCCGACTGCGGCCGCACAAAAGCCGGGTGGGATCCACCGGGGGCATCGCCTCCGGACCTCTTTCCTTTCTCAAGATTTTCAACACCGCCACCGAGCAGGTGAAGCAAGGCGGCACCCGACGCGGGGCCAACATGGGGATTTTACGGGTGGACCATCCGGATATCCTGGATTTCATCCGTGCCAAGGAAAAGGACGGTGAGCTCAATAACTTCAATCTTTCCGTTGCCCTCACCGAATCCTTCATGCAGGCGGTGGAGCGCGACGAGGACTATCCTCTCATTGCCCCCCACACCGGCAATATCGTCCGCACCTTGAAGGCCCGGGAAGTGTTCGATCTCTTGGTGCGCAAGGCCTGGGAGAGCGGAGACCCGGGCATCATCTTTCTTGACCGCATCAACCGCGACAATCCCACCCCCGACCAAGGGGAGATCGAAAGCACCAACCCCTGTGGTGAGCAACCGCTCCTTCCCTATGAGGCGTGTAATCTCGGATCGATCAATCTCGCGCTCTTTGTGGATCCGGAGCACGATACGCCGATCCAATGGGAGAGGCTTCGGGAAACGATCCATCTCGCAGTGCGTTTTCTCGATAACGTCATCGATGCATCGCAATACCCATTGCAGCGCATTACAGAAACAGTGCACCGCAATCGCAAGATCGGTCTGGGAATCATGGGATGGGCAGATATGCTCTTCCAACTTCGTATTCCCTATGACTGTCCTGAGGCACTCGATCTTGCTGAAGAGGTCATGGCGTTCATCCAGCGCGAAAGCAAAATTGCCTCTGCAGCGCTTGCCGAAGAACGTGGTCCGTTCCCTGCCTACGCGACGTCAGTCTACGCCGCCCGTGGTGAAGGCCCGTATCGCAACGCGACCACGACCACCATTGCCCCGACAGGGACGCTTTCGATTCTTGCGGGATGTTCTTCCGGCATCGAGCCGTTGTTTGCGCTCGCCTTTGTGCGCCAGGTCATGGATGGGGAAAAGCTTCGCGAAATCAACCCCTATTTCCTCGAAGCCCTTCGGGAAGTGGATGGAGTGGATGAGCAGGCCGTTGTGGAGCATGTACTGGCCACGGGTTCTGTACGGGAGCTTGCCTTCCTTCCGGAAACCGTGCGCCGGGTCTTTGTCACGGCCATGGACATCGAGCCGGTATGGCATTTGAAGATGCAAGCCGCCTTCCAACGCCATACGGACAATGCCGTCTCCAAGACGGTCAATCTCCCCAATGCGGCGACGGAAGAAGACATCCGGACCATCTATCTCCTGGCGTATCAGGAAGGCTGCAAAGGAGTGACGGTATACCGCGACGGTTGCAAGGCGAGCCAAGTTCTTTGCACGGGAGATGGCGCCGCCAACAAGGAAGACACCCCCAGGGTTCTGGGGGAATGCACCCCCATGGAGCGGCCGGATATCGTGTATGGATTCACCCAAAAGGTAAAGACTGGCTTGGGAGATCTCTATCTCACCGTCAACGAGATCGACGGCCGGCCTTTTGAGGTCTTTGCCACTATCGGTCGCTCTGGCCGCTCCATCACCGCCAAGGCCGAAGCCATCGGTCGTCTGGTGTCCTTGGCGTTGCGCTCAGGCATTCACGTGCGCGAGATCGTCAAGCAGCTCAAGGGGATCGGCGGTGAGCATCCGGTGTTTCAGAAAAAAGGCATGCTCCTTTCCATTCCGGACGCCGTCGCCTGGGTCTTGGCCCAGCACTATCTGGGCGAGGAAAATATTCCATCGTCGGCAACGAGTCTGGTGAAACCCATCTGTCCCGATTGTGGACGGGAGCTGACCTTCCAGGAAGGCTGCTTTTTGTGTGCGGCATGTGGGTTTACCCGGTGTGGATGATGTGGCTGGCTTTCCATGATTGACGTCACTCACCTCTCCTTTTCCTTTGGAAATCACCTGGTGCTCCAGGATGTCTCCTTCACCTTGGGACAAGGGGAGTTTGCGTTTCTCATGGGGCCATCGGGATCTGGAAAAACGACGCTGCTGCGTATCCTCCACGGTGCCCTGCCGCTGACTCGGGGAAAGGCCACCGTGGCAGGATTTGAACTGCGTAAAATTACTTCCTGGAACCGCCATCTGCTGCGCCGCATGGTCAGTGTCGTCTTCCAGGATTTCAAAGTCCTTCCCCACCGTACGGTTTTCGACAACGTCGCGTTGCCGCTGTTTGTCCGTGGAACAGCAAAAGATATCATTCATAAACGTGTTGCTGTCGTGCTGCGTAGCCTGCACCTCGAAGATAAAGTCCAGGTGCGCTGCGAAGAGCTTTCCGGCGGTGAGCAGCAACGCGTTGCCGTGGCTCGGGCCATTGTGGTCAAACCGAAAGTCCTTTTGGCCGATGAACCCACAGGAAATCTCGATCGCACTCTTGCTCTGCGCATGATGGACGTGTTTCGCCAATTCAATCGATTTGGTACTACAGTGCTTCTGGCAACCCATAATCCGGAGATGGTTGCACGTGTCCCGGAAGCGCGTGTCCTGAACATTCAGGAGGGCCGGATCGTATGATGCTTGTTCGTCTCGTTTCCCAGGGAGTGCGGGATATTTTTCGGACGCCGCTTTCTCTTGCCACCACGGTGCTTTCGCTAACGGTCGTTATTTTTTTAGGAAGTTCTTTTCTCTTCGTTCTTTATAATCTTGATCGCAATATCAAAGCATCACAAGGTGAAGTCGTCTTTCAAATCTATTGGAAGCCGGATGCACCCAAAGAGACCGTTTTTCAGCATTGGAGCTCCATTGGCGAAATGCCCGGCGTCATTTCCTTGGAGACGTTCACACCACTGGACGCGCTGAATAAGCTCAAAGATCGGTTTTCCATTGAGGATAATCTTTCTCTGGAAACAACCCTCCCTTATACCGCATTGATCTATGCTCGTGTACCAGAAGCCGACCCGCGGGCCTGGATGCAGGCCATGCATGATCGTTTGCTTGCGCTTCCAGGGGTCGAGCAGGTCCATTATGATCCCTTGCGGGTGGATGGCGCAGCGTCGTGGTTTTCCTGGAGCAAACGCCTCTTTATCCCCGTTGCGACAGTCCTTTTGACGTTGATTGCCCTTGCCAGTGGTGTTGCAGTACGGGTGACTCTTGCGGTGAAACGGGAAGAATTGGAGCTTCTGAGCCTGGTCGGCGCAAGTCCATTCTTTATGCGTATTCCATTGGTCGTCGGCGCGGCAACACAAGGGATTTTAGCAAGTCTCATCGCCATTTCCATGCTTTACGGAGTACATCGGTATCTTCAAACAATGTTTCAAGGAACGCTCTTTGCGTTTTCTTTTCTTCCGCAGTCGTATATTTTTATATGTATTGGAACAGTAATACTTTTTTCTATTCTTGGTTCATATATCTCGTTTCGTCAATTTTAAAAATTGGGGTTGGTTATGCGTCGCAGCTCGGTGATGACTTCTGGACTCGAAAAAGCGCCACATCGCTCTCTTCTGTATGCACTTGGGCTCACCCAAGAAGAAATGGGGCGGCCGCTCATTGGTGTCGTCAATTCCGCCAATGAGATCGTTCCCGGGCATATGCATCTTCATACCATCGCGCAGGCAGTCAAAGACGGGGTGCGTATGGCGGGCGGAGTTCCCATGGAATTTCCGGTCATCGGTGTCTGCGATGGGCTTGCCATGAATCATGCCGGCATGCGCATGAGCTTGCCCAGCCGGGAACTCATTGCCGACAGTATTGAAATCTGCGCCGTGGCGCTCCCGTTTGACGGCTTGGTGTTCATCCCCAATTGCGACAAAGTCGTGCCTGGTATGCTCATGGCCATGGCCCGCCTCAATATCCCAAGCATCATGGTGAGCGGTGGTCCCATGTATGCCGGCCGCCGGGGCGGCGCTGCGGTGGATCTCATCACGGTGTTTGAGGGCGTGGGCAAGGTGCGCTCCGGCGCCATGACCGAGGCCGAACTGGAAGACCTCGCCCAATGCGCGTGCCCGGGTTGTGGTTCGTGCGCCGGCATGTTTACGGCCAATTCCATGAACTGCCTGTGCGAGGCGTTGGGAGTGGCATTACCGGGCAATGGAACCATCCCGGCGGCCACCAGCGCCCGGCTGCGCCTGGCCAAAGAGGCGGGTATGCGGGTGATGGATCTGGTACGCCAAGAGGTGCGGCCACGGGATATCATCACGGAAAAGAGCCTCAAAAACGCGGTCACTGTGGATATGGCCTTGGGGTGTTCCACCAATACCGTGCTTCATTTGCCTGCAGTGTTCCGGGAGGCAGGACTGCACCTCGACCTCGATTTCTTCGATGCCATCAGCCGCGGGACCCCCAACTTGTGCCGTCTCTCTCCCGCGGGATCCCAGCACATCGAAGACCTGCACGAAGCAGGAGGCATCCCTGCGGTCATGAGCGAACTTGCCAACCTTGGTATCCTTGATCTTTCCGTGCCCACAGTCACGGGAAAGACCCTGGGAGAAAATCTGGCAGGTGTTCGGGTGCTGCGCACCGATGTCATTCGGCCGGCGACCGCGCCGTACTCGCCTGAGGGCGGCATAGCTATTTTGCGTGGAAGCCTTGCCCCGGGTGGGGCTGTGGTGAAACAATCGGCCGTGGCTGCCGAGATGCTCCAGCGAGAGGCCCGCGCCCGGGTGTTCGACGGCGAGGAAGCCGCAGTGGCTGCTATTTTAGGCGGCGCCATTCAGCCTGGAGACGTGGTGGTCATCCGCTACGAAGGCCCCAAGGGCGGCCCAGGCATGCGAGAGATGCTCACCCCCACTTCGGCCATTTCCGGCATGGGGCTTGGGGAGAGCGTGGCCCTCATTACTGACGGCCGTTTCAGCGGCGGCACCCGCGGGGCAGCCATCGGCCATGTGAGCCCGGAGGCGGCGGAGGCAGGACCCATCGCGCTGGTGGAAGATGGGGACATCATTGGCATCGACATCCCCAACCGGCGTTTGGACCTGATGGTGGACGAAGCGGAACTTGCCCGGCGTAAGGCGGCCTGGAAGCCCGTGAAGAAAGAAATCACTTCGCCGGTGCTGCGCCGCTATGCCCGGCTGGCGGCGTCTGCTGCTCAAGGAGCTGTGTTCGATTGATGGATGGGGGGATCACTTGGCCCGCGTCTTCCGCTGGCATGGCGGCTGCGTGGGAGATCCAGAGGTTGATGGAGGCCTTGATGGCCTCCTGGCCGCGCCGGGGGCGGCGTCTTTTGGTGATTGGCGCCGACCCCGGGATCCACTGCCGGTTTTTTTGGTCGTGCGGCTTTGATGTGATCTTGGCCGCGCCGGATCCCCGGGTCTTGGCCGAGGCACGGCAATCTTTGGGGGGCGCAGCGGACGTCCATTTGGCGCAACCAGACCATCTTCCCTGGGAGGAGGATGCCGTGGACTACGCCCTCGTGCTCTTTGCCATGACCCCGAAAAACCGCCAGGCCGTCGTCACCGAGGCCGTCCGCGTAGCCCGTAGCGGAGTAATGCTGGTCTTTGGTGACCCCTTCGCTTTGGCCAGGCCTTTGACCCCTTCCCTGCCGCAGACTGGGCCGTGGTGGGAGCTGCGTCGGCTCCTGCGTCTGGCCCATCCAGCAGGGCGCATCCGTTCAGCCTCGGTCGCCCCTGGGCTCAGGTTTCCCTGGGGCGCAAGCATGCCGCTTTTGCCGCCAGGCATCGGACCCTGCTGCGGCATCCTGCACGATTTCTCCCCCACGCCCACCACCACACCGCTGTGGGCGTGGCGGCATGGGGTGGAAACCTCCTGATTACTCGCCGATGATCTTGACGAGGACGCGTTTTTTTCTGCGGCCGTCAAATTCCCCGTAAAAGATCTGTTCCCACGGCCCGAGATCCAGCCGACCTTTCGTGACCGCCACCACGACCTCGCGCCCCATGATCTGGCGCTTCATGTGGGCGTCGGCATTGTCTTCCCCCACGTTGTGCCGGTATTGATGCACTGGCTCATGAGGCGCGAGCCGCTCCAGCCATTTCTCGTAATCGTGGTGAAGACCCGGCTCATCGTCGTTGATAAAAACCGATGCCGTGATGTGCATGGCGTTGACGAGGACGAGTCCTTCCGCAATGCCACTTTCTTGCAGACAGGCTTCGACGTCTTGAGTGATGTTGATGAACGCCCGGCGCGTGGGCACATGAAACCAGAGTTCTTTGCGGTAGCTGCGCATCACTGCCTCCTTGGGATTCCTTCTCTCTGGAAGATGGCTTTTGTCCAGAGGCGTGTCGCCAATGGCTGCGGATGGCCGGTGTCCTTGACCATGCGCTTTCTTCCTCATATTGGTAGGACCAATTTGAACCGTAACCCAGGAGAAAGCCATGCGTACGGTGTCTGTCGGTGCGCTGCGTATCGCCCAACCCCTGTATGATTTCATTGAGCATCACGCGCTGCCGGGAACAGAGATCTCCGCGGCGCATTTTTGGACCGCGCTGGAGGCGGTCTTGCGGGAGCTTACGCCGCGCAACCGCGAACTGCTCGCCACGCGAAGCAGGCTCCAACGCCAGATCGACGCCTGGCACCAAAAGCATTTGGGCCGGCCCCACGACGCGGCGGCGTACCGGGGGTTTCTCGAAGCCATCGGCTACATCGTTCCCGAAGGAGAGCCCTTCACCATCACCACCTCCGCCGTGGACCCGGAGATCGCCACCATCGCCGGCCCGCAGCTCGTGGTGCCTGCCACCAATGCGCGGTACGCCTTGAATGCCCTCAATGCCCGTTGGGGCAGCCTCTATGACGCCCTCTATGGCACGGACGTGATCCCTGAAGAAGACGGGGCGCAGCGCACACCCGCCTACAACCCGGTGCGTGGGGCCAAGGTCATGGCTTTTGCCGCGGCCTTTTTGGATACCGCCCTGCCCCTGGTGGGGGCCTCCCACGCTGAGGTCACGCAGTACCGCGTCCAGGAGCGTGACGGCCGGTTCACATTGGAGGTCGAAACCGCCCATGGCCCAACCGTCTTGGCGGACCCGGCGGCCTTTGTG
>DPEO01000050.1 GCA_003530935.1 Desulfomicrobiaceae bacterium | reverse complement strand
TGGAGTGAGATTTCCCGAGATGGGGGCGCATGCCCCCACCGGGGTGAGGATATCCGCCAATTCGTCCACGAGCCGCCAGACACGCAGCAGAAACCGGTGGGCGCCTTCGATCCCCCGGTCACTCCATTCCAGGTCTTTTTCCGGCGGCGCGGCAAAGAGACAGAAAAGGCGCACCGTATCCGCGCCGTAGCGCTCCACCATGGCGTCGGGGTCCACGATATTGCCCTTGGATTTGGACATCTTGGACCCGTCCAAGAGCACCATGCCCTGGGTGAGCAGGTGGGCGAAGGGCTCGTTGACGGCGAGGTAGCCTTCGTCGCGCAGCGCCTTGGTGAAGAAACGGGCGTAGAGCAGGTGCAAAATGGCGTGTTCGATGCCGCCGATGTACTGGTCTACCGGCAGCCAGGCGTTGGTCACCGCTGGGTCAAAGGGCTGTGATTCGTCGCGGGCGGCCAGGTAGCGGGCAAAGTACCAGGAGGACTCCACAAAGGTGTCCATGGTGTCGGTCTCGCGCCGCGCAGGTCCGCCGCAGGTGGGACAGGTGGTGCGCACGAAGGCGTCGCATTCGGGCAGGGGCGAGCGACCGTCGGGCCGCACCTGTACGTCCAGGGGCAGCTCCACGGGGAGCTGATCTTCAGGCACCGGCACTACGCCGCAGGCGTCGCAGTAGATCACCGGGATGGGCGCGCCCCAATAGCGCTGGCGGGAGATGTTCCAATCCCGCAGGCGGTAGTTCACCGCCCGCCGGCCCAGTCCTTTTTCCTCGAGCATGGCGGCGATGGCCTCTTTGGCGGCCTCGGAATCCATGCCGTCAAAGGGCCCGGAGTTGGTGAGCACGCCGGGCTCGGTGTAGGCCGCGGTCATATGGGCGGGGTCCAGATGCTCGCCGCGGGGCTCGATGACCACGGCCAAGGGCAGGTCGTATTTGGCGGCAAAGTCGAAATCGCGCTGGTCATGGGCGGGCACCGCCATGACCGCGCCCGTGCCGTAGCCCATGAGGACGAAATTGGCCACATAGATGGGCATGCGCCGTCCGGTCACCGGGTTGATGCAAAAGCGGCCGGTGAACATGCCTTCTTTTTCCAGGTCGTCGGCGGCACGCTGGAAACGATCCATGTTGATGACCTTGCGGCAGAACTCGCGCACTGCCGTTTCCTGCGGCGTGCCGGCAATCAGCTGCTCCACCAGGGGATGCTCGGGGGCCAGACTCATGAAGGTCGCGCCGTAGAGGGTGTCCTGGCGAGTGGTGAACACCGTGACCGCGCCGTCCATATCCTCCAGGGCGAAGTCGATCTCCATGCCGGTGCTCTTGCCGATCCAATGGCGCTGCATGGTGAGCACCCGTTCGGGCCAGCCGCCGGTCAGGGTGTCGAGGTCGGCGAGGAGCTCTTCGGCGTAGGCGGTGATGCGCACAAACCACTGCTCCAGCTCCCGCTGCTCCACCAGGGCGTCGCAGCGCCAGCACTTGCCGTCCTCCACCTGCTCGTTGGCGAGCACGGTGTGGCAGCCTGGGCACCAGTTGACCGGCGCCTTTTTGCGGTACACCAGCCCCCGACGCAGGAACTTGAGGAAAAATTCCTGCTCCCAGCGATAGTACTTGGGGTGGCAGGTGGCGACTTCCCGGCTCCAATCGTAGGAATAGCCCATGCGCTTGAGCTGGGCGCGCATGGTGGCGATGTTCTCGTAGGTCCACTTGGCCGGATGCACGCCGTGCTTGATGGCCGCGTTTTCCGCGGGCAGGCCGAAGGCGTCCCACCCCATGGGATGGAACACGGTATAGCCGCGCATGCGTTTGTAACGGGCGACCACGTCGCCGATGGAGTAGTTGCGCACATGGCCCATGTGGATGCGCCCTGAAGGATAGGGGAACATCTCCAGGACGTAGTAGCGGTTTTCTGCCTTGGCAGGATCAATGGAGAAAACCTGATCCTTTTCCCAAATGTCCTGCCATTTGCGTTCGATGGTATGAAAATCGTAGGTTGCCATGGTGACCTCAATGCGAAAAAGCGGTTGAGTTTCCTTCTCCGCCAAAGCGTCCGCAGCACATGCGGACGAGGGAGTTATGCGCAGGCTGCCTCGCCGCGGGAGAGCGCCTTGCCTGCGGCATCGAGCACGCCGTTGACGAACACCCGCGAACCCTCTTCCCCAAAGGCTTTCGCCAGCTCCACGGCCTCGTTGACCGCTACTTTGAACGGCAGATTCGTGTGGCGCATCTCGAAGAGTGCGAGGCGCAGGATGGCGCGCTCCACCGTGGCGATGCGGGAGAGCTTCCATCCCGTAGCATGCTGGGCGATGATGGCGTCGAGATCCTCGTGATGCTGCCACACCCCGCGTACCAGTTCCCAGGCATACGAGCCTTCCCGCTCCAGGTCCGGGCACTGGGCGTCGGCGCGGAAGTTCTCGAAGGCCCGGGCGAGATCCGCCTCGGTGAGGGTCGGGTGGAAGTGCAGGGCATAGAGGAGCTGCAAGGCGAAACGCCGCTCCCGTTGGCGCTGTTTCACGCGGAAACACCCCCCAGGCTGCGCAGGACGCGCACGGTCTCCAGGGCTGCGGCCGCAGCCTCGGCCCCTTTGTTGCCCGCCTTGCTGCCTGCCCGCTCGATGGCCTGCTCCAGAGAGTCGGTGGTGAGTAGGCCAAAGCCGATGGGCATGCCTGTCTCCAGGCTCACATGGGCGATGCCTTTGGTGGCCTCGGCGCACACGTAATCGAAATGCGGGGTGGCTCCACGAATGACCGCGCCCACGCAGACGATGGCGTCCACGCCGCCGCGTTGGGCCACGGTGCGGGCGACCAGTGGGAGTTCAAAGGCGCCCGGCACGCGGATGAGGGTGAGATCTTGGCGGGCCGCTCCGTGGCGCAGGAGGTAGTCCACGGCTCCTCCCACCAGGCGTTCGACGATGAAATCGTTGAACCGGCTGGCGATGATCGTGAATTTCAGGCCCGAAGCGTCCAGGACGCCTTCGATGGTGGTGATATGGTGCATGGAAACCTCCCAAAGATTACTGCGCCGAGTCCACGTGGAGCAGATGGCCGAGTTTGGTGCTCTTGGTGCGCAGGTAGCATTCGTTTTCCGCACAGGCCGGAATCTCGATGGGCACGCGTTCGGCCACCGTGAGGCCGTAGCCTTCCAGCCCGATGATCTTTTTGGGGTTGTTGGTCAGCAGCCGCATGCTGCGCACCCCGAGGTTGACGAGAATCTGAGCGCCGAGGCCGTAGTCGCGCAGGTCCGCTGCAAAGCCCAACTCCAGGTTGGCTTCCACCGTGTCCCGGCCTTGGTCCTGGAGGTGATAGGCCTTGATCTTGTTCCCAAGGCCAATGCCTCGGCCTTCCTGGCGCATGTAGAGAATGATCCCGCGGCCTTCCTGGTTGATCATCTCCATGGCGCGGTGGAGCTGGTTGCCGCAGTCGCAGCGCAGCGAGCCGAAGACATCGCCGGTGAGGCACTCACTGTGCACCCGTACCAAGACCGGCTCGGGTGTGGTGACGTCGCCTTTGACCAGAGCGATGTGGGTGTGGGCGTCGATGTCGTTTTCAAAGGCGATGATGGTGAATTCTCCGTGACAGGTGGGCATGCGCGCTTCCGCCACGCGGCGCACGAGCGAATCCTTGCGGCAGCGGTAGGCGATGAGGTCCTCGATGGTGGCGATCTTGAGTCCGTGCTCGGCAGCGAATTTCTCCAGGTCCGGCATGCGGGCCATGGAGCCGTCGTCGTTCATGATTTCGCAGATGACCGCCGCACCCTTGAGGCCGGCCAGCCGCGCCAAGTCCACCGAACCTTCGGTTTGACCGGCGCGCACGAGCACCCCACCCTCGCGGGCCCGCAAAGGGAAGACGTGTCCTGGGGTGGAGAGGTCTTCGGGGGTGGTGTCGTCGGCCACGGCGGTTTGGATGGTGAGCGCCCGATCATGGGCGGAAATGCCGGTGGTCACGCCCTGACGGGCTTCGATGGATACGGTAAAATTCGTGCCGAACTTGGATGTGTTGCGCCGGGTCATGAGGGGGAGTTGGAGTTTGTCCACCAGGGCCGGCTCCAAGGCCAGGCAGATGAGCCCCCGGCCGTACTTGGCCATGAAGTTGATGACCGCAGGAGTCACCTTTTCCGCAGCGATGGTGAGATCGCCTTCGTTCTCGCGGTCTTCGTCATCCACTAGGATGATCATCTTGCCGTTGCGGATGTCTTCAATGGCTTCTTCGATGGTGCATTTCATAGCGCAATATCTCCTTGCCCGAAGGCATTCGGTCAAAATCCGTGCTGGCGCAGGAAGTCTTCGGTGATGGTTGATGCGCGGGGCGCGGTAGACGCCCGCCATGGCGCAAGCATGCGGGCCACATATTTGCCGATGAGATCGGTTTCCAGGTTGACTTTGGTCCCGACCCGCCAATGGGCGATGGTGGTTTCCTGCCAGGTGGCGGGGATGACGTTTACTTCCAAAAAGTCCGCGCCGCAATCATTGACCGTGAGGCTTACCCCGTCCAGGGCGACGGAGCCTTTGGGGACAACTTCCGCTGCCACTGCCGGGTCGAAGGCGATGCGCACTACGTGGGATTCGCCTGCTTGGGTAATGCCCGTCACCTGGGCCACGGTGTCCACGTGCCCGGAGACCAGATGACCGCCCAGCCGGTCGCCCAGGGCCAGGGCCCGCTCCAGGTTGACGAGGCTGCCGCGGGAAAGGAGCCCAAGGGTGGTGACTTCCAGGGTCTTGGCGGAGGCGTACGCCACGAAGGCCGGGCCCTTGGCGGTCTCCACCGTGAGACAGACCCCGTTGACCGCGATGGATTCGCCCAGCTGGTAGGGGGTGAAATCCTGCTTGGGGGTGATGGTGAGACGCGCTTGCGAGCCGGAGCGGACGAGCTCGGTGACCGTGCCGACGGAGGCGATGATACCGGTAAACATGGCTTAAGAGGGTCGCAGTTGCAGGAGAATGTCCGGGGGGAGCGTGCGGACGGCGGCAAGGCGCAGCGTGATGGCGTCG
>DPEO01000083.1:4326-11539 GCA_003530935.1 Desulfomicrobiaceae bacterium | reverse complement strand
CCAGAAGGGCGCGTGTCTGGCCGGCCGTGGATCATCGCCATCGAGGATCCGGACAAGGGGGGGCACTATCCCACCACCATCGCCATGCGCGACGGTGCGGTAGCTACCTCCGGAGGGTATGAACACCCTGTAAGCTCCAAGATCCACCACCTGCTGGACCCGCGTTCCGGCCGCTCCCCCAGCATGTGCGCAGTGTCTCGGTGGTCGCCCCCACCGTCATGCAGGCCGACGGCTTGGCCACGGCCCTCTCCCTCATGCCGCCACGCGAAGCTCTGCGTCTGGCCGCGAGCCTGCCTGGATGCGCCTGTTTTTTGGTGACCGCCAGTGGAGGGCACCTCGCATCCCCTGGCTGGCCGGCCTAAAAAACCCTTCCTTGCCGCCTCCGGGCGGCGTTTTCATGTCATGAACGCGTCCACCGAAATCCAGACCCCCCAAAAGGAACTTGCCGCCGCCAAGACCGACTTGGAGCGCGTCCTCAACGCCATCCCCGACGCCATCTTCGAGACCGACGCCGAAGGCCGGGTGCGTTGGGCCAATGTGGCCATGACCCGCCTTGTGCGCCTGCCATTACAGGACATCCTCGGCAGGCCATGCGCCGAGCTCTTGGGGTGTTCGTTGTGTTCGCCGCCTCTCCCCAACCATCCCCAAACCGCACCCACCTCTTTTCCGGCTATCCCTGGATGCTTCATCGTCACCCGCACGCCGGTCACTGCCCCGGACGGCGAGTGGCGCGGACATCTCTGCGTGCTGCGGGACGTCACCCAACTGGAACGTTTCAAAGCCACCATGGAAATGGTGGAACACAAGTATGCTTCCATGGTGCATAACGCCTTTGAGGGGATCTTCCAAATCACCCCCGACGGCCGACTGCTCACGGCCAATCCCAGCACGGCCCGAATCTTCGGGTACCCTTCCGTGGAAGTCATGCTTGCCGAGGTGCGCGACATCACGAACCAAATTTACGCTCGCCCCGAGGACCGGGCAGCTGTCCTGAACGAACTCCGCACCACCGGGGCGGTGCAGCAAAAAGAAATCCTTTTCCGACGCCGTGACGGCAGCCACTTCCACGGGCTAGTGAGCGCCCGGCTGCTCCGCAAACCAAACGGGGAGGAAGACCGTATCGAGGGAATCGTCACCGATATCAGCGAGCGCAAAATCCTCGAGACCCAGATGCTCCAAAACCAAAAACTGGAGGCCATCGGACAGTTGGCTGCAGGCATCGCCCACGAAATCAACTCGCCCATCCAGTACGTTCAAGGCAATCTATGGTATCTCCGAGATGCCTGTACCGCCATCGATGAATGGGCCCGCACGCTCCCGCAACCTCCAGAGGATGTTCTTGGCTTTCTCGAAGAAATCCCCACGGTCCTTACGCAGATGGAAGACGGCATCAACCGCATCGCCCATATCGTGGATTCCATGCGCCGCTTCTCGCATCCAGGGGGAGAGCATCAGCCCACGGATATCAACGCACTGATCGAGCACGCCACGACGCTCACCCGCAATAGCTGGAAATACGCGGCCGAGCTCACCACCGACCTGGATCCATCGCTCCCCCGCGTACCCTGCGCCCCACAAGAAATCACGCAAGTCCTTGTCAACATCATCGTCAACGCCGCGCAGGCCATCGCGGCCTCGCCCAAAAAAGAGACTCCAGGACACATCCACGTCATGACCCGCGCTGTATCCAACGGCGTGGAAATCCTCATCGAAGACAACGGCCCCGGCATGGACGAAGCCGTGCGGCAGCGCATTTTCGAACCCTTTTTCACCACCAAGCCTGTGGGGGAGGGTACCGGCCAGGGACTCTTCATCGCTCAGCGCATCATCGCCCAAGGCCACAACGGCGAGCTCCGCTGCACCAGCTCCCCAGGCAAAGGGGCCCGATTTACCATCTTCCTGCCGCGGCCCCCAGAGCCGGAAGAAGATGCCGCCCCTTGAAGGGCCCGCACGCCATAATCGGCGGCCCCTCGAGGGACTGTCCGCCGGCCTCACGCAGGACCTCTTTCAAGCGAACGGAGTATCCCCATGCCCGAACGGATTTTATTTGTGGACGACGAAAAGTTCGTTCTCGACACCTTCCGGCGCAACTTGCGCGGCAAATTTGATGTGGAGACCGCCGAAGGGCCAAAGTCCGCCCTCAAAAAACTCGAAGCCGCAGAGTTTGCCGTCGTCGTGGCGGACATGCGCATGCCCAATATGAGCGGCGCCGAACTCCTGAAGGTAGTCAAGAACCGCTGGCCACAAACGGTACGCATCATGCTCACCGGCTACGCGGACATCGACAATGCCATGAAGGCCGTGAACCACGGGGCCGTGTTCCGCTTTCTCCTCAAGCCCTGTCCTCCGGACACCCTCATGCGCGCCCTCACCGACGCCCTGGAACAGCACCGGCTCCTGATTGCAGAAAAACAGCTCCTCCATGGCACGCTGCGCGGCTGCGTGCAGGTCATGTCCGAGCTCTTGGAACTGGCCAATCCCACGGCCTACGGCCGGGGAGAACGCGCCAAGGCGCTGATCGTGGCCATGGCCAAATTCCTCGGCGTGGAGGCGATCTGGAAGTACGAGCTCGCAGCCATGCTCAGCCAAATCGGCTGTCTTTCCCTGCCTCAAGATATCTTGGAGCGCCGCTTGGCCGGCGAGGCCTTGTCTCCGGAGGAAGAGCAGATTTTCCTCATGCATCCGGCCATTGCCGCCAATTTACTCCGCAACCTTCCCCGGTTGGAAGAGATCGCCGAAATGGTGGCGGACCAAGAAGCGCCGCTGGAAAAAAATCCCTGTTTGGGCGCACGCATCCTCAAGGTAGCCTTGGACTACACTGACGCCGCAAGCCGAGGAGAAGACGCCCACATCGTAGCACACATGGAACAGCATCCCGAGATCTACGATCCTCGAGTGCTCGGCGCCCTGCAGTGGTACCTCGCGGCCCAACAAGGTCAGCACGTGGAGCGGCTTCCCATCGCCGAGCTTCGCGAAGGCATGGTGCTCGCCGAGCCGGTGGTCACCGCCAACGGCAAAACCCTCATGCGCAAAGGTCAAACCATCTCGCAAGCAGCCATCGAGCGCTTCAAATTTGCCGAAGTACTGGGCGTCCGCGAGCCCATCGCGGTTTTGCGGCCCAAAGACGCTCCGCGCACGCAGGAGGACTCCAAGCCCTAGGCAGCGCCAGACGCATCTACTATGGGGTTGCGGCCAAGCGGCCCTTCGGAGGGCTGGGGCCAAAACGCTGCCACGGGAGAGCACGATGGACGCCACCGACCTGCGCTATCAAACCTACTGCGCCATTTTGCGCGAAGAGCTCATCACCGCCACCGGCTGCACCGAGCCAGTGGCCATCGCCTACGCCGCCGCGCGTGCTCGTGAGGTACTCGGGACCGAGCCTTCACGGGTGATTGTCGAGGCCAGCCCCAACATCATCAAAAACGCCAAAAGCGTCATCGTCCCCAACACAGGAGGACTCAAAGGCCTCGAAGCCGCCGCTGCCGCAGGCATCGTCGCGGGAGATGCGGCGAAAGTGCTCGATGTGCTCGCTGCGGTGGACGACACTGATCGGCAAAAAATCCGGGACTTTCTCCGCCAGCAAGAAATCCAGGTAACCGAAAGCGCCAGCGGGCTCGTTTTTGACCTGGTGATAACGGTTTTTGCCGGCGAAAAGCACGCCAGCGTACGCATCGCCCACTACCACACCAACATTGTCCGAGTGACCAAAGACAACATCGTACTCGCTGACAACCACGACTGCATGGATGCCGCCGCCAGTCCGCAAGCAGACCGCTCTCTGCTCAATATTCACGACATCCTCGATTTTGCCCAATCCGTGGACCTTGCCCTCGTGGAACCTGTGCTGCAGGCCCAAATCGACTGCAATACAGCCATTGCCATGGAAGGATTGCGGGGAGACTGGGGTGCCAATATCGGGTCTGTACTCCTTGCATGCTGGGGAGATGACATCAAAGTCCGCGCCAAGGCATTGGCCGCCGCAGGCTCCGACGCCCGCATGAGCGGCTGCCACCTACCGGTGGTGATCGTTTCCGGCAGCGGCAACCAAGGAATCACCGCGTCCGTGCCTGTGGTGGAGTACGCCAAAGAACTGGGGGCCGACCGGGAAGCGCTGCTGCGGGCCTTGGTGGTCTCCAACCTGGTCACCATCCACCAGAAGACCGGCATCGGCCGGCTGTCCGCCTACTGCGGGGCCGTAAGCGCCGGTTGCGGCGCTGGGGCAGGCATCGCCTGGCTGCATGGCGGCCGGTTTGAAGAGATCGCCCATACCATCGTCAACGCCTTGGCCATGACTTCCGGAATCGTCTGCGACGGCGCCAAGCCGTCCTGCGCCGCCAAGATCGCCCTGGCGGTGGAAGCCGGCATCCTTGGCTTCCTCATGTTCCAGCACGGGCAGCAATTCTACGGCGGTGACGGCATCGTCTCCAAAGGCGTGGAAAACACCATCCACAACATCAGCCGCTTGGGGCGGGATGGCATGCGCGAGACGGACAAAGAAATCATCCGCATCATGCTTGGGAAATAACCAAAGCACGCCAGAAAAAAATCGGCGGGGACTCTATCAGGTCCGAGTTCCCGCTCTCTTAGCCCCATCAGCATGGGGGCCGATGGGGATCATCACCCAAGCGCCTTCCATCCCCCCAGCCGTCCGCTTCTCCAGTTTTCCGCGAGAAGAGACCATTGCGCGCCTCCCGGCCCCTCGCTCCATCTTGGGGCGTCACCTGCGCGGCAGCACAAAAGAAAAACGGTCCAGAGAACCTCTGGACCGTTATCTTCTCGTGGCGGGGCCGATGGGACTCGAACCCACGGCCTCCGGCGTGACAGGCCGGCGTTATAACCGTCTTAACTACGACCCCGCTGTGGCTTTGGAGCAGTGCCCCGCAGCGCGAAGACGGTCTTTAGAGATATGCCCCCCAGCTGTCAACAACTTTTTTTGCGAAAAACCACTTTTTTACGCCATGCGCACGATACGCGGAAAAAACATCGCCCGGATACGGACCACGTCCCGCTGCGCGGCCATGACTTCCCGGATATCCTTATAGGCGAGGGGGATTTCATCCACGCCCCCACCGAGGAGCAGCACCCCGGCCCGACGCACCACATCGTCCAATTGCCGGCGCGAAAACCGGCGCAGGGCCTCCTTGCGGCCCAAACATCGCCCTGCCCCATGGGACGCGGAACACACCGTCTGTCGCGCACCCAAGCCCTCCACCACGTATGCCGGATGGATCATGGTCCCGGGGATGACGCCGAGCACACCTGACCGCGCCGGGGTCGCCCCTTTGCGGTGCACCACCAGGCGCTCTGCGCCCACGTCTTCCATCCAAGCAAAATTGTGGTGATTTTCCACCACAAAAACGGCCTGCGTCCCCAATGCCGCGGCCACCCGCTGGTGAATGAGTTCGTGATTGGCGGCGCTGTAACAGCCCATGAGTTCCATGGCCGCCCAATATTCCTGCCCTTCCTCACTCATGAGATCCAACCAGGCAAGCTGGGCCACGTGCCCCGGAAGTTCGGGATGCAGGCTGCGGGCAAGGGCCGAATAGAACCGCGCCACCTCGCCGCCCACGCCGCGACTGCCACTATGGGACAAGAGCCCCAAATACCGTCCCGGCGCCAACGGCCCCAAAGGATCGGCGAGCTCCACCACGCCCCACTCCACGAAGTGGTTGCCCGCACCGCTGGTGCCGAGCTGCCGCCAGGCAAGATCCTTGTGCTGTCGAGTGACCGGGGACACACCCCAATCCCGGTCCATGACCGGATGCGCAAGCGGGGGATCCATGTGCGCGCCTACACCAAAGCGGGTGTTCTGGAGGAGGATGCCCGCCAACCGTTCCTGCTCCCGCTCCACAGCCGCCACCGGATAGTCCAATACCGAGAGGCGCATGCGGCAGGCGATGTCCATCCCCACCCCATACGGGATCACCGCCCCGCGCACGGCCAGCACTCCGCCGATGGGAAGCCCGTACCCCACGTGGGCGTCAGGCAGAAGCGCCCCTGTCACTGCCACGGGCAGCGTGCAGGCCGCCTCCATCTGGGCCACGGCCTCGGGGTCCAGGTCGCGGCCCACGGCGCTCCAGGGGGCTGCATGCGGGGCCCACGACTGGGACCCCGCTTTCCTGGGGCGAGGTTTGACGGCCTTTTGCGAGGCACGACGGCGCCGGCCCATATCAGCCCTCCATACGAGCACCTGCAGCGCGCAGGATGAAACTTCGAGTCGCGTCAAAAAAAGCGGCGTCGGCAAATCCGGCCAAAAATACGGTACGCACCGCCCCCACCATGGCCGCGTACACGAAAAGCGCCATGGCGTGGGGATCGGCGTGCGGAACCAGGCTCCCATCGGCCTGGCCCCGGCGCACCAAAGACTCGATCTCGGCGATGAGCTCCTGGAACTTGCGGCCAATGCGCTGGCGATCAAGCCCTGGGTTGTCGTCGCTAAAGGGAGAGCAGCGGATGAGGGTGGGGAAGATGTCGTGGTGCTCTTGGGTAAACGTAAAGTACAGCTCCACAAAACATGCGAGGGCCTCAGCGCCGCTGGCTGCCTGGAGCGAGCGCGCGCGGATGAAGGCGAGCACTTCGTCGATGAGCGCGGCCCCGGCGGCGAGAAAGACGTTTTCCTTGTTGCCGAAATGGTGGGCCACCAGGCCAAAGGCCACCTGCGCCTCGCGGGAGATCATGCGGATGGTGGTCTTCGCATAGCCATGCCGCGCAAAGAGACGCTGGGCAGCGCGGATGATGGCCCGCTTACGCGCCGTCCCCTCCACGGGTGGATCCGGCATCTGCGGTGCGGTCATGACACCTCCACCTCCAAGCCCACCGGACAATGGTCCGAGCCCATGACCTCCGGCTCGATCCAGGCACGACGCACCATGGGCAGCAATTCTTCGGACACGAAGAAATAGTCGATACGCCACCCCGCATTGCGGCGGCGGGCGCCAAAGCGGTAGCTCCACCAGGAGTAGGCGTCCCGGGCGTCAGGATGCAGGGCACGAAAGGTGTCCACATAGCCATGCGCGATGAAGCGATCGATCCAGGCGCGTTCCACGGGCAAAAACCCGGAACGGTCCTCGTTTTGTTTGGGGTTCTTGAGATCGATCTCCTGGTGCGCGGTATTGAAGTCTCCGCAGACGATGACCGGCTTTTTCGCCCGCACCTCCTCCGCGCGGGTCAAAAAGGCATCGTAGTAATCGAGTTTGTACTGCAAGCGTTCCGG
>DPEO01000083.1:0-4076 GCA_003530935.1 Desulfomicrobiaceae bacterium | reverse complement strand
CCTTCGTCGCGAAACCTGGGGTCAGGCAGGTCCAAGCGCACCGCGTCCGGCTCGATGCGGGTGTAGCACGCAGTTCCCGAATACCCCTTCCGGGAAGCGGCATTCCAAATGCATTGGTAACCTGGCGTTTGCCAATGGGCATCCGACACTTGTGCTTGGTTCGCCTTGACCTCTTGCAAAAAGACCACGTCCGCGTCCGCCTGGGCGAACCAATCCCAAAACCCCTTGGTGATGACGGAACGAAAGCCATTCACATTCCAGGAATAGAGTTTGAGATTCACGACCGCCTCCCCACCTGCTGCAGCGAAGCCTGGAGCCCTTGCGGGGTACGACGCACGAGCACGTAGCCGCCCTGGCCAAAAGCACCGGGGTTGAGGATATGGCTGGTGCCAATCCAGTCTTCTCCCCGGCCCTCGTGGATATGGCCGGTCACCACCACCTCCGGGGCAAAGGCCTCGATGGCGGCGCGCACCCCGGGGCTGCCCACGGAAACGCCACTGGCCAGACGATCGGTGGCCGTCGCATGCGGCGGGGTGTGGACCACGAAGAGCACGTGGGCAAAACGCGCGGTTGCAGCTTCCAGCGCTTCCCGGGCCCACGCCGCCATGGTCGCCTCATCCACCTCCGAAGGGGTGCCGAAGGGCGTGCGCGTGGAGTATCCAACCCCCACAAGCCCCACGCCTGGGGCCAGTTCCCGCACCTGGCGGTGGATGTTGATTCCCCGGCTGTCGAGCTCCGATGCCACCTGGGAGGTGTCCATATTGCCAATCTGCGCCAAGACCTGGGGGCTTCGACGCGCAAAGACGTCCAGCACCCGGCACGCGGCTTCCTTACCGCCCACATTGGTCAAATCCCCGCTGATAATGACCGCCGCCGCCTGAGGGATCTCAGGGACCGCGTCCACCAAAGCCACGTTCTCATGCACGTCGCCGACCACAATCCACACACACTCTTCCATGCATCCTCCACAGCGGCCCGGACTGGACAGGGAGAGACGCGCTCCCTATCGAAGTCCGCACGACGAATTTTTGAGGGTCTTTGCATGTCCTGTCCGGAGAACGCAAGTCTGCGCACCCAGATACGCCACGCCATGCGCGCGCGGCGCCTCGCCCTTTCCGAGGCCGAACGCCACCAGGCGGGCAGGGATCTGTGCGCACGCCTTCTGGCGCAGCCCCTGCCGTGCGCAGTCGCCGTGTACATCCCGTTTCGCGGCGAGCTGGACACCTGGCCCACCATCCACGCCCTCTGGCAACGCGGCGTCGAAGTCCTCGCCCCCCGCTGCCGCGCCCAGTGCCCCGGGGTCATGGACTGGTTTCGTGTGGCTGCCGCCGAAGACCTCGTCCCCGGAAGCTTCGGCATCCTCGAGCCGGATCCTGGGCGCGCCGAGCCAGCCCCCAACGTCCCGGACTGGGTGCTGGTCCCTGGCCTGGCCTTCGATGTTCGGGGCTTTCGTCTGGGCTACGGCGGCGGCTTCTACGACCGCTACCTGGCCGCGCATCCTCAGGTCTGCAGCATAGGTCTTGCCTATGACTTTCAGGTCGTCGACCTCCTCCCTGCAGCGCCGTGGGACCAGCCCGTACGCCGCATCCTCACCCCTACCCGCACCCTGGAGATCTTCCCATGTCCCCAGTCTTCCTCGACTTCCACTTCCCAGGACTGCCCCATATCGGCGTCGCCTTCACCACCTGCCGTGGGGGAATAAGCCGCCCCCCCTATGCCGAGGCCAATCTCTCGTTCGACGTAGGCGACGACGCCCAAAGTGTGCGCGCCAACCGCTGGGCGCTGCGCAATGCCTTGGGCTTTTCCCGCTGGCAGGAACTCCAACAGGTACACGGCGTCGTGGTCGTGCCCGATGACGGCACGGACGCCACGGAAACCGGCGGCAGCCGCGAAGCCGACGGGCTCATGACCCACGAAGAGGGAGTAGCCCTGGTCATCAAGACCGCGGACTGCCAGCCCATCCTGATGACCGACACCCAAGGTCGCTTCCTCGCGGCCCTGCACTGCGGCTGGCGGGGGAATGCTGCGGCCTTTCCCCTGCACGGGGTGCGCGCCTTTTGCAGCACCTACGGCCTCGATCCCAGCGAGGTCCTGGCCGTACGCGGCCCAAGCCTTGGGCCCGGGGCCAGCGAATTCGTCCACTTCGAAAAGGAGTGGGACCCCATGTTCCGCCGCTACTTCGACCCTGCCACCTGCCGGGTCAACCTCTGGCAGCTCACCCGCGACCAGCTCATGGCCGCCGGCGTCCCTGGACGACAGATCTTCAGCATCGATCTCTGCACCGCCTCCTCTCTCCTCTTCTTTTCCTACCGGCGCGCCCACACCACGGGCCGGCAAGCAGGACTCATCTGGAAAAAGCCCGCAGCCACACGCTGAAGCACGGCTCGACCTTCAAAGCAGCGCGCCCGCCACAACGGCGGGCGCATCAAGCACAAACAGCGGCGCAGTCAAAAGACCACGGCCTCGAACCACCAGAGCTCCACTTTCGGCTTTTTCCAGCACCCGCGCGGAAGCCCGGCCTTGAGGCAGGTGTGATCCAAAAAGGTCTCCCGGTCCCACCCCCATTCCACCGCCACTTGCGGCAGAAGCAATCCCGAATGGAAACCTCGGCGCACGATGAGGCCGTGGCGCCCCACTTCCACCAAGCTGGGGTCCGGGCACAGGGTGATGGGCCCGAGGATGGAGATTTCGATCTCCAAAGACTCCCATTCCGCGGCCTCCAACGGCGCAAAGCGCGGGTCCTCGAAGGCCGCGGCCTGGGCCATGCGCTCGATGGTCTCGACCAGGGGGCCTGCGGCGCTCACGTTGCCGATGCAGCCCCGAAGCTGGCCATGACGCTTCAAAGTCACAAATGCGCCGTACTCCTGGGCAAAAAGCGGCGCGCTGGTATCCGGCCGGGACGCCTCCAAACCCAGGCGCCGGGCAATGGCATAGCGGGCCAGGGCCTTACACGCCGTCTTCTCTGCATCCGTGATTTCCAGATGAAATCCCATAGCATTCCTCCGTCAGCACGTGGATCTCATAGCACGAGGGGCGTCACGAGGCTGCAGCCCAGTCCGCATCAAAGGGCGGCTCCAACGTCGGAACCGTCCAGTACCGCCCGCCTCCAGCGTAGTCTGCCCCGGCGACCTCCACCTGGCGGCCGCGCACCGTGATGCGTCCCGACGCCAACCAGGCCAAGGCTTGCGGATAAATCCGGTGCTCAAGGGCCAAGATCCGCTCCCCAAGGCTTTGGGCCGTATCCTGTGGGGTGGCCGGCACCGCAGCCTGGATGATGATCGGACCATGATCCATGTGTTCGTCCACGAAGTGCACCGTGCATCCTGCCAGGCGCACGCCGTATTCCGCCTGCTGGCCCTGGGCGTGGACTCCAGGAAACGCCGGCAAAATGGCCGGATGTATGTTAAGTACCCGACCCGGAAAGGCGTCGAGGAAAACCGGGGTGAGGATGCGCATGAACCCCGCCAGGGCCACGGTATCCACACCGGCGTCTTGCAGGCGGCGCACCAACTCCGCATCAAAGGCCTGCCGGGAGGAAAACTCGCGGTGGTCCACACAGGCCGTGGCCACACCGGCCTTCGTGGCCCGCACAAGCCCGTAAGCGCCGGGGGCGTTGGCGAGTACCAGGGCTATACTCACCCCGGGCAGGTGCCCCGCCTGCACCCGGTCCACGATGGCCTGCAGGTTGGAGCCTGAGCCGGAAACCAAAACCCCGAGTCTCATCGGGCGTCCTCCACCAAGGCCTCCACCAAGGCCGGGATGGTATAGGTCTGCGGCTGCACGTGGGCGGTAAATCCAAAGCGCTCCAGCGTTGCCGCGGTCACCGGGCCGATGCAGGCCAAACGCAGCCCCTGGTCCACGAACGGCCGCAAAACCTCCGGCGCAAGCAGGGCGAAAAAGTTCTCCACCGTGGAAGAACTGGTGAAGGTCACGTAATGGAGTAGACCTTCGCGCAAAAGTTCCAGCGTCCTGGTTGCATCCGTTTCGGCCAGCCGCGTTTCGTACATGGGCAGCACCTCCACCCGCGCCCCAGCCTGGACCAGGCCATCTGGAAGCACGTCCCGCGCTACCCGCGC
>DPEO01000080.1 GCA_003530935.1 Desulfomicrobiaceae bacterium | reverse complement strand
AGGGAAAAAGGAGCGGCCACGGGTTGCGGGCCATGACCTGACCGATGGCGCGCGGACTGGTCCCGAGGCGCTGCGCCAGCTCGCCGTAGGTGGTGGTCGTGCCGGGCGGCACGGTGCGCGCCAGGGATCGGAGCACCTCCCAGGCGAAGGCGGAGACGCGGTGCCGCGCCAATGGGAGCTTCGGCCAGGCAAGGGGGTGCGGGCCAAGAGAGCGGATCACGCGTGCAAGCTCCGCCCCCCAAGGGGAGGTCGCCGGCGTGGCTGGCGCTGGGGGGGTGACCTCGATGGAGGCAAGCAGACCGTCCTGCCAATGGAAGTGGGCGGAAAATTGAGGATGGGAGAAGGTCTCGGTGACGGTCATGGGAGCTCCTGGGTATTGGCGGGCAGCCGGCAGCCTTGATGGATGCGCTGCTCGCGGAGGGCGAGGTGGATGGCCGCGTGCAGCCCGCGTTTGTCTGCGGCAAATCCCGGGGCGATGAGTTCTCCGGGGGCTGGATCTGCGGTGAGGCGGTGGATGATGATATCCGGTCGCAGGGCCGCGACCCCCTCCACGATCCACTGGATGGTCTCGGCGCGGGAAAGGAGCGCTACGCTCCCGCGCCGCCACAGTCCTTCCAGGATGGAGCCGCGCACGATCAAAAGATTGTGGAATTTTACCCCGGTGATCGGGAGATCGTTGAGAAAGGCCAGGGTTTTTCGCCACTGCTGCATGGTTTCTCCTGGGAGTCCGGCCATGACGTGGGCGCAGACGGCGAAACCGTGGACGTGGGCCTGGTTGCAGGCGCGGGCGAAGGCTGCGGCGTCATGGCCGCGATGGATGCGGCGCAAGGTGACGTCATGGGCCGATTGGAGTCCCATTTCCAGCCAGAGGACGGGCTCAGGGGCAGCGCGCAGTACGGCCCATTTGTCGGCGTCCAGGGTGTCGGGCCGCGTCCCTACGGTGATGCCCACGAGGCCGGGGAGGTCGCGGAGTTGCGCCAGTTGCGCCGCCAGATGCTGGGCAGGCCCATGGGTGGCGCTGTAGGATTGCAGATAGGCGATGGCGCGGGGCGGAGCATTGCGGCGAGCCAAGCGTTCGTACGCGCGCAGATATTGTTCCCGCAGCCCAAGCCCGCGTGCAGCGAGCCCGGAGCCTGACCCGTGAGGATTGCAGAATGTGCACCCTCCACGACCCAAAGTGCCGTCGCGGTTGGGGCAGGTGCCGCCACTGTCCAAGGGAATGATGCGCACCGTTGTGCCAAAACGTTGGCGCAGCCAGGGTGCGAGACGACGGTAAGGCTCGTGCATACGCTAGTTTAAAAATTTGAATTGTTCCCTGTCAATGCGGCCTCTGTTGCCCCATGCAGGGAATTGTGGTACATTTGAGGAATTATGGAGCAAGCGGCGCCGGATGGGGCGCCACAATCCCGTCATGAGGATGGTATGTCCAGAATTTTCGACGCATTTTTAGGCCTGTTTTCCAATGACTTGGCCATTGACCTCGGGACCGCCAACACCTGCGTGTACGTGCGCGGCAAAGGCATCGTCCTGCGCGAGCCGTCGGTGGTGGCGGTGAAGCGCGACAACCGCGGCATGAGCAAGGTCCTCGCCGTAGGGGCGGAGGCCAAGCGGATGCTCGGGCGCACCCCGGGCAACATCGTGGCGATTCGTCCGATGAAGGACGGGGTTATTGCGGATTTCGAGGTCACTGAGGCCATGCTGCGGCATTTCATCTCCAAGGTGCACAACTCGAGGCGTCTGGTGCGGCCGCGCATCGTGATCTGCGTGCCCACCGGCATCACCCAGGTGGAGAAGCGGGCCGTGCGGGAGTCCGCCCAGAGCGCCGGCGCTCGGGAGGTGTATCTCATCGAGGAGCCCATGGCCGCGGCCATCGGCGCGGATCTGCCCATTACCGAGCCTACGGCCAATATGGTGGTGGATATCGGGGGCGGCACCACGGAAGTGGCGGTCATCTCGCTTGCGGGCATCGTCTATTCCAAGTCCGTGCGTGTGGGCGGCGACAAGATGGATGATGCCATCCTTCAGCACGTGAAGCGCAAGTACAATATGCTCATCGGCGAGAGCTCCGCCGAAGAGATCAAGATGTCCATTGGCTCCGCCTACCCCATGGATCCGGAACTCACCATGGAGATCAAAGGTCGGGATCTCGTGTCCGGGATTCCGCGAAACGTCACCATCACCTCCGAAGAAGTGCGCAAGGCCATCGCCGAGCCGGTGGACGCCATTGTCCAGGCGGTGCGTATTGCCTTGGAGCAGACTCCACCGGAACTGGCTGCGGACATCGTGGACCGGGGTATTGTGCTTGCCGGCGGCGGCGCGCTCTTGCGGGGGCTCGACCAGCTCTTGCGTGAGGAAACGTCGCTTCCCATCACGGTGGTGGATGACCCGCTCTCCACAGTGGCCTTGGGATCGGGCAAGGTGCTCGACAACCTCCATGTGCTGCGCGAAGTGACCATCGATTGACGTGCGTCCGCGTTTGATCATCCTGGCGGTGCTCCTGCCTTTGGTGGCATATTTTGGCCTCTACACCTGGAATGCCAAGACCGGGGTCGTGGATCGGCTGACCGCAGTCTTGGGGCTGGACGCGGCCGGGTGGGTGTTCCGTCCGGGCCGGGCCGTGGAACGGGGAGTGCGGGATATCTGGGAGCGGTATATCTATTTGGTGGGGGTGCGTCAGGAAAACGAGGATCTCCGGGCGCAGGTGCACGAGCTTCAGGAGGAGGTGGCACGCCTGCGCGAACAGGCGGCGGAGGCCCGGCGTTTGGCGGAGCTCGTTGCCTTGCCCGAGCTTCAGGGATGGGAGCGTCAGGGGGCGCGGGTGGTGGCCCACCAGCCGGGGCCAGGCATGGTTTTGGATGCATTGGTGCTGGACGTGGGGCTTTCTTCCGGCGTGCGGGACGACGCACCGGTGCGCGCCGCTGCAGGCCTTGTGGGACGGCTGGCCCGCGCGGGCCGGTCGTTTTCCGTGGTGACCCTCATCACCGCCCCGTCGAGTCGAGTGCCTGTAGTCTCTCAGGATGGCCGGGTCCCTGGAGTGGCGTGCGGCCAAGGTCCAGATGTGCCCTTGGAGGTGCGCTATGTGCCGCTGGGGCAGCATATGACCGAGGGAGAGCTTTTGGTTACTTCGGGAATGGGCGGGATGTTTCCCCGAGGCATTCCAGTGGCCCGGGTCACGGCTGTGGCTCCGAGCGAGGATGCCTTGTTCCAGAAGGTTACGGCGCAGCCGGTGGTGGACATGGCCGCGCTGGAAGAGGTCGTGGTGCTGCGGCGGCCTGAGCCTCCTTCTGCCAATGAGACTCAGCCATGAAGACCTGTGTACCCCGGCTCCCAATGCCGCTCTGGTGGCTTTTGGGCGCAAGTTTTGCGCTGTGGGGGCAGGAATTTTTTAATGGATTCGATTTCCTCTCCCCTATGGTGCTTCCGTGGCTCCAGCGCACCCGCCGTGCTCCTGCTCTGGCCGCGTCCCTCGTGGTGATGGTTGTGCAGGAGGGGCTTTCTTCGTTTTCTTTGGGGGCAACTCTGGCCATGGCAGGCTTGTGGGCAAGCTTTCTATTCATCGCCCGTCATCTTGATCCTCATAATCTCCTTTTTATGGCAGGGTATTCCGCATTTTTGGCGGTATGGATGCCTGTGGCGTATGGGATGGTCGCGGTTTTGCATGACATACGCGTACCTTTTCCATCTTGGGATCACGTCGTCCTGCAATGGGGCGTTTTTTTTCTGATTTGGTTGATGCTGGATATAATGCTGTTCCAGCGGGAGCGGCATGGAGCGGTTTAAGCCTTCGCAAGACACTCCCCTGTGGGCTGGCCCCAACGTGCTCCTTGTGTTGTGCGTGCTCCTTTTCGCAACACTTGGGGTGCGTTTGTGGTATCTGCAGGTGGTCAAGGCGGATGTCTACCGCGATAAAGCCCAGGAAAACCGCATCCGTCAGCGAGTACTGTATGCTCCTCGCGGAGTGATTCGTGATGCCTATGGGACCCTGGTGGCGGAAAACGTTCCTGCGTATGCCGTTGCCGTGGTGCGGGAAGAGTGTCCGGACATCGAGGCCACTTTGGATCAAATCGCCTCGTGGACCGGAGAGGACCGGCAGTGGCTGCAAAAGAGTTTCGAGCAAGGCAAGCGGCGCACCAAGAGCTTTGAAGAGCAGGTGGTGGTGTCCAACATTCCCTTTGATACTGTGGCGCGAATCGAGGCGGAGCGTCATCATTGGCCAGGGGTGAGTGTCGTGGTGCGGCCCAAGCGGTTTTATCCTACAGGCGCGCTGCTCGCTCACGTGCTCGGGTACGTGGCCCGTGCCAACGACAAAGAGCTGGCGCAGGATCCGGAACTGCTCTTGGGCGATAATGTGGGAAAACTTGGCGTGGAGCTGGCTTTGGAGCGGCGTTTGCGTGGGCATAAGGGGCTGGAAGAATTCGAGGTCGACGCCGTGGGGCGGGAGCTCGACTCCCGCCGCCTGCGCGCCCCTGTCCCTGGAGAAGACTTGCGTTTGGCGCTGCAATTGCCGCTGCAGCGGGCAGGAGTGCGGGCCATGGCGGGAAAAGCCGGGGCGGTGGTGGTGCTCGATGCTGACACGGGCCACGTGCTCGCGCTGGTGAGCTCGCCGAGTTATGACCCCAACGATTTTGTGACTGGTATCTCGCACCAGCGCTGGGGGGCCTTGGTGGAGGACCCGCTGCATCCCATGCAGAACCGGCCGATTCAGAGCGCCTACCCGCCAGGATCGGTTTTTAAGCTTGTCATGGCTGGTGCGGGCTTGGAAAGCGGGGCGATCACGGCGTCCACAACGGTTTATTGTAATGGAAAATATGCCATAGGCAACCGCGTCTATCGCTGTTGGCGCCGCGGGGGGCATGGCACGGTGGACTTGCGCAAATCCCTCCGGGAGTCGTGCGATGTCTACTACTATGCTCTGGGGGAGCGGCTGGGAGCGGATGTGATAAGCGACTTCGCCCGGCGCTGTGGTCTTGGAGAAGCGACGGGAGTGGATCTCCCCCACGAGCGTCGTGGTTTGGTCCCCTCGCCGACGTGGAAGCGGGAGCGTTTGGGGCGGAAATGGGTGGGAGGAGACACCATCAACATGTCCATCGGCCAGGGGTATGTGGTGACCACCCCCATGCAGATCGCCCGCTTGGTGGCGGCCCTCGTCAACGGTGGCCGACTGCTGCGGCCGCTCCTTTTGGCTTCGGACACTCCGGAGGAGCAGGGGCGCCTGCCCATGAGCGATGCCACGCGTCGCATGATCGCCGACGCCATGGTGGCGGTGGTGCGCGAAGATGGCGGGACCGCGCGGATGCTCGCTCGCCCCGGCATTCGGGTGGGCGCCAAGACCGGCACGGCCCAGGTGGTGAAGCTCATGGATCGCTACGAGAAGAAGGACACCGAAGATATTCCATACAAGTATCGAGATCATGCGTGGCTTGCCGCTTTTGCGGAAAAAGACGGTCGGCACTACGCGGTGGTGGCCTTCGTGGAACACGGTGGCCATGGCGGCTCCGAGGCCGGACCGGTGGTGGGCGCCATGCTGGACGCGCTTTTTGGCTTGGGAGAAGCGCCATGATGGACCGTCGTCTTTTCAGCCATGTGCCTTGGGGATTGCTTGTGGCGCTGGTGCTGCTCTTTGGGATCGGTGTGGCCAATTTGTATTCCGCGAGCTCCTTGCGTCTCGAAGACGGCTTGGGGGTGGAGTCGTATTTCCGCAAGCAGCTCGTGTGGGGAGCGCTGAGTGCAGGGGTTTTCGTGGTGGGCGTCGCGATTCACTACCGACACCTCAGAGCTTTGGCGTGGCCGGCATACGGAGTGGGCGTTCTGCTGCTTTTGGGGGTTCGTTTTTTAGGTAAGACCGTGTACGGGGCGCAACGCTGGCTCGATTTGGGGCCACTGCATCTGCAGCCAACGGAGTTGGTGAAAGTTGCGGTCATTGTTGTTGTCGCTAAGATTTTATCCCGCATGGAAGGGTATTTGGGCTGGCGGGAGCTTGCCAAGGTCGTTGCTGCTGCCCTGGTCCCGGCGGCGTTGATTTACAAGCAGCCCGACTTGGGGTCGGCGCTCAATATTCTGCTCATCGTGGGGGGAATGATTGTGTTCAAGGGATTGCGCCCTGCGGTTTTCAAGACTCTTGCGGTAGGCATCCCTGCACTCGCTCCCCTTGGCTGGTTTTTTCTCAAGGAATATCAGAAACAGCGTATCCTGGTTTTTTTGGATCCCACTGCAGATCCCCGCGGCGCGGGATACCATATCATTCAGTCGCAGATTGCCATTGGTTCGGGCGGATTTTGGGGCAAGGGATTTTTGCGGGGAACGCAGAGTCAATTGCGCTTTTTACCGGAAAAGCACACGGATTTCGTCTTTGCCGTCTTGGGAGAAGAATGGGGATTTGTGGGAAGTATCTTGGTCCTTTTTTTATTCTGTTGTTTTCTCTACCAAATTTATTTGGTCACCGTAGAGGCCAAGGACGAATTTGGCCGCTGTCTTGCGTCTGGGGTTTTTTTCTATTTCTTTTGGCAGGTCCTCATCAACATGGGGATGGTCCTCGGCATCATGCCGGTGGTAGGGATCCCGCTGCCATTTTTGAGTTACGGCGGCAGTTCGCTTTTGGTGAACTTCTGTATGGTCGCATTGGTGGTCAACGTGGCTATGCGCCGCTTCATGTTCAAACGCTGATCTTACGTGAAAAACAGGACGATTGATTCCTGCACGCGCAGATGCAACAGGGCGTTGGCGGGGCTGAAGCCTGGTGTTTTCGACAAAAAGCCTTTGACACCACGGGGGGAATCGGCTAGGGCCAACCCCACTTTGAACAAAAATTCACATACTCGTACAAGGGGGCGGCATGATTGATCTCGATTCCACATTTTTTGTGCAGTTGGTGAATTTCCTGATCATCCTGACCGTGCTGAATCTCCTCCTGTTTCGCCCCATTCGGGGGATTCTCAAGAAACGGGAAGAGGTTATGGCAGACCGGCTGAAGACCGTGGAGGATTTCACCTCCCAAGCCGAGGCCAAATTGGCTGGATATCGGCAGGCTTTGGCCGAAGCTCGCAGTGAGGCGCAGGCGGTGCGCTCGGCCCTCAAAGAAGAGGGGACTGCGCTGGAAGCGAGCAAGCTGGCAGCGGCCTCTGAGGCGGCGGCGGCCAAGTTGTCCGCGGCCCGGCAGGAAATCGAAGCCCAGAAAAATGCTGCCCTTGCGGCGCTGCAAGGTCAGGTGGCTGCCTTCGCCAAGCAGGTGGCGGCCAAGGTCTTGGCTCGGGGGTAGGTTCGGCATTTTGTCGTAACTTTGGTGGAGTTAAGGAGGGCTGAAGATTGAAACGATTGAAGACTGTCGGGGTGGTGGCCCTTGCGGCGGTGTTTTTTGCCGCAACGGCCTTCGCGAGCGGCGGCGAGGGGGGCGAGCACAATAAGTGGCTCGACTTGGTGTATCGCTTCGTCAATTTCGGCATTGTGGCTTTTTTGGTGTATAAGTTCGCCGGCAAGCGGGCTGCGGACTTTTTCTCCGGCCGCACCAAGCAGATCGAAGCAGATCTCAACGACCTCGACGAACGCAAAGCCGATGCGGAGCGCCGGCTCTTGGAGGTAGAAGCGAGCATCGCCAATATCGAGGCGGAAAAAGCCCAGATCTTGGCAGACGCTCGGGAGCAGGGCGAGGCGCTCAAAGCGGCGATCGTGGAGAAGGCCGAGAAGCAGGCTGCGCAGATTTTGGCTCAGGCCGAGGCTGCGGCCTCTCAGGAGCTCAAGCTGGCGGTGGACGCCGTGCGGGAACGCATGGCGGAAGAGATCGCCCGGGCTGCTGAAGCCATGGTGAAGAAGCAGCTCAAGAAGAAAGAGCATGAGGAATTGGTCAACGAATATCTCAAAAGGGTGGTGCTCAATTGACAGGGAACATCGTTGCAAAACGTTATGCCAAGGCCCTGTTCGCCGTAGCTTCGTCCGAAGGTAAGACTGCGGTGGCCAAGTATGGGGCTGAGTTGGCAGCCTTGGCTGAGGTCCTGAAAGCGGCGCCCGAGATTTTGCGGATCTTTCGGAATCCGATTTTTTCGCTGGACGAAAAGCGGGGGGTGGCCGCGTCCCTTTTGGACAAGGTCTCTGCCAGCCCCATGGTGCGCAACTTCTGTATGCTTTTGGCGGACAAAAACCGTTTGGGCTTTTTGCCGGAAATCAGCGCTGACTACGCCAAGCTTCTGGACGAGGCGCAAGGCGTGGTGCGGGGCAAGGTGGTGACGGCCATTCGTCTCACGGATGCCATGCAAAAGGCGGTGGTGGAAAAGCTGCAGAAGGACTCCGGTCGCAAGATCGTCCTGGATTACGAGGTGGATCAGGACATCATCGGTGGATTGGTGCTGAAGATCGGGGATAAGGTCCTTGACGCCAGCATTCGGGCCCAGCTGCAGATTTTGAAGGAAAATATCAAACGAGGTGAGTAGAGGCTATGCAGATCAAAGCAGAAGAAATCAGCCAGATCATCGAAGGCCAGATCAAAAACTACGAAAAAAAGGTCGAGATGAGCGAAACTGGCGTGGTGCTGTCCGTGGGTGACGGTATCGCTCGTGTGTACGGCTGCGAAAACGCCATGGCCATGGAGCTGTTGGAGTTCCCCGGCGGTCTCATGGGCATGGTGCTCAACCTGGAAGAAGATTCTGTGGGTGTGGCCCTGCTGGGTGAAGGCCATCACATCAAGGAAGGCGACCTGGTGAAGCGTACCGGCCGCATCTTCCAGGTGCCCGTGGGTGACGCCGTGACGGGCCGTGTCATCGACCCCCTGGGCAATCCCATTGACGGCCTTGGACCCATTCAGGCCACGGAGTTCCGCAACGTGGAGATCAAGGCCCCGGGTATTATCGCTCGAAAGTCGGTGCATGAGCCCATGTACACCGGCCTCAAGGCCATCGATGCCATGACCCCCATCGGTCGCGGTCAGCGCGAACTCGTCATCGGCGACCGTCAGGTGGGTAAGACCGCAGTCTGCGTGGACGCCATCCTCGCTCAGAAGAACAGCGACATCCACTGCTTCTACGTGGCCATCGGTCAGAAGAAGTCCACCGTGGCCCAGGTGGTGGAAGCCCTGAAGCGCAACGGCGCCATGGAGTACACCACGGTGATTTCCGCTACGGCCTCGGAGCCGGCGCCCTTGCAGTTCATCGCTGCCTACTGCGGGTGCACCATGGCCGAGTACTACCGCGACAGCGGTCGGCATGCCCTCATCATCTATGATGATCTGTCCAAGCAGGCCGTGGCTTACCGCCAGATGTCTCTGTTGCTGCGCCGTCCCCCGGGACGTGAGGCCTTCCCCGGCGACGTCTTCTACCTCCATTCCCGCCTCTTGGAGCGCGCCTGCAAGCTCAACGACAGCCTGGGCGCTGGTTCGCTGACCGCGCTGCCCATCATCGAAACCCAGGCCGGCGACGTGTCCGCGTACATTCCCACCAACGTGATCTCCATCACCGATGGTCAGGTGTATCTGGAGCCCAACCTGTTCATGGCAGGCATTCGTCCGGCCATCAACGTCGGTCTGTCCGTGTCCCGCGTGGGTGGCGCCGCCCAGATCAAGGCCATGAAGAAAGTGGCCGGCACCCTGCGCTTGGATTTGGCCCAGTACCGCGAGCTGGCGGCTTTTGCCCAGTTCGGCTCCGACCTCGACCAGGCCACCAAGACCAAGCTCATTCGCGGTGAGCGCCTGGTGGAACTGCTCAAACAGCCTCAGTATCAGCCGCTGCCCGTGGAAGAGCAGGTGGCGGTGCTCTACGCCGGTACCCGCGGCTACCTGGATGACGTAGATGTGTCGCTGGCGATCCGCTTCGGCGAAGAGTTGTTGGAGTTCCTCCGCAACCAGAAGGCCGACGTCTTGAATGAAATCGCCACTACCAAGGACCTTGGCGCCGAGACCGAGAAGAAGCTCGCCGCTGCTATCGAGGAGTTCAAGGCCGGATTCAAAGCCTAGTTCGAGA
This sequence comes from Desulfomicrobiaceae bacterium, assembly GCA_003530935.1. Classification (GTDB taxonomy): domain Bacteria; phylum Desulfobacterota; class Desulfovibrionia; order Desulfovibrionales; family Desulfomicrobiaceae; genus Thermodesulfomicrobium. The sequence continues at coordinate 15,875 of DPEO01000080.1, read as the reverse complement.
AGGAGTCATTCATGGCATCGCTCAGGGACATCAAAAACAAGATCACGGGCGTGAAGAAGACCAAGCAGATCACCAAGGCGATGAATATGGTCGCCTCGGCGAAGCTGCGTGGCGCCCAGAATCGCATTGAGCGCTTCCGTCCCTATGCCGATAAGTTCTATGACATTCTCGTCGATCTGGCTTCCCGCGTCGAACCCGGCGTGCATCCCTTGCTCGCCAAACGCGAGGTAGTGGAAACCATCGGTATCGTGCTCGTCACTTCCGACAAAGGGTTGTGCGGAAGTTTCAACGCCAACCTCTGCAATGCGGCCCTGCGTTTGGCCAAGCAGAAGGAAGCCGAGGGCAAGACTGTCAAGTTTATCTGCATTGGCAAGAAAGGTCGGGATTTCATCCGCAAGACCTCTTACGAAATCGTGGCCCAGTTTCCGGAGCACATGAACAGCTTCGACTTTCAGCTGGCCAGCGAAGCGGGGAATTTGGTCATCGAGGGGTACCTCTCCGGCCTTTTTGACGAAGTGCACATCGTCTATGGCAAGTTTGTGAGCATTGTGAAGCAGGAGCCCATGGCGGCTCAGATCCTTCCCGCCCAGACCGAGAGCGCGGAAGCGGTCAACGGCCCCAAGAGCGAGTATATCTTCGAGCCGTCGGTGGAAGGCTTGCTTGCAGAACTCCTGCCGCGGTACGTGAAGGTGCAGGTCTATCGCGGCCTGCTCGACACGTCGGCCAGCGAGCATGCCGCCCGCATGACCGCCATGGACAATGCGACCAAGAACTGTGACGAAATGGTGGGCAGCTTGACGCTGGCCTTCAACAAGGCGCGTCAGGCCAGCATCACGACCCAACTTATGGACATCGTCGGCGGCGCCGAAGCGCTGAAAGGATAAGGGGGCATACGCCAATGAGTAAAGTCAATACCGGTAAAATCGTCCAGGTCATCGGGCCTGTTGTGGACTTGGAGTTTCCCGAGGGGAAACTTCCCCACATCATGAACGCCATTCTCATCACCAACCCCACCATCGACGACACCGAGGACAACCTGGTGGTGGAAGTGGCTCAGCACTTGGGGAACAACGTGGTGCGCTGCATCGCCATGGACACCACCGACGGCTTGGTGCGCGGCCAGATTGGCAAGGATACGGGCGCCCCCATCCAGGTGCCCGTGGGCAAGGCCTCTTTGGGCCGCATCCTCAATGTGGTGGGCCGTCCCGTGGACGAAAAAGGTCCCATCAATGCAGAGAAGACCTACCCCATCCATCGTCCTGCCCCGGCCTTTACCGAGCAGTCCACCAAGATTGAGGTGCTGGAGACTGGCGTGAAGGTTATCGACCTCTTGGTGCCCTTCCCCAAGGGCGGCAAGATGGGCATGTTCGGCGGCGCTGGCGTGGGCAAGACCGTTATCCTCATGGAGATGATCAACAACATCGCCAAGCAGCACGGCGGTATCTCGGTGTTCGCCGGCGTTGGCGAGCGCACCCGTGAGGGCAACGACCTCTACCACGAAATGATCGACGCGGGTGTTATCGACAAGGCCTGCCTCGTATACGGTCAGATGAACGAGCCCCCGGGGGCCCGTGCCCGCGTGGCCCTCACCGCCTTGGCGGCTGCGGAGTACTTCCGTGACGAGGAAAACCAGGACGTGCTCCTGTTCATTGACAACATCTTCCGGTTCACCCAGGCGGGTTCCGAGGTGTCGGCGCTCCTGGGCCGTATGCCTTCGGCCGTGGGTTACCAGCCCACCCTGGGCACGGACCTCGGTGAGCTGCAGGAACGCATCACCTCCACCAACAAGGGCTCCATCACCTCGGTGCAGGCGGTGTACGTGCCCGCGGACGACTTGACCGACCCCGCGCCGGCCACCACCTTCTCGCACTTGGACGGCACCATCGTGCTTTCCCGTCAGATCGCCGAGCTGGGTATTTACCCGGCGGTGGATCCCCTGGATTCCGCCTCCCGTATCCTGGACCCCAACGTCATCGGTTGGGATCATTACAACACCGCCCGTGCCGTGCAGCGGATCCTGCAGAAGTACAAAGATCTGCAGGACATCATCGCCATTCTCGGCATGGATGAGCTCTCCGACGAGGACAAACTCACCGTGGCCCGTGCCCGTAAGATCCAGCGCTTCCTCTCCCAGCCGTTCTTCGTGGCGGCCCAGTTCACGGGCAAGGAAGGCCGGTACGTGCCCTTGGAGGAGACCATCCGCGGCTTCAAAGAAATCATTGACGGTAAGCACGATTCCATCCCCGAGTCCTGCTTCTACATGGTGGGCGGCATCGACGAGGTGCTCGAGAACGCCAAGAAACTGTAATCCTTACGAAGCAGGGGTATTGATATGGCAAAAACCATCACTCTTGAAGTCGTCACGCCAGACCGCAAGGTGCTCGCCGAAGAAGTGGAATACGTCGGCGCTCCGGGCATCAACGGTGAATTCGGCGTGCTGCCCAATCATATCCCGTTTCTCTCTGCGCTTGGCATCGGCAGCCTGTACTACAAGAAAGATGGCAAGAAGCGGTATGTGTTCGTGGCCGGCGGATTTGCGGAGGTCTCTCCCACCAAGGTAACGGTGCTTGCCGAGGTGGCGGAGCGGGCCGAAGAGATCGACCTGGAGCGCGCGCGCCGCGCCCAGGAGCGGGCGGAACAGCGCATGCGGCAGCAGCAGGAGAAAGTCGACCACGCTCGGGTACAGGCGGCCCTGGCCCGGGCCATGTACCGGATGAAAACCCGGCAACAGGCCGCGAGCGAAGGCGGGATCTAACTCCGTCCTGAAATCCAACGCGTTCCGGGCAGGCCTTCTGGGCCTGCCCGGAATTTTTTGGTGCCATGGTGCGCACGGCGGGAGTGTATGGGAGAAGCTTGGGGCTCGCCTCCCAAGCTTTCGGGATATTCGCCGGCGGCCGGGTGCGATGCCGGGGGACGACCGGCACATAGCCCCTTCTCCACTTCAGGGGCCGATGCACCCGGGTTACGCAGTGGCGCGAATCGAAAGGTGCTGGCAGACCTCCTGCATTCGGCCGCGTTGCGGGTGTTCCAGGATGCGGTTTTGGGCCTCCCACCAGGCGCATTGGAGGCCCAGCTCCCGGGCGCGGCTCACCAGGTCCACCAGGGCCTGCTCCTGGGCAGGGAGTCCATGGGTGAGGCGCACGGCCTGGGCTTCGGCGCGGCGCTCGATGAGGGCGCGTATTTCCGGATTGGCGGCCAAAAGTTCCCGCAGCGCAAGGACCCGTTCGCCAGTCATGGCGATGGCTTGGGTGATCCAGGCCCAAGCGAGCCCTGGTGCCAGGAAGAGGATGTTTGTTTCAAAGCGGCGCTGCCCCAAGTCGAAGGGGCCGAGCACGGCGCCCAGGCGCATCGCCTGTTGGAGGCTCTCCTGAAAGAGGGACTCTTCGCTTTGGGTCTCCAGGATTCGGGAGAGGGCAAGTCGATGCCGATGCGGCGTTGTGCGGGCAAGGGTCAGTGCCGTGAGGGCCAGGGTGCCGCGCTCCAGAGTGCGGGGCCAAGAGTAGTGGATCTGGACGGTGTCGTGTTCGTGGCCTGCCACGTGCAGTTCCAGCCCCGGCCACGTTGCCCGGGCACCGCTGTGGATGCCGCCGTCCAGGGAGAGGTAGAGGGCGAGTTCTTCCATCTTGGGGCGTCGAGGCGTGACCTCGTGCTCCCAGAGGTCTGCGCCGCTGCCGGCGCCAGGACGGTTGGCGTGGGCGTCGGCGAGGATGCGCACCATGCCGGCCTCCACGTCGGGCCCGCCGGTGGCGGCCAAGAGATCCAGGGCGCGCCGCGCCCAGGTGAGCCCGTTCAAAGGTTCGATGCGCGCTAAGTCGTCGAAGAACCAGGCGCAGCTGGCAAAACTGGCAAGCGAACAGCGTTGCATGGCCAAAAGGCGGGCCGCCTGCACCTGATCCTTGGGGTCGGCGATGCCGTGGCGGCGCAGCAGGCCCTCCAGGTCTTCGGCCCCGCACAGGACGCGTCCATACTCTTTGAGGATGCTTCCCGGATGGGCCCCCAGGCGGGCCATGGCCGAGAAGTAGTGGTCATCGACGTAATACTTGAGGTAGTTGAGGGCGCGGCGCAGGGGCCGGCGCCATTCCTGGTCCCAATCGGGGTGCTCTCCTGTGGTGCAGCCGCAATGGGAGCGCCAGCGCTCCACGCCGTGCACGCAGCTCCAGGAGGAGTTCTCGTGGATGAGGGCCTCGGCCGTGGGCGGATGGGCGGCGAGATAGGCTGCGAAGTTGGTGAGTTCCACCCCGTCACGGCCGTTGCGGGCCTGTTCGATGACGTACGCCAGCGCCATCTCGCCAAAGGGGAAATGGTGGCCGTAGGATTCGCCGTCCGTGGCGATGGCGCGGAGCCCTGCTTCCAGTCCGGCTGTGAGCCGCTGCCAAAAGGCTTCCCCGTTTTGCAGCAGTCGTTCGAAGGCCACGGCCTGCGATACCGGGCCGTGGTAGAAAAATACGGAGATGCTGTGTCCGCCTGGGGTCTGGACCAGGTAGGGTTGGTGCACCGGCAGGCTTCCTTCGTCCACCGGATGGAACTCGGCTTCGCCAGGCAGGCGAACGGCCTTGGCTTGGCGCGGAGCGAGGATGGTGAATTGGATGCCTGCGGCGGCCAGCACGTCCAACGTGTCCAGGTCCACGGCGGTCTCCGCCAGCCACATGCCTTGAGGGGCGCGGCCGAAGCGGTGCTGGAAGTCCTGGATGGCCCAGGCCACTTCCAGCTCTTTGTCCAGGCGTGGGGCAAGAGGCATGATGGCGTGATGGTAAACCTGTGCCAGGGCGTTGCCGTATCCGAGCCGGTGGCGGCTTGCGTTGTCTGCCGCGAGGATGCGCTGGTAGGTGTCCGGGGCGTGGCGCTCCATCCAGGCGAGCAGGGTGGGGCCGAAGTTGAAGCTCACCCAGGCATAGGCATTGAGGGCCTCGATGAGGAGCCCGCTGCCGTCGAGCCGGCGGGCGTGGGCCATGGGCGTGTAGCACTCGCGGCAGATGCGGGCGTTCCAATCGTGGTCCGGGGCGGCGCTGCCTTCGGGCAGGACGTCTTCGAGCCATGGGTCAAAGCGCGGCGGCTGATAGAAATGGCCGTGGATGCAGATGGCACGTGTCATGGAGAGCGCTCCTGAAGATGGACTTGACGCCACCGGCCATGTAGAAAAAGAAGCGCCTTTTCGTCAAACCATGTGCCCTTCACATAAGGAATACGTATGGGATTTCTTGCTGGCTCAATGAGCCTTACCCGATTTCGGCTGGTGGAAGACACCGTGGAGCCGACCGTTTTGGCGGAGGCTGCGGAGCGCCTGCGCCGGTACGCCTTTCGGGACATCGACAATACGGCGGAGGAACGTTCCTTCGGCTGGGTGGCCTTCGGCAATATGCTGGACACCTCGTTTGAGAACGAGCCCGTAGATTTGGGAGACTATCTCGTCTTTGCCCTGCGTCTGGATACGCGGCGGGTGCCTGCCGCGGTCTTCAAGAAACACGTGGCCGTGGCCATGGGCCAGGCCCTTGCCGCAGCCAAGGCGGAAGGCAAAAAGTTCCTCTCCAAGGACGAGAAGCTGGAGATCCGCGAGCGGGTGGCCCTGGCGCTGCGGGCGCGGTTCTTGCCGATCCCCGCGATATTTCAGGTGGTTTGGAATGTACGGCGCCATCATGTATATCTGGCCTCGGTGCATCCCAAGGTCATCGATTTGTTCCATGAGATGTTCACCCAGACCTTTGGACTGCACCTGGAGCCCATGGATCCGTATTTCTCTGCCCGAGCCCTCCTCGATGTCGCGGAGCTTTCGCTTTTGGATGACCATGCTCCCACGATCTTCACCCCAGGAGTTGTCTGATGGACTTGGAACGCGCACGCCGTATCGCCACCGATCTGGGTCAGGAATTTTTGACCTGGCTGTGGTTTGTCAGTGAGCGGGAGAACGGCCTTTTTGCTACCCCCGGCGGGGAGGCCTTTCGGCTTTTCGTGGAGCAGCGGGTGCGGGTCACCGGCGGCGAAGGCGAGGGCCGGGAAACGGCGGTCTGCAGCGGCCCCATGGCCAGCCTTACCGAGGCGCGCACCGGTCTTGCTGCCGGGAAAAAGGTGGATAGCGTCCGCTTGCGCTTGGAAAAGGACGAGGCCGAGTGGAGCGTGAGCGTGGATGCGGCGCGGCTGACGCTTTCCAGCCTCAAGACCCCCAAAGTGGATATGCGTCTGGAAGAGGGCGAAGATCCGGATGCTCGCATCCTGGAAAAGCTCTTTCTTCTGGAGCAGGCCATGGACTTTGTGGATGCGGTCTGGGCCCGGTTCGTCATGCTTCGGTTTTCCCCTGCCTGGGAGGCGGAAGTCCAGGAGCTGGGGCGCTGGATCGATCGGCGCGGGCGGTTTTCGGACTGACTTCCTTGGGGGCGGGCTCGCGGGTGTGCCATTGCCTCGGGGCGTGCACTTGGCTATGTGCAATGGCCCTGAGGTAACGTGTTGGAGGCTTCTTTCCCGTATTTTTGACGCAAGGAGTTATGGAATGCGCGCACGATGGATGATGGTGCTGGCCATGCTGCTCTGGACCACCGGGGCGTGGGCCAAGGATTTCCAGGTGGGGTTTGTGTATGTCTCCCCGGTGGGCGATGCGGGGTATTCGTACGCCCATGACCAGGGCCGCAAGGCCGTGGAGGCCATGGAGGGCGTGACCACGTCTTTCGTGGAATCCGTGCCTGAAGGCCAGGATGCCGAGCGCGTGATCACCACCATGGCGCGTAAGGGCTACGACATGATCTTCAGCACGAGCTTCGGGTACATGGACCCGACCTTGAAAGTGGCCAAACAGTTTCCCGACGTCAAATTCCTCCATTGTTCCGGGTACAAGACCGCGCCCAATATGGCCAATTACTTCGGTCGGATGTACCAGGCGCGCTACCTGACGGGCATGGTGGCCGGCGCCATGACCAAGTCCAATCTTCTGGGCTATGTGGCCGCCTTCCCCATCCCGGAGGTGATCCGGGGTATCAATGCCTTTGCCCTGGGCGCCCAGGCGATGAATCCCAAGGCCGAGGTGCGCGTGGTCTGGACCAAGACCTGGTATGATCCGGCGCGGGAAAAGGAAGCCGCCAAGTCGCTCTTGGATGCGGGCTGCGATGTCATCGCCCAGCATCAGGACTCTCCGGCCCCTCAAGAGGCCGCGCAGGAACGCGGGGTGTATTCCGTGGGCTACAATTCCGATATGGCCAAGTTTGCCCCCAAGGCGCATTTGACGGCCGCGGTGTGGAACTGGGCTCCTTTCTACACGGAAATGGTGCGCCAGGCCCAGGCAGGCACCTGGAAGGCGGACTCCTATTGGTGGGGTATGGACAAGGGCGTGGTGGACATCGCCCCCTTTGGTCCCATGGTGCCGGAAGAGGTCCGCGCCAAGGTGCAGGCCGCCAAGGAGGCCATTGGCAAGGGAGAAAACCCTGTGTTTGTGGGCCCCATCGCAGACCAAAAGGGTGTGGAGCGGGTGCCCGCAGGCAAGGCGCTCTCGGATGCGGAGCTTTTGTCCATGAACTGGTTTGTCCGCGGCGTGGTTGGGACCTTGGAGTAGCCTGTGGCCTTTGTTGTACGTAAACGGCGGGAGCCCCTCCCTTGGTGGGGCTCCTGTCTCGTTTTTCTCGGGGCGGTGGCCGTAGCTTTGGCGGTCGGCGGCGCCCTCTTGAGCTTCCAGGGCAAACCGGCGTGGCGCGGCATGGGAATCTTGCTCGGTAGCCCCGTGGGTTCGGTGTGGGCCCTGGAGGACTGTGTGCTCAAGGCCATTCCCCTTTTTTTGTGCGCCTTGGGGGTAGGACTTTCCTTTCGCATGGCGGTATGGAACATCGGCGCGGAGGGACAATTCGCCTTGGGTGCGGTGGGGGCCACTGGGGTGGCGCTGACGTGGGGAGCGACGCTTCCCGCCTGGGTACTGCTTCCGCTCATGGCCATTGCGGCAATGGTGGCCGGCGGCCTATGGGCCATGATTGCCGCCGCTTTGCGGGTATGGTGCGGGGCGAACGAGACCATCGTCACGTTGATGCTCAACTACATCGGCATCTTGGTGTTGGAATTTCTGGTCTTTGGCCCGTGGAAGGATCCTGCGAGCTTTGGCTTCCCCATGACCGCGGAGTTTGCGCCCGCTGCCCTGGTGCCGGCCCTGCCGGGCACACGCATCCATTGGGGTGTGGTGCTCTGCCTGGTGGTGGGCGTGCTCCTCTCCTGGGTGCTGCGCGCATCCCGGGCGGGGTTTGAGATCGCTGTCTGCGGCCAAAATCCTGCGGCGGCCCGCTATGCCCGGATCCCGTATGCGGCATGGGTCGCCGTGGTGCTCGTGGCGGGCGGCGCTTTGGCGGGCCTTGCCGGATTCTTGGAGGTCTCGGCCGCTTTGGGCCGGCTGCAGCCGAGCATCATGACGGGGTATGGGTATACCGCCATCGTGGTGGCGTGGTTGTCCGGCCTGCGATCCGGAAGCGTGGCTGTCGTGGCGCTTTTCCTCGCGGCCTTGCGCGTGGGCCTGGAGAGTCTGCAATTGGATCTCCAGGTGCCGGCGGCTTTTGGAACCATGGTGGAGGGGACGATGCTGCTCATGGTGCTCGTGGGCGGCTTTTGGACCCGTTACCAGATTGTGCGGAGGCAGGCATGACCGCAGAGATGCTCCTTCCGGTTTTGGCGGCTGCAGTGCAGGCCGGCACTCCGATCTTCTACGCCACTGTGGGAGAGATCCTCATGGAGCGTGCGGGCATCCTCAACTTGGGCGTGGAAGGGGCCATGCTGCTCGGGGCGCTCGCAGGCTTTTGGATGAGCATGGCGACCGGCAGCCCGTGGCTGGGGCTGGCGGCTGCCGCGGGTGCGGGGGCTGCGGCCTGTTTGCTCCACGGCGTGGTCTGCACCTACGCCCTGGCCAACCAGGTGGTCTCGGGTTTGGCCCTCACCATCCTGGCCACGGGGCTGGCCAATTTTCTCGGCACGCCGTACGTCGGCCTTGCGGCCCCGGGGTTCGACCCCATGCCTATTCCTGGGTTGCGGGAGATTCCGGTACTTGGCCCGGTGCTCTTCAGCCAGGACGTGCTGGTGTATTTTTCATACGCCTTGCCGGTGGCGGCCACTGTGGGGCTTTCCCGCACCCGTTGGGGGCTTCGGCTGCGGGCCGCAGGCGAGAGCCCCACAGCGTGCCGAGCGGCCGGGCTTTCCGTTGCCCGGTTGCGCCTGGGCGCGTGTCTCGTGGGCGGTATGCTCATCGGCGTGGGGGGGGCGTACCTGAGCCTTGCCTTCACCCATCTATGGACCAATGGCGTGACCGCGGGGCGGGGCTGGATTGCCGTGGCACTCGTGATCTTCGCCTTTTGGCGTCCTGGCCGGGCGATGGTGGGGGCCTATCTTTTTGGGGGCGTCATGGCCTTTCAGCTTCGGCTGCAGGCCGCGGGTACTGCCGTGCCGTCGTCCCTTTTGCTGATGCTTCCCTATGTCCTGACCATTGTCGTGCTCGCTGTCTCAAGCCGCTGGGGACGCTTCTTTGGGGCGCCGGCGGCCCTTGGCATCAACCCCGAACCTTCGGAATAACCATGACACGCTATCAACGAACCTACCCCATTTCCTGGGATCAGTTGCACCGCGACGCCAAGGCGTTGTCCTGGCGGCTTTTGGAGTTGGAGTATTTTCAGGGGATCATCGCCGTGACGCGCGGCGGCCTCGTGCCTGCGGCCATTGTCGCCCGAGAGTTGGACATTCGCTTGGTGGATACCGTGTGTGTGGCCAGTTATGATTGGCAGGAGCACAAAGGCGAGGTCCAGGTGCTCAAAAGTGTCACCGGCGACGGCGCAGGGTGGCTCATCGTGGACGATTTGGTGGACACCGGCCGCACCGCCAAGGTGATTCGGGAGATGTACCCCAAGGCGCATTTCGCCACCCTCTACGCCAAGCCTGCAGGCCGCCCCTTGGTGGACACCTTCATCACGGAGGTGAGCCAGGATACCTGGATTCTCTTCCCTTGGGATGCCGAATCCCAGTTCGTCCAACCCATTGCAGGCATGCGGCAGGGATAGTGTGGAGCCCATCATCCGCCTGCAGCATATCGTCAAGCGCTTTGGCCCGGTCACGGCATGTGACGGGGTGAGCCTGGACATCCGGCCTGGCCGCATCAAGGCGGTGCTCGGAGAGAACGGGGCCGGGAAATCCACCCTCATGGCGGTCTTGGCCGGTCAGTACCGTCCGGATGAGGGCACCATCCTGGTGGATGGCGTTCCGACCGTCTTTCGCTCCACGCGGGATTCCCTGACCGCGGGCATCGGCATGGTCTATCAGCACTTCACCTTGGTGCCCGCCATGACCGTGGCGGAGAACGTCGCCTTGGGGCAGGAGGGCGGGGCGTGGGTTTCGCCCGCGGCCCAGGCCCGTCGGGTGACGGAGTTGGCCAAGCGCCTGGGGTTGGAAGTGGACCCCATGGCCCGGGTGGCGGACCTTTCCATGGGCGAGCGCCAACGGGTGGAGATCGTGAAGGTCCTTGCCCGGGGCTGCCGGGTGCTCATTCTGGACGAACCCACAGCGGTGCTCACCCCCACCGAGACGGAGGCCCTTTTTGTCGCGCTGCGTCGCTTGGCCGAGGAAGGGGTGGCGGTGGTCTTCATCTCCCATAAGCTGAACGAAGTCTTGTCCGTGGCGCATGAGGTGGCCATCTTGCGTCGCGGCCGCATCGTGGACGAGATGCTCGTCTCCGAGGTGACTTCTCCGGCGGAGCTCGCCCGGCGCATGGTGGGACGGGACGTGCTGCTTGCGGTGGATCGCCCGCCCGTGGAGCCTCGTCAGGCGGTGCTGCGTCTTTCTGGCGTTCATGGAGGCGGTTTGGCCGGAGTGGATTTGCGGGTGCGCCAGGGCGAGGTGGTGGCCGTGGTGGGCGTGGCGGGCAATGGCCAGAGCGCCCTGGTGGAAGTGGTCTGCGGCCTGCGCGCCCCGCAAGGAGGCGAGGCGTGGATTTTGGGCCAACCCTGGGCGGATTTTCACTGCCGCGCCCCGTGGCAGGGCGGCATCGGGTATGTCCCGGAGGACCGCCTCGGGGTGGCGGTGTGTCGGGACATGGACACGGTGGACAATTTCCTCCTCACCACCCGGCAGGGCTATTCCCGCTGGGGATGGATGGAGCGCGCGCGGGCGCGGGCCAAGGTCGTGGAGCTCATGGACACTTTCGGGGTCTATCCCCCGCGGCCCGAGATGGCGGCCCGGCAATTTTCCGGTGGCAATCTCCAGAAATTGGTGCTGGCGCGGGAATTCGCCCGTCGGCCGCGCTTGGTGGTGGCGGATCAGCCTACCCAGGGGCTCGATATTGCCGCCACCCAGGAAGTCTGGCGTGCCCTCTTGGCCGCGCGGGAAGAGGCCGGGGTGCTTTTGGTCACCGGAGAAGTGGCGGAAGCCCTGGCCGTGGCCGATCGCATCGTCGTCTTGTACCGCGGGCAAGTGGTGGCGTCCTTTGCTGCGGACGACGAGGGCGAAGTGGCGCGCATTGGACTCTACATGGCTGGGGCCGCGCGCCAAGAGGAGGCTGCGGTATGAGTGGCGGCGTGCTCTGTGCTCAAGTGGCGGGACGGCGTTGGGAGCTTTTGCGGCCGGCGGATCTGGAGAGCCTGTGGGCGGACTTTCCTGAAGACGACCCTGCGGCCGAAGACCGTATCCCCTACTGGGTCGAGCTGTGGCCCGCCGCAGTGGGGCTCGCCCGGTTCGTGGCGCGCGAAGGTGTGGCCGTGCAGGGGCTGCGCTGCCTGGATGTGGGCTGCGGCCTTGGGCTTTCCAGTCTGGTGGCGGCGCAGTGCGGGGCGCAGGTGGTGGGGATGGACCTCATCCATGACGCGCTCGCCTTTGCTCGCAGGAACGCGGTGCACAACGCCGTGGCCGTCGCGCCGAGCTGGGTGGCCGGGGATTGGAATCGCCCCCCGTTTCGGCCTGCGAGCTTTGCCCGCATTTGGGGGGCGGATATTTTGTACGAGACGCGGTTTTTCCCTGCCTTGGAAGGGCTTTTCCGGAGGCTTTTGGCCCCGGGGGGTCGGGTGTGGTTGTCGGATCCGGACCGGGCGGTGTCCCGTCCGGTATGGGATCGCTTCCGGAGTTGTGGCTGGCGGGTCATCTGCCGGCAGGAAGCGGAGCTTCCCTGGTACGGGAAACCGTCGCTCGTGCGTATTTGGGAACTCCAACTCAAGGGGGAGTGAGCATGGGACAGACCATCCGTTTTGGCGTGTCGCTGGATTCGGACCTGCTGGAGAAGTTCGACGCCCTGTGTGAGGAGCGCTGCTACCAGACCCGCTCCGAGGCCATCCGGGATCTGATTCGGAACGCCTTGGTGCAGAAGGAGTGGGAAGATATCAACAAAGCCAAAGAGATGGTCGGTACCCTCACTTTGGTGTACGATCACCACCAATCGGATCTGGCCCAGAAGATGACCGAGATCCAGCACTCGTCTTTGGATGTCATCGTGGTGTCCCTGCACGTGCACCTGGACCACCACAATTGCATGGAAGTCCTGGTCCTGCGTGGCCCGGGTCAGGAGCTCAAGGTGACCGCGGAGCGGCTCATCGCCACCAAAGGGGTGAAGCACGGCAAGCTCACCCTGTCCACTACAGGTCAGGATTTGCCGTAATGCGTGACGTGCAGCGGGATCCGGCGGAAGTCCCCCTGCCCATCGACCGGGTGGGCGTGCGGCACGTGGCGGTGCCGCTTCGGGTGCGGGACCGGGAGCGTGGGGTGCAGCATACCGTGGCCCAGGTGGAGCTGGGGGTGGAGCTGCCGGCGCATTTCAAAGGCACGCATATGAGCCGGTTTCTCGAGGCCCTGGCTGCGGCGGACTTCGCTCTGGATGCCCAGACCTGTCGCACACTTCTGGCCGATGTGCGCGCTCGTCTGGAGGCGCGACGGGCGTTCCTGTGCTTTCGGTTCCCGTATTTTCTGGCGCGTCATGCCCCAGTGACCGGCAGCGCGGCGCCCATGGACTACAGCTGTTGGCTGCGCGGCAGCCTTCGAGAAGACGGCGCCCGTATGACCTTGGGGGTGGAGGTCCCGGTGATGACCGTGTGCCCGTGCTCCAAGGCCATCAGTCGGGAGGGTGCCCACAGCCAGCGGGCGCTGGTACGCATGGAGGCCCAGTTTTCCGGCATGCTCTGGATTGAAGACCTCATCGCCATCGCCCAGGACTCGGCATCCTCGCCGGTGTACCCGCTGCTCAAGCGGGAGGACGAAAAGCACGTCACCGAGACGGCATTTGCCCATCCGGCCTTTGTGGAAGATGTGGTGCGCGCTGCGGCCCAGCGCCTGGCCGCTCATCCCCGGGTGCAGGGCTTTCGGGTGGAGGTGGAGTCCATGGAGTCCATCCATAACCACAGCGCCTATGCGTGTATCGAGTCGTGGGCCGACGGCGAGGCGCCGACGCCGCAGTTGCCCCGTGATCCGCATCCGTCCTGCTGAAGGACATCCGACGGGCCGCATGGACCGTAGCCTCCGGCGCCCACTTCGCGACAATGCGCGACGCTGGACCGCCTCCGTGGACGGTCCTGACGATGCCCGTGCGTAGCGCTTGGGCCCGGCTGGACCGCATGCCCCAGGCCGGTTCGGCGCGCTATGGCGCGTTGCGCTCAAGGTGAGTTCCCCCGGCGAGGTTTGGGCGCAGCTTCAGGCCCGCAACGACGCCGCCAAATACCGCTGCGCTCCTCGGAAGCCCAGGCTCCTTGCGGTCGGGGTGGGGTTCCCAAAACCCGCCGCGACCCGTCGCCAGGTCGTGGAATGGGAGGCCGGCGCATAAATTCCGTGCCGGCCTCTGGACGAAGACGGCATCGCTCCATACTGTTCGCACAAGGAGGGCGCCATGGAGACGAATCTCAGCGCTATTTCGGCACTCGGCATCTCGCAGGCGGTCACGGCCAATGACGTGGCCAACATGAACACCCCCGGCTACCGCGCCAAGGAGGCCCGCCTGGAAAGCGGTCCTGGCGACCAGGGCGTGCGTGTGGCGGAAATCCGCGAAGACACCTCTGCAGGCCCGCTCGTGCCGGGCCCGGAAGATACCCTCGTGGAGGGCTCCAACGTGGATTTGGCCACGGAGATGGTGCAGATGGTGCAAGACGAGGCGGCCTATGCCGCCAATGCCGTGGCCATCCGTACCCAGGCGGACATGACTGGGGCGCTCCTCGACACCCTCATTTAACGGTGCCGATGCACCCCATTAGGCAGGGGCGCCGCTTTCCGGCTGCGGGGGGCTGGGGAGTTGGCGCACGAGCTCGTGGAGTTGGAGCGGGGAAAAGCGATATTCTTCACCGCAGAACTCACAGCGGATGGAGATGGCCTCTTCTTCTGCGGCGAGGCGCAAGAGTTCGTCCCGCCCCAAGGTGCCCAGGGCTTGAAGGATGCGCTGCTCGGAGCAACTGCACCGGAACGCCACAGGGGATGTTTCGAGAACTTCCATGTCCATGCCGTGGAAGATGCGCTCCAAAAGTCCTTGAGCGGACGGCTCGTCGTGGAAAATCCGGCCAAGAGGCGGCAAGGTTTGGATGCGCTGCAAAACCGCGTCGACGGCATCTGCATTGGCCGGCGGAAGGCTTTGGATGAGAAACCCACCCGCCACCATGACGCCCCCGTGGGCGTCCGGGATGGTGGTGACGCCCACTGCCGAGGGGATTTGCTCGGATTCGGTGAGGTAGTAGGCCACGTCCTCGCCGATCTCTCCTGAGACCAAGTGGACCACTCCCTGATAGGGGGTCTTGAGGAGGAGGTCCTTGGAGACCGTAAGCACCCCGGCCCCCAAGGCTCCGGCGACGTCGAAACGGTCGTGACGAAGCGGCAGATCCACGTCTGGATGGGCCACGTAGCCATGCACCCCGCCGTGGGCATCGGCTTGCACCACAATTTTTTCCAGCGGACCGCTGCCTTCGAACTTGAGGGCGAGACGCTGCCGGCCTTTGAGCAAGGCGCCGAGCAGTACCCCGGCGGTGAGCGCCCGGCCGAGGGCCACGGCCGCCGTAGGCGCTGGCTGGTGGCGGCGGCAGGCTTCGGCCACGGTATTGGTGGTGATGCACGCCACGGCGCGAAGATTGACGGAAGGGGCGAGAACGCGGGTCAAATGGTCGGACATGATGACGCTCCGGGAAGGACAAGAGGAAGTCGGTGCCGCAGACGGATGCCGCTTGGCGACGGCTCCAAGACATAGGGGAGCATACGCACGCCGGCGCGGAGCGCTGCGGCGAATGCCTGAGTAAAGGCCGGATCGATATGGGCGGCAGGGCCGAAGGCCGCACAGTCTGTGCGCTGGATACCAAAGAAAATCGCGGTCTCGGCCCCTGCCTTGGCCATGGCGGTAAGTTCCTCCACATGCTTGGTGCCTCGAACCGTGACCGCATCGGGGAAGAGGGCCGTCCCTTGTTCCGCCAGAGTGACGTTTTTGGTCTCCACCCAGATGCGCCCTGCAGGGCCGTCCAGGACAAAGTCCAACCGGCTTTGGCCGTGGCGGACTTCTGCGCGCAGCTGCGCAAAACCGGCGAATTCCGGGATGGCGTTTTCGTGCACGGCCTGGCGGAGCATCCGCCCCGGCACGGCGGTATTGACGCCGATCCACGCCGTCTCCGGGCAGACCAGTTCCAGGGTATAGGGCAGTTTTCGCCCCGAAGACGTGGCCCGTGACAGGAGAATGGGCATCCCGGGGCGCAACAGTCCACGCATGGATCCGGAATTATTGGTATGCGCCATGGCAGGTCGCCCGTCCACCAGGCAATGCACCAGAAAGCGCTTTTCCCGGCGGACGAATTGTGCCGAAGTGAGGGGATGAGGAAAGGAAAGAAGCGTCATATTCTTGACAGCGCCTGCGGTCCGCATCAGGAAGTGGGCAACGAGGCAGGTGACCATGGCATTCGACACATCGGGGATACTGGGCGCAAGCCCGGCATTGCAAG
>DPEO01000079.1 GCA_003530935.1 Desulfomicrobiaceae bacterium | reverse complement strand
CGGTCCATGGGAAGCGGCGTGGCAAAGGAGAGGATGCGGCGAAAGATCGGCGTGCCCAACTCCGCGTCGTAATACGTGGTTTGGGTGAAGGGAATGAGGTCGCTGTGAAAATCCACCGGCCCCAAGATGGCTTCGAGACGGGGCAGGAGTCCTGGCCAAAAAGAGTCCCATCGGGCGCTCAAGATGGAGAGCACCGCCTTGGCGGGCGCGGGTTCGTGGGGGATGCTCATGAGAGGTTCTCCTCGGTGGGGCGCACCACGAGGCGGTCGGCGCTGGTGGTGATCACCGTGGCGCAGACGATGCCCCCTGGGGGCATGGGGCGGGTGAGACGGCACGGCGCGTAGGTCTCGGCGCGGCCTTGGGTGGCGGTCTCCAGGACTACCTGCACTGTGCGCCCGTGCATGGCCGTCCACACGCGCGCTTGGATTTGGCGCACGCACTCCCGTAAGGCCCGGGCGCGGCGCTGGCGCTCCGGTCGAGGAATCGCGCCGGGCAAGCCGGCAGCTACGGTGCCCGGCCGCTCGGAGTACGGAAAGACGTGGGCGTAGGTGAGGGGCAGTTGCCGGGCAAAATCCAGGGTCGCCTGCCACTCCGCTTCCGTTTCTCCAGGAAATCCGGCGATGACGTCCACCCCGAGGCCAAAGACGGGCCACACGGCCGCCAGTGAGTCCACAAACCGGAGGATGGCGTCTGGATGGTAGTGGCTGCGGCCCATACGGGCAAGCACCGAGGGGCTTGCGCTTTGCAGCGAAAGGTGCAGGTGCGGGCACACCGCCTGGCATTGGGCGAGGGTTGCCGCGGCCTTGGCATCCAACTGCACCGGGTCCAGAGATCCCAGGCGCAGTCGGGTCCGCCCGGCGTACCGGCTCGCCACCATGCGGTCCACCATGGCCACCAGGTCCCAGAAATCCGTGGCGCCGCAAGCGTACCACCGGGTGCTGATGGCGCTCAGCGTGATCTCCGGCACGCCTTGGCGGCACAGGGCATCCACCTCGGCGAGGACCTCCTCGGGGGCGCGGCTTTGGGCCGGTCCGCGGGTGATGGGGATGATGCAGTAGGTACACCGGGTGTTACAGCCGTCCTGGATGCCCACCACGGCCCGGGTGCGGTGGCGGGGGCGGCGTGGGATCTGGGTTCGCGCCAAGGCAAGGAACTGGCGTTTGGCCGCTTGCGGCAACACCTCCACCGCGAGGCAGTCGCGCAGGCGCGGGTCCGCCTCAGGGGCGCAGCCGGTGACCACGATACGGATTTCTGGCCGCGCCTCGCGCAGGGCGCGCACCATGCGGCGCAAATCCCGCATTGCGGCCTCGGTGACGGCGCAGCTATTGATGATGGCAAGGTCCGCCGTCGCTGCCGCGTCGACTTCCTCCCAGCCCAGACCTGCGGCCCAGGCGCGCAGAACTTCGGTTTCGTATTGGTTTACCCGGCAGCCTTGGGTGCTGAAGAAGACGCGGGTGCCGGCCGGAAAGGCGGTCAAAGGCGTGGACGCTGGGGTCATACGGCCTCCAGGGGGGCGTGGATGATGGCGCCGGCCAGCACCCGGTCGCCGTGGTAGACGGCGGCCAGCTGCCCCGGTGTGGGCCTGGGGCCTGGGGCCTGGAAGCGGATGGTCAGTGTCTGGTCCGCCGCTACGGTCACCCGGGCGGGCTGCGGCTTTTGGCGAAAACTCGTCTGCACCAAGAGCTCTTGCGGCCAGGTCGTTGGGGGGGCCAAGAAGTTGGCGGGCTGGGTGCGGCATCCCCAGGCCAGAGTGGCGGACTTGGGGCCCACGATCACGGTGTTGGTCGCCGGATCCTTGGCGATGACAAAGAGGGGCTCGCGGTAGGCGATGCCGAGCCCCCGGCGCTGGCCGATGGTGAATCGCCACAGCCCTTGATGCCTTCCCACCGGGGTGCCGTCGGCGAGCACGATGGGGCCTGGTGTGGCGGGTACGCCGTGGGCGGCCATGAGGTCGTGGTAGGTGCCGGGGACAAAGCAGATGTCCTGGCTTTCACGCTCTTCCGGAGGGGTGATGCCCCGGCGGGCAAGCTCGGCGCGTACCCACGCCTTGGTGCGCCCTCCCAGGGGGAACAGGGTGTGGCGCAGGCGCTCCTGAGATACCAGGGCGAGAAAATAGCTTTGGTCCTTGGTGGGGTCTGCGCCGCGCAGAAGCATTCCGTCGTGGGCGCAGGCGTAGTGCCCGGTGGCAAATGTCGTGGCCCCCAGTGCGCGTGCTTCCTCCCAGAGCACGCCCCATTTCATGGTCGGGTTGCAGGTGGCGCAGGGGTTGGGGGTGCGGCCTGCGGCGTAGTCGCGCACGAAAGGTTGGACGACGGTGCGGGCAAAGGTCTCGGTAAGGTCGAGCACCGTGAGGGTAATGCCGCGCGCGGCGCACACGGCCGCCAGGCGTTCCTCCCGCAGGCGGCTGTGTGCGTTTGGCGGCAGAAATCTGCCGTGCACCGCGTGGGTGGGGACGCCCGCTTCCTGGAGGAGCAGCAGGGTGAGGAGGGAATCAGCGCCGCCGCTTACCGCGACGGCGCATGAAGGTGCAGGGTGGCGCATGGTTGGGCCCAAGGCCAGGGCGACTCCTGGCCACGGTAGCTTAGACGGACGGAGCGGGCATGGGGCCGCGGGCCGCTTCCAGGGCTGCGGCCACACGCAACAGGGTGGCCTCGTCCATGGCCCGGCCGAAGAACTGGATGCCCACGGGCATGCCTGTCTC
>DPEO01000134.1 GCA_003530935.1 Desulfomicrobiaceae bacterium | reverse complement strand
CGGGCACGACCCCGCGGTACGCAGTCACGCCGGCATAGTCGTGCACGCCGGTGAGGGTGAGGTACCCGGTCTGCCAGGGCAGTGCCTCGGGCTAGATGTGCACCACATCGAAGGCGGAGAGCAGCTGCTCGCTGGCGTAGAGGCGCTCCAGCTGCGGGGTGTAGAAACGGTGGCGGGCCAGCCACTGCACGAGAAAGCGCGGGGTGGCGGTCTCGAACCACCAGGCGCGGAAATCCCGTTTGTCGAACACGAGCAGGACATCGAAGGGGTTGTAGACCCGCTGCGGCCCGCCCCAGCTATAGCCGTTGTACCAGGCCCGCACCTGCCGGCGGTCCAAGGGCCGGCCTTCGGCCGCTGCGGCGGTAAACTCCGGGGCGAAGACCGTGTCCAGGTCGTCTTCGGTGTAGCCGCAGAGGGCGGCGTAGCGGTCGTCCACGGTGATGTCGTTGAGATTGTTGAGCCCGGAAAAGAGGCTCACCTTGCTGAACTTGGACACCCCGGTGAGGAACACGAAGCGTAGGTCCGCATCCCGGCCCTTGAGCACGGAGTAGAGGTTGCGCAGGCCCTCGCGCATGGCCCGCGCTGTGTCCGGATCGGTGAGATTGTCGAGGATGGGCTTGTCGTATTCGTCCACCAGGACCACGGTTTGGTGTCCATAGGTCTCTGCGGCGCGGGTGATGAGTTGGCCGAAGCGCAGGTGGACGCCTTTGGGCGCAGGATCGATGGGCACCCCGAGACGCCGGGCATTTTCCGTCAGAATTTCATGGATGTGTTCTTCCAATTGGGCGGCCTGCTGGAGTTGCCCTTCGGCGAAGCTGATGCGCACCACTGGGTGGCGCTTCTCCCAATCCCAATGATCTTCCAGATAGAGGCCGGTGAAGAGCGCGCGGTTTCCCGCAAAGGCCTCGGCCAGGGTGTCCAGGAACAGGGATTTGCCGAAGCGCCGGGGCCGGGAGAGGAAATAGTATTTGCCGCTTTCGGCAAGCGCGCTCACGAAGGGCGTCTTATCCACGTAATAGTAGCCTTCGCGTCGGATCTCGGAGAAGGTCTGGATGCCGATGGGCAGTTTCTTGCGCGTCACGGTGCCACCTCCTGGCGGTCAGGATGGAAGAAAGGCTAGCCCGGGGCGCGTGGGAAGTCAAAAGCGTGGATTCGCCCTGTTGTCAGGCCATGACATTGCCGCCCTTGGATCGGGCAATGAGAGCGTTCCCCTCTGAAGATTCGGGCCGGCGGTTTTTGGAGGGACCTCTGGAGTGTGGAGGCGCTAGCGCCGCAAGACCCAGAAGATGAGGCTTAAGACCAGGCTCACCACGATGCAGGTGGTGATGGGAAAGGCGAAGGTGAAGCCGGGTCGCTCGATGAGGATGTCTCCAGGGAGTCTTCCCCAAGGGAAGCGGCGCAGTACCGGCCACAGAAGCCCTACCGCCACCAAGATCATGCCCAGGATAATGAAGAGGCGATGCATGCGCCCAAAATAGTTCGGACCATGCCTGCTGGCAAGGGTGCGGGAGATGGTGCTGCGGGTGTTGGCTCCCCTGGAGTCATTGCATCGCGTCATGCCGGCGTGCCGCAGGCGGCGGTGGGGTTTGGGTGCCGTGGCGGCGCAAAAAGCGGGAGAGCGGGGAGGTTTGGGGCGCTTGTTCCGAAGTCTTGGAGGGGTAGGGCGGGCTTTGCCGAGGGTGCGTTTGTGGTGCGTCACTGGTTGCAACCGATTGGGGCCATTGGGCTTTGTCGTGGAGGATAAGCCTGAGCAACCGTTGGGCCAGGAGTTCAAGGTCGCTGGCCTTGGTGCGGATGGCGTTGCCTTCGGCGTGCAGGGTGTCGGTGGCGTGGTGGACCGCGGTCATGTCCTGGGTGGTGTCCTGACACAGGGCTGCGATGGTCGAGGCTTTGGCGGAGATTTCCTGCAGACCGAGGAAGAGTTGGCTGATGGCGGTGGAGGATTCCTGCACGCTGTGTGCTTGGATGCTGATGGCTTCGGCCACGGCGGTCATGGAGGTGTGGGTGGTGGCCAACATGGTCTGGACCTGATCGTTGTGTTCTCGGGCCGCGTGGGCTTTTTCGCGGATACTGGAGAGGGCGGCATCCACCTCCGCGGTGGCTTCGGCGGTCTTTTGCGCCAGATCTTTGATCTCCCGGGCAACCACGGCAAAGCTCCGACCGGCATTGCCGGCGCGGGCGGCTTCGATGGTGGCGTTGAGGGCGAGGATTTGGGTGCGGGTGGCAATGGAATGGATGAGGCCTGTGACCTCGTCGATGCGCCGGGAGGCGGCTTCCAATTGCCGGGTCGTTTCTGCGGCGGCGCTGGCGTGGCCCATGGCGGCGTCGGCCGTGGCGCGGCTGGCGGCGGCGTCATCGCGCATGCGGTTCATGTGGGCGGAAATCTCTTCCACGCTTTGGGTCAGGACCTGGGCATTGGCGCTGGCCTCTTCCATGGCTGCGGCCACAGCGTCGAGGTTGGTCTCCATGGTGTGGGTGGATGCGGTGACGTGTTCGCTGCGGCTGACCGTGGCCGCGACTTGAGTGAGCAGTCCATGGGAGCTGCTGGAGAGATCGGTGGCGGACTCGGTGATCTGTCCGGCGGCCTGGTGGATTTCGGCGAACAGTCCTTCCAGGCGGGCAAGGAGGACATTCATGGCGTGGCTGAGCTGGCCGATGGCGTCGTGGTGGGAGGCGTCCAGACGGCGGGAATAGTCGCCGGCAGCCGCACAGGTCGCAGCCTCGGCCATGCGCGCCACAGGTCGAAGGAGGAGGTGGCTGCCGCCGATGCCCACAAGCAGGGCCAGGGCCAAGGGCACGGGCAGGCTGGTGAGGACCCCTTGGAGGATGCGCTCCTGAAGGCCGGAGAGGAGATGGGCTTGCGGCACCCAGAGTACTGCGCGCATGCCCCAGGGAAGGTCGGAGACCTGCTGCCACACGAGAGTCTCTCCGTCGCTGGCAAACTCCCCTTGGCGGGTATGGGTGGTGCGCACGTGGGAGAGCAGTTTTTGGGGCGCCTGCGGGGTGAGGGGGCGCCCTTGGGCGTCCAGGAGGCAGGCGCCGCCTGCCCCGCCTACGCCGGTTGCGTGCACGAATCGTCCAAATTCCGGCCGGATGAGGGGGCGTACCACCTCCACGGCACCGATAACCTGGTCACCGAGGTCCTTGACTGGGCTATAGGCTGCAAGCCACGGGCTGCCGTCGTGCTCCACGATGCCCATCCACGGGCGCTGCTCGTGCGTCAGGCTCCAAGTGGCCGGGTGATCCGGGGCAAGCCAGGAACCCTGGGGCCAGGGCTGCTTTCCTTCTGGTGCCCCGCCGGCGATGCGCACCAGTCGGTTTTCGTGAAGTTGTAGGAAGTGCACCCGGGCGCGGGTGAGCTTTGCGGCCTTGGAGAGGGCCGGGGCGGATTCGTGCAGATAACTCATCCCCAACTTGATGGACGGGAGGATGGAGGGGGACGCCTCTCCTTCGAGCAGGATTTCGGCCTCAGCCAGGGGTTCCACTACCGGAAAGCCCGCGAGCTCCACGGTGGTGCGGGCGATGTCGAGATCCGCCCGGATGCCTTCTTCTTCCAGGCGGGATTGGAGGATGATGGCCTCAGCGAGGGTGGCGGCCACGTGCTCGAGGGCGGCGCGGCCGTTTTCCACGAAACCTTGGCGGGCGGCGCGGCTTTGGCCCAGGGTGGTGGCAAGAATGGCCGCCAGGGCCGTGCCGATGACCAAGAGGGTGAGACGGACAGGAAAAGACACGGGGCGCACGCAAGCCTCCGCGCTGGTGGGGGGGCCGAAGTTGCCGGAGGACGGGGGGGGTGTGGGGGGTGGAGGGGGTGGGGGGGGGGTCAGGCGGCTGGG
>DPEO01000052.1 GCA_003530935.1 Desulfomicrobiaceae bacterium | reverse complement strand
CTGTTTTTCTGGCCTGTGGTACCGGCGCCTCGTTTCCCGGGCATCTCCCCCCTTGCCGGAAAACGGCCTTTGCCTCTACGAACAGGGTTGGAGGTCATCGTGCGGTACTGGACACGAATCATCATCCTTGGCCTGCTGCTTCTCATGAGTTCTGCAGCCATGGCGACCGAGGAGCCTGTGGACATGGACCTGGTGCTCGTGCGCGCCCCCGAAGGCAACTTCGCCGTGCTGGAGCTCACCCCCCATCCCGGCTGGCACGCCTATGCCAACACGCCAGGGTCCAGTGGATTTCCCACGCGCGTGGACGCCCGTTTGGACGGCACGCTCCTTGCGCCCCTCTATCCTCCGGGCATCCCCACACCGGATCCTCTCTCCCCTGGAGCCACGGCGCTCCTCTATACCGGCACCACGCCCATCTTCCTTCCCCTCCCCCAAGTGCACGGAGAGCTCCAGGTAGCGGTGCGTACACTGCTCTGCTCAGACACCACCTGTCAGCCGGTACGCCGAAAGCTCCAAACCCGCATCACCGAGGCGGCCCTGGCTGCAGCGCGCACGCCCCAAGACACGCCGTGGTGGGACCTCTATGCCCGCTCCCTTCCTGAGGCCGAGCAAGCTGCGCCCACACCGCCCCAAGCACAGACGACTCCCCAACCCGGCCCTCTGGAGTCCGCCTTTGTGGTGCGGGTCTTCGATCCCGGACTGGAGGTCCACAGCCTTGCCACAGCCGTTCCCCTTGCCCTGGTCGCCGGGCTTCTTCTCAACCTCATGCCCTGCGTGCTGCCGGTCATCGGGCTCAAATTGCGCGGGCTCATGCCCACGGCCCACGAAACCTCCCCGTCCCGCGCCTTCCGGGTCCACAACCTGGCCTTTGCCGCAGGGATCATCTCCTTTTTTTGTATCCTGGCCCTCGCCATCGGCGCCACAGGCATGGCATGGGGACAGATCTTCCAAAACCCCAACGCCATCACCGCCCTCGCCATCCTCGTCTTCCTCCTGGCCATGAGCCTTTTCGGGCTCCTCAATCTTCCCCTGCTCAACCTCAAATCCAAACCCCGGCCAGAAGGCGCCCCTGGGGCCCTTGACTCCTTCACCACCGGACTCCTTGCCACCGTACTGGCAACCCCGTGCAGCGGCCCTTTTCTCGGCGGAGTGTTGGCCTGGACCCTCATCCAACCGCCGCTGGTCATTGTCACGGTCTTGGCGTGCGCAGGGATAGGCATGGCGAGCCCCTATCTGGTGCTCGCCGCCGTCCCGGGACTCATGCGCATCTTTCCCCGTCCTGGGGCCTGGATGGAATACCTGGAAACCGGCCTGGGCTTCTTTCTTCTGGGCACCACCATCTACCTCTTGGGGCTCCTTCCTCAAGAGCGCGTCGTGCCGACACTCGCCTTCTTATGGATATGCGCGATCTGCGCTTGGATGTGGGGACGCTGGGGGGGCTTGCAGCAATCTCCGTATGTGCGCCTCTTCTGGCGGAGCACCGCTCTGGGGGTGGCCGCCCTATGCGCGTGGATCTTCTTGGTCCCCACAACGACCACCACCCCATGGCAGCCTTTTGACCGCCAGCGCTTCGAAGCCCTGCGACACACCACCCCGCTGCTGCTCGACTTCACCGCGGATTGGTGCCCCAACTGCAAATTCTTGGAAAAAACCGTGCTCACCGCCGAGACGAGCAGCACCATCGCCCAACGATACGGCGCGGTCCTCATGCGCGTGGACCTGACTCGCGAAGACCCCCAGAACATGGCGCTCCTTGCGGCCCTGGGCTCGCGCTCCATCCCGCTCCTCGCCATCTTTTCTCCCACGCGGCCCAATAGCCCGCTCATCCTGCGGGACCTCTTTTCCCAAGCCACCCTGGAGCGGGCCCTGGAGCAGGAATGGGAGGGGCTCCCTCCAAATCAGTAGGCCCGAGACTCACGTGGGTACGGCGACAGCGCCACCCTGCCGCACCGCCTCACCCCACGGCCCACAGCACCGCCAGGTAGTGGAAGACACTGCCTGCCACCACAAAACCATGCCACACGGCGTGGTGGTATGGCAGCCTTTTCCACACATAAAACGGCACCCCCGCCGTGTAGGCCACCCCACCGGCAAGCAGGCACCACCGGCTCTCCGGGGAAAGGGCGGCGAACAAGGCGCGCCCCGCCACCAGGCACAACCAGCCCATGCCCACGTACATGACGATGGAAAGTCGGCGAAAGCGCTCAAAACACAAGCACTTGGCCGCCATACCCGCTATGGCCAGCCCCCAGATGGCGGCGCACAAGGCAAATCCCTGTGCCGAGCGTAAGACGCCCACCGTAAACGGGGTGTAGGTGCCGGCGATGAGTCCAAAGATGGCGCAATGGTCGATCACCCGCAGCACACGCTTAATCTGTGGAGACGCAATAGCGTGGTAGAGCGTGGACGCCGTATAGAGCACGGTCATGGTCAAACCAAAGACCACCCCTGCGGTGGCATGCCAGGGGTCTCCCACTGACGCGGCCCGGGCAACGAGGATCCCCAATCCCACGAGCGCGCCCAGGGCTGCCAGACCGTGGATGGTCGCATGGGCGATTTCCTCTCCCAGGCTATAGTGTTTGAGCGAAACAGATGCCATCACCCCTCCTCGAAACTGGAGACGCGCTCGTCCTCCCGAATGTTTTCCAGCGTATCGGCCACATCGTTGAGCCAGTAGATATGATCCGCACGGCACTGCAGCGCGGAGGACACGCCGTCGCGAAACACCGCAAGCTCGATGCGTTTGCCGTTGCTCCCCAAATAATCCACCACATCGGCAAGGTCCGCATCCCCGGAAGAGAGCACGAGCGTCTCATAGTACGCAGCAAGACTGAGGGCACGAAAGGCCATGCCCACGTCCACACCTTTTTGGATCTCGTTGTACACGCGGTGGGGAGCACCATTTTCTTCTTGATGCTGGCAGCGCAGGCCGACCTTCTGGCCACACTCTTCGCAATACGCCTTGTCTGCCCGTTGCTGCCGAAGGGGATAGATCTGGGTGATGATCTTCGGACCGTAAGGCGGGCCGCTGCGCAACCAGCGGTGGAAATTGTCCTGCGCATCGCTGGGAGGGTTGGAACTGGCGTTGAAATAATAGGCTCTCCAAATGGGTCCTTGGCATTCCAAGTAATGCCGCAACTTCAAATAACTGAATTCATATCCAGGACGCACGCTATGGCGGGCGTTGAACAAATACCCGGCATCAATGAGCCACAGTCGAGACACGATTCCTCCTCGCCTCCGGTGTTTCTTCCCTGCCCGCGTCAGGCAAGAAACACCGGGCCGATGGCTTCACCCGTAAGACGCGCACCGCCGGATTGCGTCACCACAAAGGTGTCTTCCACCCCGACCATGCCGAGCCCGGGGATGCCCAACTTGGGTTCCAAAGCCAGCGTCATCCCCGCTTCCAAGGGTTCGTCAAAACCTGGGGCAATGACCGGCCACTCGTCCACCGCCAGGCCAATACCATGGCCGACGAAGCCCACCTTGTTGCGGCCCAGGCCCATGAACCCCTCACCCAGGCCGGCACGCAGCACCTTTTGCACCGCCATGCGGTACAAATCCGCGGGGATCGCCCCCGGCACCAAGCGGGCGGCAATCTCCATCTGGACTTCCTCGCAGAGTTCCTGGGCACGGCGGGCGGCCTCCGGCACCACGGCCTGCGAAGCCCAATACACCTGGGTCTTGTCGGTATGATACCCTTCCACACAAAAGCCGCAGTCCACGGCCAAGGGCTGATCCTCCTGCCACACCGCGCCGGCGTACCCGACCAACGGCAAAGCAGGGTGCACGCCGCGCACCCCAAGCGGCCCATTGAAGGCGCTGGGATAGTTTCCCGAATCTCCAGCGCTCACATGGCCCAAAAAGATCTCCTCCCCCTGGCCCTGCATACGCATATGCCCATGGTGGCCGTGGGCGAAAAAGCACTGCCATACGGCCTGGGCGATTTGCCACTCACTCATGCCAGGCCGGATGTGCTCGGGCAACGCTTCCGTGAGCGCACGATGATGGCGGGTGCCTGCAAGGCGCATCTTGGCAAGCTCCCAAGGGGTCTTCACTGCCCGTGTCCGGGCCAAGGCCCCGTCGGCGGCCTCCAACTGCACCTGGGGGAGCTTGCGGGAGAGCACCTCGCCCATGGCCCACGAAAGTCCCTGCATCTCGGCCCCTACCCGTTTCCCCAAGGGAGAGCCCGCCTCGCGCAAGATTCCCTCCAGTTGGGAAAAGGACTTGAACTCCAGTATCACACTCCACGGAGATTCCAACCAGGCCCGCTCCACGCCGCGGCGGCAGAGCAGCACCGCAGCCCCTTCCCGCGGCACCCAGGCCACACCCTGGGCCAAGGATCCGGTAAGATAGTAGAGATTCACTCGCGAAAAGACGAGCAGTCCATCCAGGTGGGAATAATCTCGCTCCAGAAAAAAACGCAACCGCGCAAGGCGCTGGGCGCTCTCTTCCTCGGGGAGGCGTTCCAATGCTTCGAAATGCATATCAGTCCTCGATAATAGTGTAATCCATGGTGCGGCGTTTGGGAGTAAAGCCAGCGCGCTCCACGAGCATGCGCAGTTCCGGCTCCGGGAGGCGAAAATGCACTCCTGCTGCGGCCACGACGTTTTCTTCGATCATGGTGGAGCCGAAATCATTGGCTCCCCACCACAGGGCCAGCTGGCCCACATGCGGGCCTTGCGTCACCCAGGACGCCTGGATGTTCATAAAATTATCCAAATACAAGCGGCTCAAGGCCAAAAATCGAAGATACTCGTGGGAGGAGGTCTCGGTGGCGGCGATCTGGGTGTTTTTCGGCTGAAACGTCCAG
>DPEO01000136.1:6364-6918 GCA_003530935.1 Desulfomicrobiaceae bacterium | reverse complement strand
GGCGTGCGCGCCGCGCGCGGCGCCTTTGGGCCTGCGGTGAGCGTGGAATACGGGTACAACCGCCTGGACGAGGCGCCGCAACTTTTGGGCTACCCGGCAGGCACGCGGGACAATTGGCAATTGACCCTGCGGGTGGATCAGCCCCTCTTTACGGGCTTCGCCCTGCTTTCGGCCTTGGAAAAGGCCAAGCTGCAGGAGGCGGAACTCCGCTCGCGTCTGGAACATGCCCGCGAGCAGCTCGCCCTTGGCATTCGCGAGGCGTTTCTTGGCCTGTTGCAGGCCCGGGCAAGCCGCAAGGCGGCGGAAGACAGCCTGGAGCGCCTGCGGGCGCACCTTCGCCGCAATCAGGCCTTTTTTGAGACCGGGCTGCGGCCGAAACTGGATGTGCTCCAGGCGCAGGTGGAAGTGAGCCGGGCGGAGCAGGCGGTGGTGGCAGCGGACAATGCCGTGGCCGTGGCGCAGGCGCGTCTGGAGACGCTTCTGGCGGCCAAGGCGCCGGTGGAGTTTTTGGGAGAGCTCGATTTTCAGCCGTTTTCGCGAAGCTTGGAGGCGTG
>DPEO01000136.1:1353-6038 GCA_003530935.1 Desulfomicrobiaceae bacterium | reverse complement strand
CGGCAGGAGGCGCGTCTGGCGGCATCTCCTTTGTATCCCCAAGTGAGTGCCCGTTTCGAGTACCAACGGGCCGGGGACGATCCTTCAGTGTCCGGCGATGCCTACCATGCCCCGAGCAGCTGGCAGGCCCAGGCGGGGGTGCGCTGGCAGGCCTTCGACTGGGGGCAGACCTATTTTACGGCCCAGCAGGCGGAAAAAAATGTGCTGCGTCTGGCCCAGGAGTACGAAGCCTTGCGCCTGGAGGTCCAGTATGAGGTGCGGCAGCGGTATCTGCAGATTGCCGAAGCCGCCAAGCGGTTGCAGACCGCCCAGGACGGCTTGGCCGCCGCCAAGGAGAGTTTGCGCATGGCCCAGGCCCGCTACGAGGCCCAGGTGGGCACCAATACGGATGTGCTTGACGCTCAGGCTGCCCGCACCGAGGCCGAAACCCGGGTGATCCAGGCCTTGGCCGACCACCGCTTGGCCGTGGTGCGACTCTTGGCCGCCATGGGCGAGGGCCGTCCGTCCACCCCCTAGGGGATTATTCGCGCGCCGTCTCGCTCCGGCGGCTTTTGCGGCGCGGCTGGGTGCGCTCTGCCAGACAGGCCAGTTCGGAGAGCCGTTCGTCCACTTGGGCAAAGAGAGAGCCCGGGGAGAACCGGCCGTTTTTGCAGCGCACGCCAGCGCGCATGCCCGTGAGGATCTCCATGGCTTCTTCGATGCAGGAGACCGCGTAGATGTGGAAACTGCCTGCGCGGATGGCCTCGAGCACTTCGTCCTTGAGGACCAGGTTGTCCACGTTGTCCCGCGGCACGATGACCCCTTGGGTCCCGGAGAGGCCGTGGCGGCGGCAGACCTCGAAAAATCCCTCTACTTTGGCGGCCACCCCGCCCACGGCCATGATGGCGCCGCTTTGGGAGATGGCGCCGGTGAAGGCGAGATCGAGCCGGATGGGAACGCCGGAGATGGCCGAGAGCAGGGCCGCCAGCTCCGCGCCGGAGGCGGAGTCGCCATCCACCTCGGCGTAGCTCTGTTCAAAACAGATACTGCCCGAAAGCACGATGGGCTTGTCTTGGGCAAAGCGATTGTAGAAGTAGCTCTTGAGGATCATCATCCCCTTGGTGTGGATGGGGCCGCCGAGCTCCGCCTCCCGTTCCAGATCCATGATTCCGCCGTGGCCAACGCCCACAGTGCAGGAGATCTGGTGGGGCAGGCCCATGACGTACTCGCCGATTTGGGTCACGGAAAGGCCGTTGGCCACGCCTACTTCGCGGCCAAGGGTGCGTACCTTGATGATGCGGCGGTCGTAGTCGCGCAGGAACTCTTCGTGGTAGAGACCATTGCGGTAGTCGCGCTCGCGCAGGGTTTCGCGGATGATCTCCGCATCCACGACGCGCACGTTGCGCGCGCGGGCCACGGCTTCTGCCTCGATCATGACTTCCCGCTGGAGGGCGAAGGCCAGCGCCAGGCGCGTGCGGTCTTCGGCCAGGCGCGTGGCGTGGTCGATGAGGGCGGCGTAGGCGTCCTTGGTGAATGGCCGCCGCCGCTCGTGACGAAGCATGGTGTCGAGCGTGTGGGCATAGGCCTGGATGGATGCTGCGTCACGGTCCACGGTTTCTTGGATGTGCGCCTTGATTTTGAAGAGTTTCCGGAAGCGCTCGTCGTTGGCGTAAAGGATTTCGTAGGTCTCGTCGTCACCGATGAGGATGACCTTGACGCGCAGCGGCACCGGCGCCGGCGAGATGGTGTGGGTGCGCAGACTATCGAAGTGATCGCTGGGGTCTTCGAGCCGAGAGAGTTGGGTACGCAGGCAGCGCAGCAAACCTTCCCAGGCCAGGGGATGGCCCATGAGGTCGTCCACGCGCAGGATGAGATAACCGCCGTTTGCTTTGTGGATGGCCCCGGGGCGGATGAGCGTGAAGTCCGTGTAGAGGGATCCCCATTCGGTCTCGCGCTCGATGCAGCCGAGGAGGTTGGCAAAGGAGGGATTGATCTCCTGGACCACCGGGGCGCCCTGGGTCTCGGCATTGTCCACGAAGAGATTGACTTCATAGCGCTGGAAAAAGGAGTCGAGGTACGCCTCCGGCGACGGCTCTTGCGGAGTTTTGGGCTCGTGCTCCGGTCGGCCCTGGTAGCGATCGAGGTTTTCCAAGATGTCTTCGCGCAGTTGGTCGAGGTGGGTGAGCACGGCCTTGTGCTGCGCGAATTTGCGGCGCACGGGCGCCAGCAGACGGTCCACGAGGCTTGCCCCGTGGGCGGCTTCCAGGCGTTGTTCTTGGATGCGGAACTCCTGTTCGCAGCGGTTCACCTGGCGGGTGAGGTCGGAAATGGCGGTGAGCACGGCGCTGCTTTGGGCCTTGATGTCTTTTTTGCGCGGCGCATCGAGGCGGTCGTACTCCTCCGAGGTAAGGACCTTGCCTTCCACCAGGGGAGTCAGCGAAATGCCCCCGGTACCGTCGATGGCGAGGCTGAAGCCGTGACGCCCGGCGGTCTCCTCCATCTTGCCCATGAGATCTTCCCGGGCGGATGCCAGTTGGGCAAGGAGCTTGCTTTGGGATCGCTGATAACTTGCCTTTTCGAAGTGCCGCGGCAGGTCGCGGCGCAGGCGACGCATGGCCCGCTGGAGCATGTCCTTGAGGATGCGGCCGTGACCGGCGGGCAGCGACAGGAGCAGGGGGCGGTCCGGATCTGTGAAATTATGGACGTATACGAGATCGGGCGGCGTCGGTTCCTTGCGGGCGCGTTCCTGCACGAAGCGCTCCACGAGGTAGGTGCGCCCCAGTCCCGGAGAGCCGGCGACGTAGATGTTGTATTCCTTGTCCGGGATGCTGGTCCCTCGCTCCAAGGCGCGCAGTGCCCGGGCTTGAAAGAGGTCTTCGGGATGCGGGGGCTGGCCTGGCCGCCACGTGCGCAGCACGTGCCTGGTGTTGGTGGAGAAACCCAGTTCCCGGTGACGGAGAAGACAGCGTTTGATGGAAGGCAATGTTGGCATGGACTGTCGCATAAAATGGCTTGTGCCTCCCGGCAAGAACATTTATTACTTCTTTGTTTATAAAGACTTTTTTGGGGCGCTGTCAAAAAGCGGCGTCTTCTTTACGGAAAAGAAAACTTTCATTGACGGCCGCTGGGGCTTGTGCTAGCCGGGGCTCCGATTTGTGATTTGTTGCACAAGACCGCGGTTTCCGCAGGGTGGTGCTCATGTTCTTTGGGAAAAAGAAGAACGACTTTTTCGAGCTGTTGGGTATGGCCTCGGTGATGGGCATCCATTTGGTGTCCGGGGTCATCGTGGGTCTGGTCATGGGATACTACCTCGACAAATGGCTGGGCACCAGGCCGTGGCTGCTGGTCGTTTTTCTGATTTTTGGCATCATCGCGGGATATCGGAATATGTTTCGGGAGATGCAGCGCATTGAGCGCAAGGAGAAGGATGCTGCACGCCATTGAGTCCATGCTCTACCGGTGGGGGTATTTCGTCCCGGAAGTACGCCGTATGGTCGCCCTGCAGCTGGCAGTGGCGGTGGTCGCGCTGATGCTGTTGCCCTTGGGCGGCTGGGGGCGGGACTTCTGCATCGGTGCCGTGCTGGGGACCCTCAATTTCCTTGCCCTGGCGCGGTTCATTCAGGAGTTGGTGTTTCTCCGTCGGGGTGCGGTGCTGTCGCTGCTCGTGGGGTTTTATGCGCGCCTCATCCTCACGGCGGTTGCGTTGTATGTCGTCTTGATCCTGTGGCATGCGTCCGTCGCCATGGTGCTCATGGGACTCGCCACAGTGATCGTGAATATTTTGCTTTGGGGAATTGTTCATTTTCTGGGGAGAACATCTAAGGAGGCTTGAAGCATGGCTGGAGGATTGCATCCCATTTTTCTCGTGGAGGAGGCGGTCAAGGCCATCGGCTTGGTGGATGCCCATGGGCATGCCCTCATCCCGACCCACGTCCTGTACTCCTGGACGTTTATGGCCGTACTCATCACCCTGTCCGTTCTGGCGACCAAGAATCTTTCCTTGGTGCCGCGAGGATTGCAGAATTTCTTTGAGTTTCTCATCGGGTCTCTTGAGAATTTCGTCGTGGCCAATATGGGAGAAGATGGCCGCAAGGTGTTTCCTGTGTTGGCGACGCTGTTCATCTACATTTTGTGCAGCAACGTCGGTGGGTTGATCCCCGGCGGCGATGCGCCCACCGCCAATATCAACACCACGGCGTCCATGGCGGTGTTCGTATTCGTCTATTATCAGTATTGGGGATTCAAGCTGCACGGGCTGCATTACATCAAGCATTTTACTGGACCGATGATTTGGATGGCTCCGTTGATGTTTCCCATTGAGGTCATCGGACACTTTGCCCGTATGCTTTCGCTCTCGCTGCGTCTTTTTGGAAATATCCGTGGTGAGGATATCGTGCTGGCGCTGCTCTTCATTCTCGCGCCGGTGGTTTCGACGGTGCCCATGTATTTCCTGTTCATGCTGGCTGACGTCATTCAGGCCTTCGTGTTCTTCATGCTGTCCATGCTCTATCTCAAGGGTGCATTTGAAGAAGCACACTAATGTGTGGGGAATTGGTCTTTTGACCGTAACATTATCTTCATGGAGGTTTTTGGATCATGCGTAAAGGTATTCTGTCTCTGCTCTCCACCGTGGCTCTCTTGTTCGTGGCCTCTTCCGCCTTCGCCGCTGGCGCGGATCCGGCTCTGGCTTCCAACATCGCTATGGC
>DPEO01000136.1:0-1075 GCA_003530935.1 Desulfomicrobiaceae bacterium | reverse complement strand
CTGAAGGCTGCCTGCGAAGGCACCGCCCGCAACCCCGAGGCTTCTGGTAAGATCACCGTGACCATGCTCATCGGCCTGGCCATGATCGAGTCTCTGGCCATTTACGCTCTGGTGGTGAACCTCATCCTGCTCTTCGCCAACCCCTTCGTTGGCTAACTTGTCTCCAAAAGGGGGAGGCAGTGTGTCTCCCCCTTTGTCCTCCCATTCTCCTGGATTTATTCTGTCCCATGCAGCTCAAAAGTGACCATATCCCTCGGGCAACCATCCAGCGCCTTGCCGTATATGTGCAGGTGTTGGAGTCGCTTTTGCAGGCGGGGCAGGACGTGATTTCCTCCGAAGGCCTGGCGCAGGCATGCGGGGTCAACTCTTCGCAGATTCGCAAAGATTTGGCGTATTTTGGTGAATTCGGCGTGCGCGGGGTCGGCTACCGCGTGGCCGATCTCTTGGCGTCCATCAAAAAATCCTTGGGCATTGACCGTACCTGGAATGTGGCCCTCGTGGGGGTCGGCAACCTTGGCCGCACCCTTTTGCGCCACGGCATATTTCGGCGGCGGGGATTTATCTTGGTGGGGGCCTTCGACTGTGATCCCTTCAAGATCGGCGAGGAAATCGCCGGCCTGGAGGTCGTTTGCTCCCGGCGTCTGAAAGAGAAGGTGGCGGAACTCGGCATTGAGATCGGCATCATCACGACGCCTCCGGAACGGGCGCAGCGGGCGGCCAATTATCTCGTAGAGGCTGGGGTCAAGGGCATAGTCAACTTCGCCCCAGCGCGTATCGAAGTCCCGGACACAGTGGTCGTGGAGTACGTGGACTTCGTGCATCACCTCTTTTCCGTTGCTTTTTCCATCACTCTCGGCGATGCTAAAGCCCAACCTTAGCCTCGGCGGCCGCCATGCCTGGGGTTTGTTTTGGGACTTGCGTTCTCTTCGGCTCTGGGCTATGCGCTCACCCTCTTTTCTCTTGAGGAGGTATTGTTGTCATGAAAAAGGATATCCATCCCCGGCTGTACGACACCACGGTGCGCTGTGCCTGTGGCTATGAGTTCCAGACCAAGTCCGTGGCCGGCGAGCAGATG
>DPEO01000029.1:2181-2877 GCA_003530935.1 Desulfomicrobiaceae bacterium | reverse complement strand
AATTGGAGGGTGTCGTGCAGCATTCACGCACGATGAGCGCCGCGCAGTGGATGCGGCCGGACTCCACGTCTTCGGGGTTGATGCCGTAGTTGCCGATGTGCGGGTACGTCATGCACACCATCTGGCCAAAATAGGACGGATCCGTGAGGATTTCCTGATATCCGGTCATGCCGGTGTTGAAGATGACTTCCCCGCCGGTTTCGCCCGGTCCGGTGAACGAGGTGCCGGGGAACAGGGTGCCGTCTTCCAGGGCAAGGAGAGCTTTCATGATGCCTGCTCGTTGAGGATGCGGGTTACGGTGTCGATGTCTTCCGGCCGGTCCACACCGAAGCTCATGTGGTGCGTTATGGCCACGTGAATGGGAATGCCGGCCTCCAGAAGGCGCAGTTGCTCCAAACATTCCACGCGTTCCAAAGGACTTTGGCCTAGTTTGGCAAACTTTTCAAGAAGCGGCAGCCGGAACCCGTAGAGGCCGATGTGCCCCAGGTACTCGGCTTCCTGGTCGCGGCCGTACGGGATAGGCGCGCGGGAGAAGTACAGCGCCCGGCCGTCCGGGGCGCGCACCACTTTCACCGTGTCCGGCCGTGTGGCCTCATGGGCGCTGATGGGCCGCGCCAAGGTGGTGACCCCCACTTCGGGGCGGGCAAAGGGCGCCACCAGGGCGTCGAGCATCTCCGGGTGGAGCAGGGGTTCGTC
>DPEO01000029.1:0-1891 GCA_003530935.1 Desulfomicrobiaceae bacterium | reverse complement strand
ACCCGGTCGGAGCCGCTGGGGTGATCGGGTCGGGTGCGCACCACGGCCACCCCCAGGTCGCGGGCTGCGGCCTCGATGCGTTCGTCGTCCGTGGCGAGCACCACGCGCCCGACCGCAGGGCTTGCCGCGGCCCTGGTGGCCACGTGCCAGAACATGGGTTTGCCGAGGATGGGCGCCAAGGGCTTTCCGGGAAAGCGGGTGCTCGCGTAGCGGGCGGGGATGATGGCAAGGACGTTCATGGTTGGGGCAGAGGCTCCAGGAAGGGGGTGAGCAGACGGGCGATGTGCCGCGCGCCGTCGGCCTGGGCGGCTACGGCTGCGGCAAAGGCCGCGCGCACGGCGTGTCGCGGCGGCGCCGGGAGCAGCAGCGACCGGGCGGCCTCCTGAGGGGCGGCGGTGACCGTCACCCATTGATCGACCACGGGTTTTCCCACCCAGGCGAAGTGTTCCCAGTGCGGGCCGATGGAGGGCAGCACGCCTTGGGCCAAGGGTTCGAGAAAATTGTGACCGCCGCCCACGAAAGTCCCGCCCACGAAGGCGCGGTGGGCCATGGCGTAGGCGGCGCGCAGTTCGCCGAAGCGGTCTCCCAGCAGCACCTCCCCGGGGGCGATGGGGCGGTTTTCCGAGCGCAGTCGAAAGGGGATGCCGGCGCGCTCCAGGTGTTTTTGCCAGGCAGCGATCCGGTGCAGATGGCGGGGGAAGAGAAGGATGCCCGCCTGGGGGGCCAGGGCGCGCAGATGGGTGATGAGGGCGAGCACCATGTCCTCTTCTTCGGCGCGCACGGAGCCCAGCACCAGGACCGGACAGGTGGCCGCCGCCATCTGGGCGAGGTCCGCTGGGGGTGTCTCCTCGGGGTCCAGGGCCAGGGCGAATTTGAGACTGGGGACCACCTCCACCTGCGCCTGCGCAAACAGGGCGGCAAAGCGGGCCGCGTCCTGCGGGCTCACGGCGGCGACCACCGCGGGCCCCATGGAGGAAAGCCAGGGGCGAAGGCGCAGGTAGCGGGCAAAGGAGCGCCGCGTCATGCGGGCGCTGGCCACGACCACCGGGATGCGGCGCGCGGCACAGGCCGCAAGGATGCCGGGCCAAAGCTCGGTCTCCAGGAGCACCACGGCCCTCGGCGCGGCCTGGTCCAGCAGGCGGCCCACCAGTGCGGGGTGGTCCCAGGGCTGGTGGCGCACGGTAAGACGGATCCCCCGGGCGGATGCCTGGGGGGCGCAGGAGGCGAGAAAGTCCCGGCCTTGGGTGGTGGTGGCGGTGGCGAGGATATCGAGGGGCGCCGGGAGCGCTGCCAAAAGCGGGGCCACCAGCCGGCACTCTCCGGCGGAGGCGGCTTGGATCCAGAGCTGGCAGCGGGGGGCCGTGGTGCGCATGAGCCGTTCGGCTGCGCCTGCGCGCAGGCGTGGGTGCAGCAGGACGGGCGCGGCAAGGGTGGCAAGCAGGGCGTAGAGGCGGTTCATGACTGCTTGCGCATCCCCAGCCGGATGAGTTCGGCAAGCAGGTCTTCGAAGGAAAGTCCCACGGCCTGGGCCTCTTGGGGCAAGAGGCTCGTGGCGGTCATACCCGGCAGGGTGTTGGTTTCGAGAATCCAGAGCGTTCCTTCGCCATCCATGAGAAAATCCGAGCGGCTGTAGTCGGCAAGTCCTAAAGCCTCATGGGCGGTTTGAGCCATCTCTTGGAGTTTTCGGGTGGTGGCGGCATCCACGGGTGCAGGGCAGATTTCGTCGCTGGCGCCGGGCAGGTATTTGCTCGCGTAGTCGAAGAAGCTGCCGGCCTTGGGGCGGATGAGGATCGGCGGAAGCGTCTTGCCTTCCAGGACCCCGCAGGTGAGCTCCACGCCGTGGATGCACGCCTCGGCGATGAGGTCTTGGCCGAGCACTTCGGGCCGGGCG
>DPEO01000146.1 GCA_003530935.1 Desulfomicrobiaceae bacterium | reverse complement strand
GTCTTTGGCCGCGGGTTTGGGTATCGGCTTCTTGGCCCAGCGCAGCCGTTTTTGTACCATGGGCGCCCTGCGGGATCTCATTCTTTTCCGGCATGCGCACCTCTTTTTGGGCGTGGTAGCCTTGTTTGGCGCCGCCTTGGTGACCAACGTGGTGGTCGGGCAGTTCCATCCCGGCTTTGAGGGCCAGCCTGTGGCTCATACCATGGGGTTGTGGAACTTCGCTGGCATGCTGGTGGCGGGCCTGGCCTTTGCCTTGGCCGGAGGATGTCCGGGCCGTCAGCTTTTCATGGCAGGAGAAGGCAATACCGATGCCGCCCTGTTCGGGCTGGGCATGCTCGTGGGGGCAGCGGTGTCGCACAATTTCGGCCTGGCGAGCTCTCCCAATGGCATCGGTCCCCATGGCATGGCTGCGGTGGTGATCGGGTTTGTGGTGTTGGTGCTCATCGGGTGGTTCCATACGAGGAGGCAGTCATGAAGGTGGATGCGCGAGGGCTTTCTTGCCCCCAGCCGGTGCTCCTTGCCCTGCAGGCCATCGGCGAGGCAGGCTCCGGCGTCATCGAGGTGCTGGTGGATACGGAAGCCAGCTGTGAAAACGTCACTCGGGCCGCGGAAGGCCGGGGTTGGAGTGTTGCCGTGACCGGGCTTCCCGGCGGCGAGTTCCGTTTGGAACTTCGGAAATGATCGCATGGGTTCGGCGCTTTGTGCGCCGCCATCCAGCCAATGCGTCGAAGCGGGGCATGTCCGATCGGGGCATGCTCCTCTTTCCCAGCACCGGAGAGGTCATCCGCGCCGAGGCCGTGCTTCGGGACGCCGGGGTCCCCGTGGCGGTGAAGGGGCCGCCTCCGGCCCTGCGCCAAGGTTGTGACATGGTGGTGGAGTTCCCGCTGGTGGAAGAACTCCGGGTGCGTGAGATCCTGGAAAACCACCGCCTCGTGCCCTTGCGGGTGGCGGTGGTGGAAGATCACCTCCTGGAGCCGGTTTCCCTCTTTCACGTCAAGGAGTTGGGGGAGTTTCTCATGGTGCGGGCGGCCAACATGAAGGTCACGGTGCACCGATCCTCTGGACGCATCGTCAATGTTTCGGGCGGGGGGTGCCCGGACGTCCCCTATCTGGCCGAGGTCTTGGTGGGGCGCAGCATCGATGAGGCCCCGGAGCCGCGCTCTCTGGGCCGCACCTTATGCGGGTACGCCTTGCAATTGGCCTTTACGGAGGTACGACGCCGATGTCGTGGCTGATCGTCGGTACGGTACCTCGGGCGGATTTTGGCCTCTATTGGGGGCCGGCGCAGCTGGACGGGACGGAGCTCCTCCTGGGTGGCGCACGGGTGCGGGTGGCTCGGGGCACGCCCGCCCTGGTGGCCGCGGCCTTGACGGCAGCGGCGTTTTTGCACCTGCCTGCCCCGGAGGTACTTTTGGCCGGCGATGTCGGCACCGGTGAGGGCAGTCGTCGGATCTATGCGGCTTTGGCGTCCGAGGTGCACCGCGTCCAGGGCCCGGGGGTGACCTTCCACTACCTCATGCCCGATGTGGCGGGGCACAACCAGGTGTTGTGGGCCTTGGAATCGTTGCGTCCGCGGCCTCTTTTGGTGGCGGACGCCGGGTTTATGTATGCCGCCAAGATGAGCGGTTTCGCCGCCCACTACGACCTCTTCACCCCGGACGTGGGGGAGATGGCCTTTTTGGCGGATGAATCCGCTCCCCATCCCTTCTACACGCGCGGGTTTCTCTTGCAGGACGAAGAGGCCGTTCCCGATCTCGTCCGCCGGGCCTATGCCGGGGAGAACGCCGCCCGGGCCCTGCTTGTCAAAGGGCGCACCGATGCGGTGGTGGAGGGCGGCCGTATTGTGGCGCGCATCGCTGCTCCAGACGTGCCGGCCATGGAGCCCATCGGTGGCACGGGAGACACGCTTACGGCCCTGGTTTCCATGCTCTTGGCCGCACGCCTCCCCATCCAGGAGGCCTGCTGCGTGGCAGCCCTTGCCAATCGCTTCTTGGGGGAGTTGGCTCAGCCCACGCCGGCGTTTGGAGTGGCGGAGTTTTTGCCCTTTGTGCCGGCGGCCCTTACGCGGGCGTGGGAAGCACGGCGTTTGGGTCCGCTTCCTTGAGGGGACGGATCCGCGCCGCGTTGAGGGTAAGGCGGATCTGCTCCCCTGGGCGATACTCCGGCGGCAGGAAGAGCTCTACGGTGCTGCCGTATATCTCCACCAAGGTGTGGGCCGTCTCCAGACGGCGGCCGAGTACTTTTCCTTCCAGGGCAATGCCCCGGTCCGGTGCGTGGGCAGTCAGCGCGGCGTCCGGCAGCACGAGGTAGGCCGGAGCCGCGGGCAGGGTTTGGGCCAAACGGGCGATCAACGGTCCTTCCTGGACGATGGTGGTCTGGCCGAGGAGCGTGGCTGCGGCGATCGTGCCGGGATCGTCCAACACCGCATCCACTGGGCCGAAGCGCAGCAGCCTTCCATGATAGAGGATGGCCAGGTGGGTGGCCAGGCGGCAGGCCTCGGTCGGGTCGTGGGTGACGATCAGAGTCGGCACCTGCGCTTGGGCAAGGAGCGCGGCGAGCTGCCCCACCAGACGCTGGCGCAGGCCTTGGTCGAGGGCTGCCAAGGGTTCGTCGAGGAGTAGCACCCGCGGCTGCGGGGCCAGGGCTCGGGCCAGGGCCACGCGCTGCTGTTCGCCCCCGGAAAGCTCCCACACGCGGCGTTTTTCCATGCCGCCAAGTCCCATATCGGCAAGAAGGCTCGCCACCCGTCGGCGAATGCTCCTCCGGTCATCTCCGCGCACCACCAGGCCAAAGGCCACGTTCTCCGCCACACTCAGGTGGGGAAAGAGGGCGTAGTCTTGAAACATGACCCCCATCTTTCGGTGGTGGGCCGGCAGATGGGTAATTTCCCGGTCTTCCAGAAAGATTCGTCCTTGATCCGGGCGTTCCAGTCCGGCGATGAGGCGAAGCAGCGTGGATTTGCCGCTGCCGCTTGGTCCGAGCACCGCCAGGGTGGCGTTGGGAGGAAGTTCGAGATCAAGGGGCGCAAGCTCCCAAGCAGCAAAGCGTTTGGCGATGCGTTGCAGACGCAGGATGCTCATGGGTGGGCCTTATGGGACGCGCCGACCCAGAGGCGCTGGGCCACGAGTCCCAAGACTGCGCACGTGGCAAGGAGGATGGTGGCCAGGGCCAAGGCCTGGGCGTGGTTGGTGGTGCCGGGCAAGCTCAGGGAACGATAGATGGCTACGGGCAAAGTGGGGGTGGTGGGGCGCACGAGAAAAAGGCTCGCCCCGAACTCTCCCAGGCTTACGGCCAGGCTCACGGTGGTGGCCATGGCCAGGGGGCGGGCAAGCAGCGGGAGCGTGATACGGCCGAGGATCTGTCTGGGGCTCGCCCCCAGGGTGGCGGCGGCCTCGCCCAACTGCGGGGAAATAGCCTCCAGGGCCGGCTGCAGGGTGCGCAGCACCAAGGGCAAGGCCACCAGGGCGTGGGCCACGGGGATGACCCACGAAGCGGTGCGGGCGTCCCACCAGGGCGTGCGCAGGGCAAGCAGCAGCCCCAAACCCAAGGTGGCGGCAGAGGTGGTCATGGGGAGCATGCACACGGTCTCGATGGCGGTGCGCAGTCGGCTGCGCCGGGCCCCGAGGGCAGCGGCAAGCCCCAAGGGGACGGCCAGGGCCGTGGCCAGGGCGGCGTAGCGCAGGGAGTAGGCGAGGGAAACGATGGGGGCAGTTCCCAGGGCCGATTGGCGGGGGTCCTGGGCAAGGAGGCGGTAGGCCTCCAGGCTCCAGGCGTTTTGGACGCGGAAGGATTCCAGTATCAGCGCTACGAGGGGGAGGATGAGCCCGGCAAAAAGAATGGCACCGCAAAGGATCCCTGCCCCCTGTACGGTCCGGGGAAGTTGCCGCCACGCCGTGGGAGTGGCCTGGCCGTGGAGCGGCACGCTGTGGGCACTGACGCTTGCCAAGGCAAAGAAGAGGGCGCTGCAGCCCAACTGCAGCACGGCCAGGATCCCCGCTCGAGGGAGATCCAACTGCTGCATGGTGGCCTGGTAGATGGCTACCTCTATGGTTGCGAACCGCCCTCCACCGAGAAGGAGCACTACCCCGAA
>DPEO01000038.1:5642-9794 GCA_003530935.1 Desulfomicrobiaceae bacterium | reverse complement strand
GGCTTCATGCGGGATACCGACACCCTCACGGATAATGTGCGCAATGGTCGATACGACCTGACGACAAAAAGTTGGGAAGATGCTTTGTCTGACAAAAAAGACGCCGAGCTCGACGCTTCCTTCCTGGCGGCTCCCATCAAGCTCGACGGCTTTGCCATCACCCCGTACTTTGCGTATGGCTGGGTGGGTGAAGACCGCGAAACCGCCGAGGCCTACAACATTTGGTGGCTGGGCGCCAACGCCGAGCTCACCATGTTCGATCCGCTGACCTTTGCCGCAGACCTCATGTACGGCTCCACTTCCGGTCTGGATGAAAACAACAAGGGCTGGTACGGTGCCTTGGCGGCCTCCTACAAGTTCGACATGGTGACCCCCACCCTGTTCTTCACCTATGCCTCGGGCGATGACGACGACGCCGGGGACGGCTCGGAAATTATGCCGCAGCTCTCCGAAGGCTGGGCCATCTCGCCCATGACCGGCGCTCGGGCCTTCAGCACCGGCTGGGATACGTGGGGCCTGACTGGCCTGCCGCAGAAAGCTGGCCTGGCTATGTGGACCGTGGGCCTCAAGCTCGACAAGATCCAGTTCATCGACAACCTGACCCACACCCTGGTGGTGGCGTACCTCAAGGGCACCTCGGATGAAGACTCCGCCCAGCGCTTCGACGAAGAGTCCCATGCCTGGGAAGTGTACTTCGCCAACACCTACAAGATCTACGAGAACCTCTCGGCCATCGTGGAATTCGACTACTTTGCCCCCGATTTCAACGACGACAAGTTCGACGACGCCGACCCCTCTGCCTTCGTGGCTGCGGGCTTCAAGTACAAATTCTAAGCGTTGGGATTATTGCTGACACCCAAGGCCAGGGGCAACCCTGGCCTTTTTTTGTGCCCCAGCCACGCTCCGCAGGCCGCGGGAGCGCCGCAGGCAACGCCCGTGGCGTCAGGGCCGCTTGCCCGGCGTCATTTGACTTGCCCCGGCCGGACGGCATAGAAGGCGGGCTTTCCAACACGTCATCTTTTCCCCAAGGATACCCCATGTCCATTCGCGTGCTTTCCCATCCTTCCCTGTCCGAGCTGCGAGCCTGGCTTGCCGGCCGCGGGGCGCCGGGGGCGGACATGGCGGCGCTGGAGGCCCAGGTGCGCGAGGTCCTCGCCACGGTACAGGCCGAAGGCGACGCCGCGGTGGCCCGGTACACGGCCCGCTTCGACTGGCCTCATGCCGCGGCCCAGACCATCCGCGTGCCCGAGGCGGACATCGCCTCGGCATCAATTCCCGAGGCCGACGCCGCGGCCATCGCCGAAGCTGCAGCCCACATCCGCGCCTTTCACGAGCGCCAGCGGCAGAACTCCTGGTTCACCCACGCGCCCGGCGCCATCCTCGGCCAGTTGGTGCTGCCCGTGGGCCGCGCTGGGCTCTACGTCCCGGGCGGCACGGGCGGAAACACCCCGCTCATCTCCAGCCTGCTCATGACCGCCATCCCGGCCCAGGTGGCCGGAGTGACATCCATCGCCGTGGCCACGCCGCCGCGGCCGGACGGCACGCTGAACCCGTATCTTCTGGCCACGGCCCGGATGCTGGGCATCACGGAGATCTACCGCATGGGTTCGGCCTGGGCCATCGCGGCCCTGGCCTTGGGCACGGAGAGTATTCCCGCGGTGGACGTCATCGCCGGGCCAGGCAACATCTACGTGACCACGGCCAAGCGCCTGGTCGCCGGAAGCGTGGGCATCGACATGATCGCCGGGCCCAGCGAAATCGCCATCCTGGCGGACGCTTCGGCCACAGCGGCGCATCTGGCCGCGGACATGCTCTCCCAGGCCGAGCACGACCCCATGGCCTCGGCCCTGCTTTTCACCCCGGATAAGTCCC
The DNA here is from genome assembly GCA_003530935.1 of Desulfomicrobiaceae bacterium. Classification (GTDB taxonomy): domain Bacteria; phylum Desulfobacterota; class Desulfovibrionia; order Desulfovibrionales; family Desulfomicrobiaceae; genus Thermodesulfomicrobium. The sequence goes on along the minus strand of DPEO01000038.1, from coordinate 7,922 downwards.
TGGCCCGGGCCACGGCAGCGGAACTGGAGCGCCAATTGGACGACCTGCCTCGGGCCGAGCTCGCCCGCGCGGCGCTCACGGATTGGGGGGCCATCGTCCTGGTGCCGGATTTGGCCACGGGCATGGAGTACATCAATGCCTTGGCCCCGGAACACGTGGAACTGGCCGTGGCCAACCCATGGGCCTTAGTGCCGCTGGTGCGCCACGCCGGGGCGGTGTTTCTCGGCCACACCACCCCGGAGCCCGTGGGCGACTACTTTGCCGGTCCCAACCACGTGCTCCCCACCCTGGGCACCGCCCGCTTCGCCCAGGCCCTCTCGGTAGCGACCTTTTGCAAGACCACGAGCCTCGTGGCCACCGACCCTGCGTACGTGTCCCGGCATGGAGCCACCATCGCCCGGCTGGCGCGGCTGGAAGGGCTCGAGGCCCATGCCCGCAGTATTGAATCCCGCTTCAAGGAGTAGCCATGCGCATCGTCACCCAGACCCAATTTCCAGGACTTGAACTCCTCTCCCGCGGCAAGGTGCGGGACATCTACGCCCTGGACGCCGAACACCTGCTCATCGTCACCACGGACCGCATGTCCGCCTTTGACGTGGTGCTTGGCGAGCCCGTGCCCTACAAAGGCGTAGTCCTCAACCAGATCACCGTCTTTTGGATGCGGATGTTCCACGACCTGGTGCCCAACCATTTGGTGGCCACGGAAGTGGCGGATTTTCCGCCGGCCCTGGCGGCCTTCGCCGACGACCTGGAGGGCCGGGCGGTGGTGGTGCGCCGCGCCAAACCCCTGCCCATCGAGTGCATCGTGCGCGGCTACCTCACCGGCTCCGGCTACAAGGACTATCTGGCCACCGGCAGCGTGTGCGGGCACAAGCTCCCCGAAGGGCTGCCCGAGGCGGCCAAACTCACCCCGCCCCTCTTTACGCCATCCACCAAGGCGGAACTGGGCGAGCACGACGAAAACATCACCCTGGCCGTGGCCAAAGCCCGGGTGGGTGAAGGGCTCGTGCGCCGGGTGCAGGACATCTCGCTTGCCATGTACGAACGGGCCCGGGCCTATGCGGAAGAACGCGGCATCCTCATTGCGGACACCAAGTTCGAGTTCGGCCTCCATGACCGGGACATCATGCTCATCGACGAGGTACTCACCCCGGACAGCTCGCGCTTCTGGCCCAAGGAAGGGTATGCGCCGGGCTCGGTGCCGCCGAGCTTCGACAAGCAATACCTGCGCGACTGGCTGTCGGCCTCCGGCTGGGACAAACGGCCGCCAGCGCCGAAAGTGCCCGAGGAGATCATCCTCCAGACCCAGCAGCGCTATCTGGAAGCCTACCGTATCCTCACCGGAAAATCCCTTGCCATACCCCAACCATAGGAGAAGACCATGCTCGTATCCGGCAAAAAAGCCCTCATCTTCGGTGTGGCCAATGACAAGAGCATCGCCTACGCCATCGCCAAGGCCCTCAAGGAGGGCGGCGCCACCATCGGCCTGAGTTACGCGGGCGAAGCCCTCAAGAAACGGGTGGAGCCCATCTGCGCGGAGTTGGGCGGGGAACTGCTCTTCCCGTGTGACGTCACGGACGACGCCGCCATCGGCGCAGCGGTGGATACGGTGCGCGCCGCCTGGGGGAGCGTGGACATCCTGGTACATTCCATCGCCTTTGCCAACCGCGACGACCTCAAAGGCCGCTACATCGACACCAGCCGCGACGGCTTCCACCTGGCCCTGGACGTCTCCGCCTACTCCCTGGTGGCCCTGGCCCAGGCCTTCGAGCCGCTGCTCTCCCCTGGGGCCTCCATCATGACCATGACCTACTACGGCGCGGAAAAGGTCATCACCAATTACAACGTCATGGGCGTGGCCAAGGCGGCCCTGGAGGCCAGCGTCCGCTACCTGGCCATGGACTTGGGGGAAAAGGGCATCCGGGTCAATGCCATCAGCGCCGGGCCCCTCAAGACCCTGGCGGCCTCGGGTATCTCGGGCTTTCGCAGCATCCTGCAGACCATCGAGGAGCGGGCGCCGCTGAGGCGCAACATCACCCAGGAGGAAGTAGGCAAGGTGGCGCTCTTCCTCGCCTCGGATCTGGCCAGCGCCGTCACCGGCGAGGTCATCTACGTGGATAGCGGCTACCACATCATGGGCATCTAGCCCCGCCATCCGAACCACTCAAACCAAAAACCCCGGGGATGCCCCGGGGTTTTTGCGTGTCCGCTATCCAAGCCTTAGCGCTTGAGCTGGATGAGGGTGTTCATGAGGTTTTCCGTGGTGGTGATGGTCTTGGA
>DPEO01000038.1:0-5435 GCA_003530935.1 Desulfomicrobiaceae bacterium | reverse complement strand
GGCGTTGGAGGCAATGCTCCCCTTGCCACCGGTATTGGCCAGCCCCGTGATGGCCGGTCCGGAGGCACGGGTCTCCGTAAACAGGTTACCACCCTCCCGGTACAGGCCGTAGTTGTTGTTGAAGGTCGCCAAAGTCAGGGCATAGAGCTGCTGGACCTGCCCATTGGAGTAGCGACCGGTGAGCACGCCGTCCCGGTCCACGGAGATGCTCTGGAGAAAGCCCGCGGCATAGCCGTTCTGGGACTGGTACACCGTGGTGGACGCCGAGCTGTAGCTCGTGGTGCGCAGGGCATTGGCCTCCACGGAGGCGAAATTGTTGATGGTGGCAAGGGCCGCCTGCATCTCGGCCGATGTCGTCACCGCGCCGCCGCTGTTGCCGGTCTGCATCAACCGCCTGAGCTCATCCAAATTAGCCAAGCCTCCGGACCAGTTGGTGGCCTTGTTGCGCAGCCCGAAGTTGATCTCGATGTTGGCTGGAGAGTTGTCCGTCAAAGTAAGATCCTTGGGCGGAATGTTGGACGTCCCCGGATCATCGTCCGTAGCCGTGATGCTGCCATTGGCCTTGCCCAAGAAGTTGGCGGTGCACACCGGAAAGCCGTTTTTGGAAAAATTGGCTGGCGTCCAGTTGGTGATGGCGCTGGCATCGGTAGCAAACACGCCAGCGGTAGGCGGGGGACCAGGGGTCGGCTCCGTACCGCCCGTTCCGTTGTAGGGGTTATTGATGGTAAAGGCGCTCATGCCTTCCAACTCACCGGTGGCGTTGAAGGTGAGCGTGCCGGCCATGAGGATGCCCCGCTTGGAAGTATCGGTCTGCACCGCCCAAAATTCCCGATTGTCTTCAGCGGGCGGCACGGCCACGATGTATTCCCAATAACGTTTGCCCCCGGCATTGTCTGTTACATCGGGATCATTGATGGGGTCCATATACACGGTGAGGTTATGCGCCCCGCCATTTTCATCGTAGACTTTGATCGTAGTCTGGTAGGCGTAGCGAGCGTCTCCCAAAGGGACGCCATCCACGGAGTTGGCATCATAGGCGTCGAACATGGCCGTAAACGGCGTGCCATCAAACGGGGTGGTGGCAGGCGGGTCCCCATCCTCCACGGAGCGGTCTACGGCCCGGGAATCGAGGTTCAAGATGAGGTCCACCCGACTGGTGGCCTGGGGGGGCGACTGGAAGTTCTCCAGCTTGATATCCGTGGGCACGCCCACGATCTTCACCGTGGCGCTGGGGGCGGACGTCTCGGTGGTGGACACCACCTCGCTCGTGTCGTCGGACTGGATGGCCCAGCCCTGCAACCGGTAGCCATGGGGGTCCACGAGATAGCCGTCTTTGTCGAAGCGGAAGGAGCCGGCCCGGGTGTAATAGTTGGTCTCTTCCCCAGGCGGGACCACCACGAAGAAGCCGTTCCCGCCAATGGCCAAATCCGTGGCTTCGTTGGTGGTTTCCAAAGAGCCCTGGGAGAAATCCCCCATGACCGCGCCCATGGCCACGCCACGGCCCACCTGCCCCACGCCGTTGGCCACGGAGATGGTCTGGCTCAAGGTGTCCTCGAAGTACGAGCGCGAGGCCTTGAACCCGATGGTGGAGATATTGGAGATATTGTTGCCGATGACCGACATGTCCTCACCGTGGACACGCAGTCCACTGGTTCCCGCATACATGGAAGCTGACAGGCCCATAGGTCCCTCCTCTTCTTCTTACTCCTGCGCTGTGGCAGCGGTGCTCGTTTCCGTCACGGTACGCACGTCCCCGAGGGCCACGGTACGGCCATCGGCCAGACGCAGCCGGGTGACGCCGTCATCGGTGCGCTCCACCGCCGTGACCCGGCCGGAGACGGCCGTGGACACGAGCACCGGTGTGCCCTCGGCATCGGTGGCGGCAAAGGTCACGGTGTAGCGGCCATCGGGCAGGCTGCCGCCTTGGTCGTCTTTGCCGTCCCAAGCATAGGAATAGGTACCGGCGGCACGGCCGGAAAGTTTTTCCGTGCGCACCAGGTTGTTGGTGCTGTCATACACAAAGACCCGTACCTCGGTGGCGGTGCCCTGCAGGGTGAAATCCACACTGGAGACCGCGCCGTCTTCCTTGGACAGGCCGCTTCCTGCGGCCACCACCTCTTTGCCCATGAAGGCCGCGGCGGAGAGCATGTCCTGGCTTGCCGCCTGCTCCGTGAGCTTGGTGATGCCCGCGGCAATGTTGTTCATCTGCTCGAGGCTGGAAAACTGCGCCAATTGGGCGATGAACTGCTTGTCATCCATGGGGTTCAAGGGGTCCTGATGCTGGAGCTGGGTGACCAGCAGGCGCAAGAAGGCGTCTTTGTCCAGGGCCTTGGAACTGTTGGCCTCGCTGCCGGCAAAGGCCCCTTGGTTGTGCAGGATGGATTCGATCATACGGATGCCTCACGCAAAGAGATCCACAGCCCCGTCGGCACGAAGTGCCGTGTGCAGGCCGGGCGTCCTGCCTTCTTGCAGATTGCGCGCCAACGATTCCTCCGGAGCTGCGGAACGCCGCCACAAAAATCCAGTGCCCGCGCCGTCCCCAGGCCGGCGCTGGTGCTGGCCGGCCCCGTCCCAGGCGTGCTGCGAGCCCATGTCCGGAAGCCCGGCCTGTACGTCCAGGCGCGCCACCTGGAACCCTTGCCGCTCCAGCTCCTGGCGCAGGGTCGGTAGGTGGGCGTTCAAAATGTGGCTGGTCTCAGGACTTACCGGCCGCAGTACCGCATGGACTTCGCCGCCGCGCACCTGCAAGGCGACGTGGATGGGACCCAAGTCTTGGGGCTCGATCTGGATGGTCAGTTGTTTGATCCCCGGAGAAAGCTGGCGCACCATCCCCTGAACGGTCTGCTCCACGATGGAGGGGGCGAGGCCCTCGGCGCGGGAGGAAACCTGCCCGACCTGCGGAAAGGAGACGCTCCCGGCGCCATCTACCCCCCAACCGCCCCGCTGGGCAGCCAAAAGCATCTGTTCCCGGCGCTCGTCCTGGAAGTGCGGCTCGGCACCCCCATCTTTCGCCCCAGAAAAGACGCGCACGCGTACCGGCCTGGGGCTCAGCTCCTGCGCGTCTTCCAAAACCCCGGCCTCAGGCCCCAAAGCCGGTTTTCCGGCTTCGCGCCGGACGGTATGGAAATTTTCTCCCGAAAGCTCCACTTGCCGCGCCGCCCCCGAGGCTGCCCCCTGAACTTCAAGGCGCTGCGAAACCTCGTGCGACGCTTTGTGCCACAAACGCGCCGCCGCTTCCGGCAGGGACGGCGCCTGCGCCTCAGGCCGCGCCCCGCCATGGGCCGCCGTGGCCTGCGCACCGCGCACCTCCTGAAAACCGGTCCGCCCCCCTGCAGCGCTGTGCTTTTCGCCCTCTTCGGCACCATCAAGGGCAGAGTCCGCACGAAGCCTGGCCATTGCCGCAGAAGCAGCCGCCTTTTCCTCCGGCTTCAGGGCCGCAGCTCCCTGCGCCTGTGGAGTGCCGCGCACCACCCGAAAAAGGGCCGACTTTGGGGAAAAGACGTTTTCTTGGTCTTCGGAGGCGAGCACCTCTGCTGCGGCACCGCCCGCCGGAGATTTCTTCCCCTGCGCCGCGGTCTCTGCTCCACGGACCGAAGCTTTGAGCTCCCCTGGGATTTTTCCCTCTCCATGGGCGGCCTGCCACAGGGAAACCGCCTTGGATGCCGGCGAAGACGCCGCCGCGGTGCTTTCGGAAAGTTCCCCGCTTTCCAAGTCTTCCGCGGACGCCACAGGCACCCAGCCTGCTGGCAAAAGTTCCGGACACACCAAAGCCAGCCACGCACCCAGCCGGCCGTCGCCACTGCTTTCCTGCCAATCCTTCAGACGCTGCCACAGGTCATCGCCGCTTTCCTTCCAATCCGTCAGGCGCTGCCACAGGTCGTCGCCGATACCGCCCTTTTCGCGCAGCTTGAGGATTTCCTCCCAGAGGCTTGCGGTGGACGATCCGCCCCCCAAAAGCTGCCCGAACACGGACCCCGACTTGGAAAACGCGCCCGGGCTGCGTCCAAAGAGCCCAGCAAAGAGAGAGCGTGCCCCTTTGCCCGCCGCCGCAGACAGCGCGGTGCCGTGCATGAGGGAAATGGGAAAAAATTGCATGGTGGCCTCCTTTACGGGAGGCACCAATCAAAAGCCGTTCCAAACACCTTCAAGGCCCAGGGACAGGCGTTGAGGCCTCTGGGGCACAAAGGGCGAGGTGGCGCTCCACCAAGGCCACCGCCTGGCGCAGACTGGAAGGCGCGTAGTCGTCGTTTTCCAGACTGACCGCCACAAAACTTGCCAGAGGACGCACTGCAGGAGGAAACGAACTCCACGGAAGCACAGCCGACTGGGGCGTGGTGGAGAGCCAGCGGAGCAAGCGCAGACTCCCCTGGGTCATAGCCCGGGCAAGCCTTGGGGCAGCGCTCCAGAGCTGCTGGCTCGCAGCGCGGCACGCGCCGTCTTCCCCTTCCGCCCCCCAGGCAAGCCACAGGGCGCGCCAATAGCGGGACACGAGCTCCCGGGCGCAGGGCTCGGCCCCGCATTGGGGCTCCAGGAGGTACAGCCCCTGCGCGTCCCGGCCCGTTTGGGCAAGCCGCAGCCCCCGCACGCATGGCCACGGCGCGTCCTGCACCGCAGCCGCAGCCACCATGGCCACCTGACGCGGGGTCATGGGGGCGCGGCAGGGCTCGGCCTTCCGCGTGCACGCCCAGCACCCGCGACACGAGCAGGCGGCCTGCAACACCAGATGCCCCGGCTGATACGGCCCGGTATCCCACGGCCATACCGGCCCCAAGCTCACATTGAGGACCCGCAGCCCGGTCCAGGCCGCCACGTGCATGGGGCCGGTATCCGGAGTGATGAGAAGCGCCAGCTCCTGCCCGAAGTAGGCCAGGCGCTCCAGGCTGAAGGCGCCGCAGAGATCGAGCACCGGCCGACGCACCAGCCCACGCACCGCCTCGGCCAGGGGTTTTTCCGCCGGGCCGCCCAACAGCACCGGAGTAAAGCCGAAACGACGCAAATGGCCGCAGACCCCGGCCCAAAAGACGGCATCCGGTCGCTTGGCCGCAGTGCTCGCCCCGAGAAACAGGCCGATTTTGTCCGAAGGAGGGCGGCGCGGCGCATCCCAGCGGGTGGCCGCCATGCGCTCCATGGGCACGGCGTCCAGGGCGTAGAGATCGGCCCAGTGGAAGCGATTATGCCGGTTGGCGTGCACCAGGCTTGCCCGGTAGCGGTGCAAAAATCCGTGAATGCGCAGCACCCCGTCGCGGCGCACAAGCCCCAGCACACGCCGGGCAACGATGGCGCCGGCCAAGGCCGCTCCAGCCTCGGCATGACCCAGGTGGAGCACGAGGTGCGCCGGGGTGGCGCGCAGTTCCGCATCGTCTGCGGGGCCCAGGAGCCGCACCCCGGAAGGCATGAGCCCCCGCGCCAAGGCGGCAAATTGCGGCAGATCGGAA
>DPEO01000155.1:7732-9861 GCA_003530935.1 Desulfomicrobiaceae bacterium | reverse complement strand
AAGACTCCATAAAGGGACACCCAATTTACGTTCCCTCCTGATTGCCTTACACAGCCGCAAACCTCCCCTGGAGCATCGTGTTTGTCGGCGCTCTTTGAGCGGATCGGAGATCTCCATGCCACGGCCCCGCGCACACATCGTCTCTCTGGAGCACACCGCCTGGTACCACGTGGTCTGTCGCTGCGTACGCCGCGCCTTCCTCTGCGGCGAAGACCGCCTGACCGGAAAAAACTTCGATCACCGCCGCGGCTGGATCGAGGCCCGCATCCGCGAGCTGGCCGCGATCTTCACCATCGACGTGGCCGCCTATGCCATCATGAGCAACCACTACCACATCGTGGTGAAAATCGATCGGGATCGGGCCGAGCGCCTCGCGGACGAGGAGGTCCTCGCCCGCTGGACACGCCTGTTCTCCGGGCCGCTGGTGGTGCAGCGCTTTCTCGACCCCCGGACCCGGGCCGCCTTGCCCGAGGCAGACCGCCACAGGGCGCGCCAATGGGCCGCCACCTACCGGGAGCGCCTGTGGGATCTTTCGTGGTTCACGCGCGTGCTCAACGAGTCCATCGCCCGCAAGGCCAACCGCGAAGACGGGGTGCGCGGCCGGTTTTGGGAGGGACGCTTCCGAAGCCAGGCCCTCCTCGACCAACAGGCCCTGTTCGCCGTCATGGTGTACGTGGACCTCAACCCCATTCGCGCCGGAATCGCCGAAACCCCGGAAGACAGCCGGCACACGAGCATCGAGGCGCGGCTGCTCCCGGACCGGGTGGAAGCCCGACTGCGGGAATGCGCCCGCACCACGGCACCAGCCCACACCGCCCCAAAGGCCGACGGCCCCACCCCCGCAAACCACGCCGCCCCCACAAACGAACGCCGCCTGCCCATGGCCCCGCTCCTCCCCTTCGACGCCACCGGCCACGAGGACTGGGCCCTGCCCTGCGCCCTGGAGGATTACGTGGAGCTGGTGGAAACCGTGGGCCGGTGCATCCACCCCAAAAAACGCGGCCACATCCCCGAGACCGCCCCGCGGCTCTTGCAGCGCCTGGGCATGGACACCGAGGCCTTCATCACGCTCAGCACCCGGCTTCTCAAGGAGTTCGGCCACGCCGTGGGCACGCCGGAAAGCCTGCTGGAACTCGCCGCCCGCCGCCAGGCCCGATACCTGCGCGGCATGACCGCAGCGCGCAAGATGATGGATGCATGACCCCGGGAAGCCCACAAAGTGGGTGTCCAAAAGCAGCGACTTGACTGCTTGATGTCAACGATTACAATGCACACAATGATATCATCACAAGAGGGGTTCCCATGGCCGCCTTGACCATACGCAATGTGGATGACGCCACCAAGCAGGCGCTACGCATCCGCGCGGCGCAGCACGGGGTGTCGATGGAGGAAGAGGCGCGGCGCATTTTGCGCGAGGCGCTCTTGCGTGCTGCCCCGGCGACGCCGCTGGGGCAGCGGCTCAAAAGCCGCTTTGCCGATGTGGCCGACGAGTCGTTTCAACTACCCAACCGGCAGATGCCACGCCCGGCCCCTGGCTGGAATGAGCCGACATGATCCTGCTCGACACCAATGTGCTGTCCGAATTCATGCGCCCGCAGCCATCGGCGGCTGTGGTGGCCTGGCTGGATGCGCAGTCTGCCGACAGTGTTTGGATAAGCGCCATCAGCCGGGCCGAGATCGAACTTGGCCTGGCGCTGATGCCGGCAGGCCAACGCCAGACCGCCTTGACGCAAGCTGCGCAAGCCATGTTCGACCAGGATTTCGCCGGGCGCTGCCTGCCTTTCGATGAGCGTGCGGCACTTCACTATGGCGCTATCGTCGCGCAGCGCACGCGCATGGGGCGCCCCATCAGCACCGAAGATGCCCAGATCGCGGCCATCGCGCTCGCGCACCATCTGACCCTGGCCACGCGCAACGAGCCCGACTTCGAAGGGATTGACGGCTTGGCCGTCGTCAACCCGTGGCTGACAAGCCCATGAACATCCTTGTTATCCACAACACAATAAAGGGACACCAAAAAACACAATAAAGGGACACCCACGTTACCCTCCCCCCACCTTACGTTCCCTTCAGATTTCCGTACACAGCCGCAAACTTCCCCTGGAGCCCACAAAGTGGGTGTCCAAAAG
>DPEO01000155.1:1343-7490 GCA_003530935.1 Desulfomicrobiaceae bacterium | reverse complement strand
ATCCCCATCCGCCAAATCCCCGCCGAGACCCTCCGCCCCGGCGGGGAAAGACAGGCTATTGTTTGGTGCCGGCAGGGGCCGCAGGTTTTTCTTCTGCCTGCGGCGCACTCACGGTGAGCATGTCCTGAATCTTGAGAAAAGTTGCATCCCCGATGCCTTTCACTGCTTTGATTTCCTCGATGGATGCAAACGGCTTCTTCTGACGATATTCAATGATGCGCCCGGCAATCACAGGGCCCATTCCGGGAAGTGTCTCCAGCTGCGCCTGGCTTGCCGTATTGATGTCAATCTTCTCTGCAGCCATGGCCGCTCCACCGAACATCAAGACGAACACCAGAAATGCCACCCGAATCCACGAATACATACAGGACCTCCTTGAAAAACAGATGTTTTTTCTCCACAAAAGGGATTCCGGTCTTCTTTCCAGAAAAAATCCTGTTGTTGTCAAGGGGCCATAATGACACATGGTGCCGGACGACAATATGCGCCACGATGTGGACACGCGTCTGTTACCGGACAATGATATTGATACCCCTGGATTGAACAATACCAAGGTCACCCTCTTGAAGACCCAAGGTGGCGTGTTCTTGAACGCGAAGGATGCACGGCGCGTTTTTGCGGGCCTACAGGCAGTGACCGAAGCGGCCGCGGTGCGGAAGGCGGCTGCAGATCTCGGTTGGAGCTCCCGAAACGCCCCGAGTGCAACATCGCTATGGCGTTGGTGGATGGTGGGGGGCTTGCCCCCGGTGTCACGGGAAAATCCTCGGAAAAATCGTTGGCCGCAGGGGCAAAAGAATGGAGTCTCCTCCCCTGCGGTAGAGTCTTCGTGCACAGGCATCCCGGAACCCACTGAGAGGCACATCCCCACCGGGGGACCTCCCCCGGGCTTTGGGAGAGGCCGCCATTGGGGGAAGTGATATTGGGCCCCCAAGCACCCCCCAAAGGGGGCATGTTCACTGTCTGTGTGCACGTCCTGCAAATTTTGCTGCAAATTTTCCTTGACACCCGCGGTCTCTCCCCATAGAGAGGCTCCCGCTTCGGGCGATTAACTCAGTGGTTAGAGTGCCATCTTCACACGGTGGAAGTCATAGGTTCAAATCCTATATCGCCCACCACCGCCTCCAAGCCCTTCCTCTGGAAGGGCTTTTTTACACCCAGAAAAGCCCCCAACCCCTCGCTGTGGACGATACCGCCCCCATGCTCTCCCCCTCCGCCTCCGACTACTGCCTGCTCGACAGCGGCCACGGCCGTAAGCTGGAGCGCTTCGGCCCGGTGATCCTCGATCGCCCCTGCGGCCAGGCGGTCTGGCGGCCCCAACACCCCGAAAGATGGAAAAAGGCCACCGCCAGCTTCGATCGCCAAGGGGGCCTGCGCTGGCACGGCCGCGAACGCCTCCCGGAGGATTGGGTCATCGAAGCCGCCGGGGTGCGCATGCGCCTTGCCGCCACCGATTTCGGGCACCTGGGGATCTTTCCCGAGACCATCCCGCTGTGGCGGTGGCTCTTGGAAAATCTTGCCCCCGGCATGCAGTTTCTCAATCTCTTTGCCTATTCCGGCGGAGCGAGCCTGGCTGCGGCCAAGGCGGGAGCGGCGGTCTGTCACTTGGACGCCTCCCGCGGCATGGTGGGGTGGGCGCGGGAAAACGCCGTCCTCAACGACCTGGCCGAAGCGCCCATCCGTTGGATCGTGGACGACGCCCAGGCGTTCCTGCGTCGGGAGATCCGCCGGGGCCGACGCTACGACGCGGTCCTGCTGGATCCGCCCTCCTTCGGCCGCGGCCGGCGCGGCGAGCTCTACAAGATCGAACGCGACGTGCAGCGCACTTTGGAGCTGGTGGCCCAGGTGCTCTCGCCTTCGGCCCGGTTCGTGGTGCTCACCTCCCACACCCCGGGCTTCACCCCCCAGGTGCTCCAAAACCTCATGACGCAAAGTTTTCCCACGGACCGCACCGAAGGCGATGAAATGCGCATCGAGGCGCCCGACACCCTGCCCCTTCCGTGCGGCAGCTGGGCCCGGGCCTGGCTTGCCACGCCCTAAACGACAAGCTTCCAGACCACGGCAGTGGCAGCACACCCAAAGGACGCCGCCACCACCAACCGCTCCAGTTCCTCGAGCCGCTCCACGGTCCACGGCACCCCTGCCGGGCCGAGGCGCGGCTTGCGCTTGACCTGCCCTGCATAACGGTCCTCCCCGCCCATGCCAGCCCCGATGGCGGCAGCCGCCGCGGCCATGGGCCAGCCCGCGTTGGGGCTCTCCAGGGCGCGGGCCTGCCGGGCGACACTCCACAAAGAAATCCTGCGGCCCCAGATCCAGGCGACTCCCGCCATGGCCCAGGCCGTCAACCGGGCAGGGAGATAGGCGGCAAGATCGTCCATCCGCGCCGCGCACTTGCCCAAACGCTCAAAACGCGGGGTACGGTAGCCCCACATGGAATCCAGGGTGGAGACGGCCTTGTAGGCCCAAAGCCCAGGCACACCGCCGACAGTCAGCCAAAAAAGCGGAGCCACGAAGCCATCGGTGGTGTTTTCCGCCAGGGTTTCCGCAAGCCCCCGGGCCACGCCAGCTTCGTCCAAATGCGCCGTCTCCCGGCTCACCAAAAAGGCCAAAAGACGGCGCGCCGTGTCCACATCGCCGCAAGCCAGCGCCCGGCGCACCCGCCGCGCCTCCCGCACCAGGCTCCCCAAGGCGAGGCCCGCAAAACCCAAATAGAGGGCGAACGCCTTGCCCACCCACGGCAGGGAGATCAACGCGTGCGCCCCGAGCGCCGCCCCGGCCGCCACGACAACCGTGACCAGGGCCCCGCGCGCAAGGGGCGACCTCTGGGCCCAAGGCTCCAGCCGCGCCGCCAGGGCGCCCACGGCGCGCACGGGATGCGGCCAGGCCGGAGGATCCCCGACGATCCAATCCAGGGCCACACAGACAGCGAGCAGCAGTGCCTCGCTCATGCCACCGAATCCAAGACCCCCACCTGGCGCAAGCCCTCGTACAAGAGCACCGAGGCCGCGTTGGCCACGTTGATGCTGCGCACCTTGCCCCAAATGGGGATACGCACCACGGGGCGGCCCTGGATGATCTGTTCCGGCAGCCCCCGGGTCTCGGGCCCGAGGACGATGCCGTCGTCAGGCTGAAAGGCGAATCGGTGGTACGGGGTGCCGCCGCGGGCGCTGGAACACACCAAACGGCCACCGTCCCAGCCCGCAAGAAAAGCGTCCCACGACGGCCACACCCGCAGCGGCACGTGCGGCCAGTAGTCGAGCCCGGCACGGCGAAGATACCGGTCTTCGAGACTAAAGCCCAGCGGCTCCACCAGGTTGAGGACCGTTTGCGTGGCAGCGCACAGGCGGGCGATGGTGCCGGTATTGGGGGGGATTTCCGGCTCGAAGAGAACAATTTGCATGGCGCATCCTCTTGCACTAGGGAGACGAACGCGGGGGGCACCTTGGTCGTGCCCCGCATATCCGTCAAGCACAAGGAGCAGGCATGCATCTTCTCGTCACGGGCGGCTGCGGCTTCATCGGCACCAACTTCATCCTCCACCTTCTGGAGACCGATCCCGCAGTCCGCATCACCAATATCGACAAGCTCACCTATGCCGGCAACCGCGGCAACCTTGCCCACCTGGAAGGAGACGGCTCGCGCTACGCCTTCGTCCATGGCGACATCGCCGACGCGGCCTTGGTGGAGCGGCTCCTTGCCGAGCGCGCCATCGATGCGGTGGTGCACTTTGCCGCGGAATCCCATGTGGACCGCTCCATTACCGACAGCGCCCCGTTCATCCATACCAACGTGGTCGGGACGCATACCCTGCTCGAGGCGGCACGCAAGGCGGGGGTGCAGCGCTTCGTGCACGTCTCCACCGACGAGGTGTACGGTTCCTTGGGGCCCCAGGATCCGGCCTTCACGGAAGAGACGCCGCTGGCGCCCAACTCGCCCTATTCGGCATCCAAGGCGGCATCGGACATGCTCGCCCGGGCCTATTTCCACACCTACGGCCTGCCGGTGATCATCACCCGCTGCTCCAACAACTACGGTCCCTACCAGTTCCCCGAAAAGCTCATCCCCCTCACCTACCTGCGGGCGACCCGCGGCGAACCGGTGCCCGTGTACGGCGACGGCAGTAATGTCCGGGACTGGATCTACGTCCTCGACCATTGCCGGGGCGTGGAGGCTGCCTTGCGCCGGGGAGAGCCCGGCACGGTGTACAACTTCGGCGGCGACGCCGAGCGCACCAACCTGGAGACCGTGCACACCATCCTCGACGCCGTGGGCGCCCCCCGCAGCCTGGTGCGCTTCGTCACGGATCGCCCAGGGCACGACCGGCGCTACGCCATGAACAGCTCCCGAGCCAAAAAGGAGCTGGGCTGGCGGCCGGAGACGGATTTCACCACCGGCATCACCCAGACCATCCGCTGGTACCAGGCGCACACCGCCTGGCTCGACGACGTGCAAAGCGGCGCCTACCGCCAATTCATGGAAAAATGGTATGCCAAGGAGCGCGGAGTATGAACACGGCAATGGTCTTCGGCGGCCGCACCGGCCTGTTGGGGCAAGCCCTGTGCGCGGCCCTCACCCAGGCCGGGTGGCAGGTCGTGCCCATCGGACGCACGGATGTGGACCTGTGGGACGTCGACGCCCTGCGCGCCCTCGTTGCGCAAGTACAGCCGCAGGTGGTGTTCAACGCCATCGCCTACACCGCCGTGGACCGAGCCGAAGACGAGCCCCAAGAAGCCTGGCGGGTCAACGCCCTGTTCCCGCGCCTCTTGGGCCAGGCCGCGGGCGCGGCGCACCTGGTGCACTACAGCACGGACTACGTCTTCGACGGCCGCGCCACCCGGCCGTACACCCCCACCGACCCCGTCAACCCCCAATGCGTCTACGGCCGCACGAAGCTGGAAGGCGAGACGGAACTCACCCGCCTGGGACTTGCGCGCCTGACCATCGTGCGTACGGCCTGGCTCTTCGGCCCAGGACGCATGAATTTCGTCGCCCGCATCCTGGAACTCGCCCGCAGCCGTCCGGAACTCACCATTGTCCATGATCAGGTGGGCAGTCCCACCTTCACCCCGGATCTCGCCGCAGCGAGCCTGGCCCTGGTGCAGGCTGGGGCCACAGGGACCTTCCACGCGGTCAACGCCGGACAAGCCTCGTGGTGTGAACTCGCCGCGGAAGCCGTGCATGTTGCCGGCATTGCGTGTCCGGTGCGGCCCATCACCTCGGCGGAGTATCCCCAAAAGGCCGCCCGGCCCGCCTACTCGGTCCTCGACACGGCGAACCTCACGGCGGCCACGGGCATGACTCCCCGCTCCTGGGCCCTGGCGCTTCGCGAATACATCCGCGCCCTGCGTTGACTTGTCCGCCGAACGATTTATCCCCAAAAGACATTACGTTGAAGGAGAATCTCCCATGGAAGAACGCATGGAAGAACAGCACACCCCAGAAACCACACCGCAAGCGCCCGAAAAGGAGGCCCCCAGCGTGGAAGAGCGCCTGGCAGCGGCGCTGCAGGAAATCGAGGCGCTGCGCACCGACAACCTGCGCATCCTTGCCGATAGCGAGAATTTCAAAAAACGCCTCACCCGGGAAAAGGAAGAACAGTGTAAATTCGCCGTGGCCGGACTGGTGGAAGAACTCCTTGTGGTCCTGGACAACCTGGAGCTGGCCCTTTCCCATTGCAGCGGCAACGAGGCGTGCAAGGACCTCTTCACCGGCGTGGACATGACGCGCAACGCCATGCTGGAAGTGCTGCGCCGCCACGGACTCACCCCCATCGAGGTCCAGGAAGGCGCGGACTTCGATCCCGCCCTGCATGAAGCCTTGGGGCACGAAGCCCGGGCAGACCTCAAGCCCGGCACCGTGGCCCGCGTGCTCCAAAACGGCTATCTCCTCAAGGAACGGCTCCTGCGACCCGCCAAAGTCATGGTGACCAGCACCCCGGAGCAGGCATGAGCACCCAGACCGTGGCCATCCTCGGCGCCAGTCCCAAGCCGGAACGCTATTCCCACAAGGCCCTCAAAGCCCTCATGGAGCACGGGCACGACGTCATCCCCGTGCACCCCGCCCGGGCGGACATCGACGGCATCCCCACAGCCCGCAGCCTTGGCGAAATCCCCCGGCCCGTGGACACCCTCACCGTGTACGTGAGCCCCA
>DPEO01000155.1:0-997 GCA_003530935.1 Desulfomicrobiaceae bacterium | reverse complement strand
TGGAAGCACGCCTCAGCGAGGCCGGCATCGCCTGGCAGCACGCCTGCACCCTCGTACTCCTCTCCACAGGGCAATTCTAAAAAAGCCCCCCTGAAAAACGACTGCGGCCGCCCCAAGGCGGCCGCAGTCGTTGGATGCGGGGAAGCATTTATTCGTGCGTATGATCGTCATGGGCCGGCACGCCATCATGGGTGTGCTCGTGCTCATGATCATGCGGATGACTGTGCACCACGTCCCCGTGCCGATGTTCATGCTCATGCTGGACGACCTTGGTCACCGTCGCCGCTCCTGTCCCACGTCCACAACCACAACCTTTACACATAGTCGGAGCCTCCTGAAAAAAGGTCTCTGCCATATACGACATGTTCCTTCTCTAACCGCTCCCTGCCAAAAGACAAGCCCAGTTTCCTCAAGCCGCGGCGATCGTTCTCCCACCTTGGGTTTGACACTTCCGCCGCCACGCTCTAGCTCCCCCAGGCCATGGCACCAATCCCTGCATGGATCCACCACTACACGCCCCGGGCCGCCAGCCGCACCCGCATCATGACTGCGGCCTGTTTTTGGTCTGCGGTGGGAATTTTTCTTATCAGCAAAGGCGGGCTGCTGCTGCGCCCGCAACCCTGGCCCGCCATCGCAGGCACGGCCGTCGCCGGACTGGGCTTGGGGCTTGCCAAAAGCCGCCTGGTCTTCGACCGCACCGCCCGCGCCGTGGTAGCGCATATTCGCCGCAAGCCGGAACCCGCCTGCCTGGGCGGCCTGTTTTCCATACGCAATTGGGGGATCATCGTGGCCATGATGGTCCTGGGACGAGTGCTTGGCGCCTCCCCGCTACCGCTGGAGGTCCGCGCCGGCGTCTTCCTGGTGGTGGGCTGCGGGCTACTCACCTCCAGCCGCATCATGTGGCGGGCATGGCGCGCCACACCGGCCACGAACCTTGGGGACCTGCGACGCTAGCGGTCATCCCCAGGGCGCGCAGATGCGCATCCAACCGCTCCCA
>DPEO01000121.1:15501-15924 GCA_003530935.1 Desulfomicrobiaceae bacterium | reverse complement strand
CTCCGCCCCAGTCCCGTGGCCCCGCCGCACGCTCCAAATAGCACTGGCCGCAGCCCAAGCCCTTGTGCTCTTTCCGGCGGCGGCGCTGGCGCACCAAAAATTCCACACCCTGCGGGAGCGCTTCGGAGACCGGCTCAAGGCCGCCATCAGCGGCGGCGGCAGTCTTCCCGCCTATTTGGAGGAATGGCTGGACGCCATCGGCATTCGCATCATCAATGCCTACGGCATGACCGAGTGCTCCCCCGGAATCGCCGGCCGGGGCTTCCAGTGTCCGGTATTCCGCACTCTTGGACCGCCCTTTCCAGAAACCCAACTGCGCGTGGCCGATGAGCACGACCAGGAAGTGCCCCGAGGTCAGGAAGGGGAAGTCCAAATCCGCGGGCCACAAGTCTTTCACGGCTATTACAAAAACGACGAAGCCAC
>DPEO01000121.1:0-15220 GCA_003530935.1 Desulfomicrobiaceae bacterium | reverse complement strand
CTCGTCCTCACCGGCAGGGCCAAAGAGATCATCGTGCTTGCCAGCGGGGAGAACGTGGACCCCACCAACATCGAAGCCGCCATTTCGGTCTTTCCCTTTGTGCAGGACGCCGTGCTCGTGGGCCAAGACAAAAAAGGCCTCGGAGCGCTCATCGTCCCAGACTGGGAAAAACTTCAAGAATTCGTACGCGAACGCTTCCAGCACGCCAAAGAAGAGCTTCAGGAAGGGGCCGAGCATCTCCTGGACCGCCGTATTCTTGAGCGTATCCGTGCGGAGCTCAATGCCCGGCTCACGCCCAAAAACGGCTTCAAACCCTACGAAAAAATCCAAAACATCCACTTTCTGGACCGGGAATTCACCATCGGCGAAGAACTCACCAACACCCTCAAGAAAAAACGTCACATCATCGAACGGAAATACCGCGAGCTCATCGACCGTCTCTTGCAGTAACCCGGAGATCCGGAGACACATTGAAGAAAGCCGCCCTTCTGGAGGCGGCTTTCTCATTTTTCCATTCCCATGACGAAGCTTCGCAGAAAAAATCCAGTCCGCTTACGCGGAACGGAAAAACGCAAAATAGAGCATAAGCACCGCCCAAAAAACATATGCAACGATGGACGCCCAAAAGGCTCCTGGCTCAGTGTCCCGGGAATACGGGCCTCCCTTGCAGTAGATGGACCCCCGGACTAGGCCGCGAACGGCCATGAACGCCGCCACGGCGGCGAGAAAGAGGAGAAAGATCGTCATGCCCATATAGCATCTACCTCTCGTGTTGTTGGCGCTGTTCCTGGCCTCTTTTCCTGGCGCTGAAAAAATCCGCTCCAGGACCAAGAGTCACTTCAGAGACAATGCAAGCTTCTCTCCTGCCTGAACGGCTTGCCGCAGCACGGTTTCCTCACGCTCCACCTTGCCTTTGTCAAATATCTTGAAAACAGCGATTTCTTCAATCACTTCATAGCCAAGGGCCTGCAAAGGCTTCTTCATGGCATCCAGGGTAAATCCCATATCCTCGATGGATGCCTGCTCACATATGGCAGCCAGCACAGCCTTCCTGCCTTGATGCGCCAACTGACTTGACCAACTTCGCGGGTGATCATTTTCGAAGTTATAAAAACAGTACAAACGATCAATAAATGCCTTCATCCATGACGTCACATTGTAATTGTGCGTCGGACAAACCAAAACCAGCCCTTTTGCGGCGATGATTTTGGGATACATTTTTGTCATGTCATCTTTCAAACCAGTACATATCTTCGTTTTTCTACATTTTTCACAACCAATACATCCATGAAAATCGAGCTTACATAAATTGTAACTCTCAAATGGGATACCGGATGTTTCGACTCCTCGCATGATATGCTTGAGCAAAATATCGGAATTGCCATTTTTTCTCGGGCTTCCACTCAGCCCAAGAACCATTTCCCGTGGAGATCTTTCCAGCACGTCACTGTTGGACATCATCATTGTTTTCCTTTTCTAGGACTTCGAAAAAAAAGACACTATTAATGCAACAAAAACTCTCGAACAACACTCATTCCTGTAAAAATCTGAAATCCAGCGATAGTGAGTGCGAGCACATTCAAAACACCGTGCACCAGAGGCATGTATTTACGTGGCTTTTTGTCGCGATCCATGATGGTTCCGGTGATATAGCCGCCGGCAATACACGGCATGATCATCTGGGCAATCCAGTAGTGGTCTCCGGTGGCGCCGCTTCCTCCCCAATGGCGGGCAACCAGGGCCGTCCCTCCCACCAAACCGAGCATCCACAAGATATGGGCGTATTTCCCCCACTTGCCATGCTCCGCCCAGGCAAAAGAAGTACGCTTTCCAAAATGGTTACGCAGCACCCGAGGCCAGGCCAAATACAGGGCGTAGGCCGCCATGGCCGTTGCGACCAATTGCAGTACGGGATGGATCCAAAACACAAATCCTGGCATGGATTATTCTCCTTGAGCGTTTTTTGCGCACCAATGTTTGCGGTTCGCCGCATCCGCAAGCCACGCAGCCATGGACGGGATCTCTTCCGGCTGCAGCAGGCCGTCTTCGTACTGCACCATACGGTCTACGGCGCGTTGCCACCAATTGGGATCGTCCGTGGGCTGGCAGAGCCTCTCGCCCCCATGACAGTGGAAACATTGCGAGCGTACCCGCGCTTCCATATCCATGGACGCAGACGCGCCCCAAAGCGTGCTTCCACACCATAGGATGCCCACACCCAACACCAGACTCGTTTTGCCCAGTCGCATCGTTACCCCCCGTTTCCGGCCGCCAATGACGCCCAACCCTGAGGGGTGCGCACCCAAAGGCTGCTGCGGCCAGGAGTCATTGGGCGCACGGCGATCTGACACAGCAGACGCTCCCGCAAGGCAGGCACGTGAGAAATGATCCCCACCAGGCGGTTTTCCTCGCCCAGTGCAAAAAGGCTCTCCAGGACCAACTCCAGGCTCTCCTCATCCAAGGTACCGAAGCCCTCGTCCACAAAGAGGCATCCCAATTCCCCGCCGCCGCTCACCAGCGAGGACAAGGCGAGGGCCAAAGCCAGGCTCACCACAAAGGTCTCTCCGCCGGAGAGGTTGCGCACCGAGCGGCGCTCTCCGGCGCGATACCCATCGATGACCGCGATGTCCAATCCAGCGCCGTCGCGCACCAATTGGTAGCGGTCGCTCATGGCCGCCAAGCGGGCGTTGGCCACGGAGAGGAGCAGGTCCAGGGTAAGCCCTTGGGCAAAGTTACGCAGCTTTTTCCCATCCGCCGACCCCATGAGTTCGCGCAAACGCTCCCACGTGGCAGCAACAGCCGCCTGTGCGGCCTGCGCCTGTTGCATTGCACGCGCCTGCGCCTCTCGGCGCCGGGCCTCGGCCACGCGGGCCGCCACCGCCCCACGCTCTTCCTGAATTTCTTGGAGCTTTGCCTCGTGCTCCGTCACAGCGGCCTCCACCTCGGCATGCGGCGGCGCGCCCTCCAAGTGCGCCCGGACCGCCTGCCGCCGCAAGGCCACCCGCTGCCGCCCAAGCTGGATGGCGGCGAGTCGGGCCTCGGCATCCTTGGCTGCGGCCTCCACCTGCGCCATCCAGGCGGCGTCCCGCCGGGCGGAGCGCCACACCCCGAGGCTTGCAAACCCCAGCTCCTGCAACCGCGCTGCCAGCCGTTCCTTGGCAGAGGCCAGCGACTGCGCAAGCTCCTGGACGCGGCGCGCCCACTCCTGCTCCCGGGCCTGGGACGCGGCCAGACGCGCAGTGCACGCCGCGTGTTGCCGCTGCAATGCCTCTTGCCGGGCAGCGGACCGCTCTGCCTGGGTACGCAAACGGGTTTCCACTGCTTCCACATCCGAATCCGGCAAGACAGTACGCCGCTGCTCTCGGCAGCGCTCCATCGCTTGCGTGGCCTGGGCAAGGGCGGCCTGCGCCTCGGCAAGGGCGCGACGCGCCGCCGCTTCAGCCTGCACCGCGGCTTGGAGCGCGGCGGCATGATGGGCCATGGCCGCCCAGGTCTCTCCCAAGGCGTGGCGCCTGGCGCGCAGCGCCTCCAGCTTGTGGGCGCACTGGCGGCAATGCTCCTTATGCCGGACCACGGCCTCGGCAATGGGCTGCGCGAGTGGGGCACCATGGGCAAAGGGGTGATCGAGGCTCCCGCACAATGGACAAGGGGATCCCGGACGCAGTTGCCGGCGTTTGGCCTCCAAGGATTCCATTTCCTTGACCACGGCCAATTCTTCCTGGCTCCGCTGCAGCTCTTCCTGGGCAGCGGCAAGCTCCCGCGCCACTGCCTCTTCCTCGGCTGCCCACGCTGTCAGCGCGGCCTGCACCACAGCGCCCAGATCCACGTCCGTCTCGTTCTTGCGAAGAACGCCCAAGGTCTGAAGCCGCGCTTCCAAGGCCGCCTGCTCCCGCTGGCACCGTGCCACGCGCTGGGTTTCGGCCTCCAGGCGGGCCTTTTCCCGGCTTACGAGGTTCTGGGCCTGGCGTTGGGTTGCCACTGCCGCGGCGATTTCAGCGTCCCAGCGCCGGGCCTCGGCCAGACGCGGACGCATAGTCTCCCAAGCGCTGCGTGCCTTGGCCGTTTCCGCGCGAGCAGCCTCCACAGAAGCCCCCAGACTGCGGGACTCGGCGACCAACGACTGCACTTCCCGGGCCAAACGCTGGCAGGCGGCTTCGGCCTCGCGCGTCTCTTTTTCCAGGCGCTCCACCTCCGCCACATCCCGCGCGGCCTCTTCGGCCCGCCGGGCCACGGCCGCAGTCTTCCGGTCGTCTTCCAGAGCGCGCAGCTGCTGCAACACCTGGGATTCTGCCTCCTTGAGGGAGGCGGCTTCCTCCTGCAATGCCTGGAAGTCGCGCCAACGGGCCTGCAGGGCGCGAAGCTCTTCAAGATGTTCGGCTGTGGACTTCGCCTGTCGCTCCAATGCGGCAAGGCGCTGGGTCGCTTCCGCCACCTCCTGAGCAGGCATGAGCTCCAAGGCGGCCAAGCGCTCCGTCCAGGCGTCCAGCCGGGCGCGCTCTTCCTTGGCCCGCTCATGAGCGGCGATGGACAGCTGGGAATAGATTTCGGTGCCCGTGATACGTTCCAAAAGCGGTGCCCGCTCGTCCGCGGCAGCGAGCAAAAAGGCGGCAAAGCCATTCTGGGCAAGGAGCACGGCCCGGGTGAATTGCTCAAAACCCAGTCCCAGGACTTCGGTCACGGCCCGTTCGGTTTCCCGCAGGCCTTCGGCCAAGACCGCACCTGAATCCAGATCCACCAATTCGTGGCTCGGAGCTTGCAGGCGGCCTTGGGCTTTGCCCCGCGCCCGACGCTGCGTGAAACTCGCCAGATAGCGTCCCTTGGCGGTGGCGAAGGCAAGCTCCGCACGCATCTCGGCCTCGCCCCGCGTCATGACCTCGTTGTTTGTTGCCGTCACCCGGCCCATACGTGGAGTGCGGCCATACAGAGCCAAGGTCAAGGCATCGAGCACGGTGGTCTTGCCCGCCCCCGTGGGCCCGGAAATGAGCAGCACCCCCTCGCCCGCCACTTCAGGACGCGTCCAATCCACCTCCCACGTGCCCGCAAGGGAATTGATATTCTGCAGAACGAGCCACTCAAGGCGCATGCTGGTCCTCGCGCTGGAGCACGGTATCCATGAGCTCGGCAAAGGCCGCGGTCAGCTGCGGACGCAGATCCTCCTCCACCGCATGGGCGTCCAAAAGACGGCGGAAGACCTCCTCGGGCGAAAGCTCCTCCAAGCGCTCCCCGGCAGCGCCCAAGGCCAAGGAGGGCGGCCGGGGGACCCGCACGCATAAGACGTCCACCGCGCTTCCAGAAACCGCCTCCTCGATGCGGCGGCGCACGGTATCCGCAGGATCCGGGCTTGTAACCTCAGCCTCCACCCACACACTCCCGCCGACCTCCACCAAACGCCGCAAATCCGCCTCCACCTGCGCCAACGGGCCGCACAGGCGGGCCATGGGCTGCAGCGAAGGCGCGGGCAAGACCTCGTACGTCATGCTGTCCTCGCCTTCCACCGTCACCAAGGTGGCGGACTTGGCCTTGCCGGCGTCGGCAAAGCCCAAGGCAAGCGGGGCGCCGCTATAACGCACGAATCCTCGGCCCGCCACCTCTTGCGCCCCGTGCACATGCCCCAAGGCCACGTATGTGCAGGCAGGAAAGACCTCCACCGGCACCCGGTCCACTCCTCCCACGGCAAAACGCATGCCCTGGCCGTCAGCCACTTGGCTGCCTGCCACGAACAGATGCCCCAAGGCCACGGCCGGGGCCTGGGGGGCCATGGACCGGGCCGAGCGCATGACCTCGGCGTATACCGCCGCCACTCCACGCACCCAGGCGGCGGCCTTATCCTCCAAACGCGCCCCCGGCATGGCCGTGCGCACGTCGCGCTCCCGCAAATACGGCACCGCTGCCACCGCCAACTCCGGATCACCGTGCGCGGTGGTCAACACCAGTGGCTGCGGCGCGGTGATCACATGCACCCCCAAGGCGCGCAAAAGGCCCTTGGGAGCGGCCAAAAAAGACGGGGAGTCGTGGTTGCCTGCGAGGATCACCGCATGGCGGCAGCCTGTTTGCCGCAATTCCTGAAGAAATCCGTAGTACTGCTCCTGGGCCGCAGCGCTGGGGGCGCCGGTATCGAAGACGTCTCCGCACACCATGAGTACGTCCACTGCGTGTGCGCACACCAGGTCAAGGAGCCAGCGCAGCACGGCCTCGTGTTCGGCGTCGCGGCGGCGGCCATAGAGCCGATGCCCTAAGTGCCAATCCGAAGTATGGAGAATGCGAAGTGCCATGGAATAGGCCTTCCCCCGCCAAAGCGGGGGAAGGCAAATGACTAGGAGTTTTTCGCGTCGCGCGCCCGGATCTCCGCGCGCTTGATCTTGCCGCTGATGGTCTTGGGCAGCTCCGTCACGTACTCGACGATGCGGGGATACTTGTAGGGGGCAGTGACCTTCTTGACGTGGTTCTGCAGCTCACGGGTAAGTTCCGGGGAAGGGGTGTATCCCGAGGCAAGGACCACCGAGGCCTTCACCGCCTGCCCTCGATCCGGGTCCGGCACCCCGGTGACCGCGGCCTCCACCACTGCCGGATGGGACACCAGGGCGCTTTCCACCTCAAAGGGCCCGATGCGGTAGCCCGAGCTCTTGATGAGGTCGTCCACCCGGCCCAAAAACCAGAAATAGCCGTCCTCGTCCACCCAAGCCTTGTCGCCCGTATGGTACACCCCGCCTTCCATGACATTGGCGGTCTTGTCTTCGGCCTTCCAGTATTCTCGAAAAAGCCCTACCGGTCGAGGGGAAAGACGCACGCAAATCTCGCCTTCCACGCCCGGAGGACACACCTCCCCGGTCTCGTCGAGGAGCACGATGTCCCATCCCGGCGCAGGCTTGCCGATGGAACCGGGCTTGGGTTCCATGCAGGGGAAGGTGGCGATCTGCAGGGTGGTCTCGGTCTGGCCGTAGCCCTCAAAGATGGAGAGCCCCAGCTTTTCCTTCCACTCGTGGAACACGCTGTCGTTGAGGAGCTCACCTGCGGTGGTGCAATGCCGCAAGGCGGAGAGGTCGTAGCGGGAAAGGTCCTCGCGCACCAGGAAGCGGTAGATGGTGGGCGGGGCGCAGAAGGTGGTCACCCGGTGCTCGGCCATGACCGAAAGCAAACGCGATGGATCGAACTTCCCCCGGTAGTCCCACACGAAGACCGTGGCCCCGGCCAACCATTGGCCGTAAAACTTGCCCCACACCGATTTGGCCCAGCCCGTATCCGCCACGGTGAGGTGCACGTCCCCAGGCCGCAGGTCATGCCACAATTTGCCGGTCACCATATGGCCCAAAGGATAGGTGAAGGTGTGGAGCACCATTCTCGGGTACCCGGTGGTGCCGGAAGAAAAGAACACCGTGGCCGGGTCGTCACCCCCCGGGGCATCGGCCGGCCGGAGGTATTGGGCGGAAGCCGCGGCGGCCACGTCTTCCCAGCGCTTCCAGGGAGAAGGCGCAGTCTCGGCGCCGGTCAGCACGAACACCGACAGGGTGGGGCACTGAGGCATGGCCGCCTCCACCGTGGCCTGCACCGAAGCGTCGGCCACGATGCCTTTGATCTCCGCGGTTTGCACGCGGTAGACGATGTCGTGTGCCGTCAGCAGCGCCGGCGAGGGCACGCCCAAGGCCCCGAGCTTGTGCAAGGCAAGCATAAGGACCCAAAACTCCACCCGGCGGTGGACGATGATCATCACCGTATCCCCACGGCCAATGCCCATGCCTGCCAAGGCATTGGCCATGCGGCTGGACTGTTCGGCGAAATACCCCATGGTGTATTCCCGCCGCACCCCAGCATCGTCCACATGGATCATGGCCAGACGCTGCGGGTCGGTGGCGGCGACAGTATCCACGAAATCAAAGGCGAAATTGTAGCGCGGCGGCACATCCACATGCCAGGTGCGCATCAGTTCTTCGTACGACGAGGGATGCATCGAGCTCATGACAGTCTCCACACGGAAAAGGTAGACGAATTAGATGGCCACATCGAGAAATTCCGCCGGTCCCCCAACGCCGCGCAGGGCATGGGGGGTACGGGAAGTGAAATAGAGACTGTCCCCAGGCTCGAGCACATACACCTGGTCGCCGATGGTGATCTCAAGCGTGCCGGAAAGCATGTAGATGAACTCCTGGCCCGGATGTTCGTTGAAGGTGAGTTGGTCTTTTTCCTTGGCCGGAACGGTCACCACAAACGGCTCCATTTTGCGTCCCACGAAGCGGTACGCCAGGCTTTTGTAGTCATAGTCCTTGCGCCGCTCCACGCTCATGCCCTTACCGCGTCGTACCAGGCTTGCCCGGTGCAGGTGGGCCTCAGCGCCGGAAACGAGCACCGTAAGGTCCACCCCCAAGTGCTTGGCCACCGCCACCAGATACCCCGCCGGGATTTCACAGGTTCCGGACTCATACCGACGCACGGCGTCGACATCCACGTCCAAACGAGCGGCCACGTCCTCGACGCTCAAGTCCAGCGCCTCGCGCAGGCCGCGCAAACGCGAGGCGATTTCCGTGTACGATTCTTCCATAGACGATCTCCTTGCAATGGACCTTTAGGCGGCTGCGGTGTCGTAGCGCGCAAAGGTCATGGTGAAAAAGGCCTTGCCCCGCGTGGCGGAGCGCAACTCCGTGGAAAAGCCAAACAAGGCGCGCAGGGGGGCCAAGGCGTGAATCACGCTCTGGAGCGCATCGCCATCCATGGCCTCGATGCGCGCGCCCTTTGCCCCCAGAAGACTCACCATATCCCCCACAAACTCCGCCGGCGCCGTCACCACCACACTCATGATGGGCTCCAAGAGCACACTGCCGGCCTCGGTCATGGCCCGCTCCATGGCCTCCAGGGCGGCCATACGCACGCCCAAATCCGTAATGCCACCGTCCACCGGGGCCACCCCCAGGATTACGGCCTCGGTATCGGTCACGGCATAGCCCTGCACCCCGCCATGCAGGGCGTCTTCCACGGCCTGCGCAGCCACGGTCTGATGCATACAGTCCGCTTCGCAGCGCACCAGGTTGCCCGCACCTCGAGGCCGCGGGGCAACGGCCACCGCCACCTGGGCGCGGTGCATGGTGTCTCCCAAAAGCCGCGCCACCTGAGCCTGGGCCTGGGCACTGCGGGCCACGGTTTCCTGAAAGATGACCTGGGGGTTTCCCGTACGAAACTGCAGCCGGCTCTCGCGCCGCAAACGCTCCAGGGTGATCTCCAGGTGGAGCTCGCCGAGGCCGGAGAGCACCAGTTGCTCCGTGTCCGGGTCTGTGGTGACGCGCAACGTCGGGTCTTCCACGGCGTAGCGCTCGAGGAGTTGGCGCAGCCGGTCCGTGTCACTGGCGCTGGCCGGAACAATGGCCTGAGAGATCACCGGTTCGTGGAGCTCGATGTTTTCCAGCTGCAGGCTGCCGCGCTCGCCGAGCAGTGTGTCGCCGGTCACCGCGTCCCGAAGGCCTGTGGCCAGGACGATGTCGCCGGCCTGGGCCTGCGGCGTGGGCTCCAAGTGATGGGCATGGGCAGTATATACCTTGTGGGCCTTTTCAAAGCGGCCGGTGCGGGTATTGAAGAGCGTGGCGTTTTCTCCCAGCGCGCCACTATACACACGCAAAAACACCCGCTTGTGCGCCCCGTCGAACTGTACCTTGAAAGCGTAGGCCACGGTCACCTCTGGGGAAACACCTGCCTCCTCAAGGCGCCGGCGCACCTGGGCATGGCCCACCGATTCCATGGGCCCAGGCAAATAGCGGCGGACTCCGTCCAAAAGCGGCTGCACCCCGTAATTCTTGAGAGCGCTCCCCGCAAAGACCGCAACCGCCCGGCAAGCGCGTGTCGCCCGGGCGAGGGCCGCATGCGCCATGGCCGCATCCACCGGTTCGTCCGCCAAGTAGCGCTCCAAAACGGCATCATCCACCTCGGCCAGGCGCTCCACAGCCACCCGCCGCCACGCCGAAAGCTCCGGGGAATCCACAGGGGCCACGGCGACTTCCTGACCAAGACTTGCCGTATCGAAAAGCAAACGGGTCCCGGCCCAGACGTCGAGCACCGCGTGCTCCTCCCCGGGATCCGGCACGGTCACCGGCACCGGCACCACGCCGAAGCGCTCGGCGATCTCGGCAAGCACGCGGCCATAGTCCGCACCGGGACGGTCCATCTTGTTGATGAACACCACCTTGGGGAGATGGTATTTGTCGGCCTGGCGCCACACGGTCTCGCTCTGGGGCTCCACCCCGGCCACGCCACAGAACACCACCACCGCGCCGTCGCACACCCGAAGCGAACGCTCCACCTCCACGTTGAAATCCACATGGCCCGGGGTATCGATGATATGGATGCGGCAGTCCTGCCAGTCCACCGTGGTGCTGGCCGCAGTGATGGTGATGCCGCGTTTCTGCTCCTCTTCCAGGTAGTCCATGGTGGCGTTGCCGTCATGGACTTCCCCCATACGGTGAATCTTGCGGGTGTAATAGAGAATGCGCTCGGTCAGCGTGGTCTTACCCGCGTCGATATGGGCGATGATACCAACGATACGGGAATCTTTGTGAGCAGCCATGGCTCTCCTCACGAAAAGATCGAGGTGCGCACGAGAAAGTCCTCAGGCCCGAGCCGGTCCCACGGCCAGCCTCCAAGGAGCCGTGGCGGCAGCACAAAGCGGGCGCGGACATCTTCTTCGCTATAGGCCAGGTACCAGCGAGACCGCTGACCGGGATCGGTACGCCGCAGGCTCCCCAGGATGCGGGCGTAGGCATCGGCCTGTGGCGAAGGGCCAAGGGTATCCACCACCGCGTAGTCTTCCGGAGTAAAGGCAAGGGGTGTGGGAAAGCCCCCCAGGCCCAGGTCCACCACCACTCCATCCCCGGCCGCCCCCAGCGCCGCCACCAGGGCGGAAACATCGACATCGGTGGTGTACACCCACGGCACGGAAAGGAAATCGCAGGCAAAGAGAAAGGCCCTATCCCACGGCGCCGGAGCCACCACCGCCACGTGGGGCACGCGGGCCACAAGGGCCAAGGTGATGGCCGAAGCCAAAGCGGGCAGCGGAAAACATTCCGGGTGATAGAGGAACACGGCAAAGGCCGCAGGCCGGGCGCTTTCCTTGAGCACCGCGCTTCCCAAATGCACGGTGCGCTCGCTGGCCATGGCCCAGCCCCGGGTCAGGGCGTGGGCCATGGCCACGGCATTTTTGATCACCCCTTTTTCCGGGGCCGGAGTGTCTTCATACGCCTGGGCAAGATCCGCGTCCGTAACATGCGGGGCAAGGCCCAGGCGCTCTAGTTGTGCATCCATACTCGCCTCCCGTACATGGCCGGGAGAATCCTTCCACAATCCGCCCTACTCGGCAAGGCTACAGGGCGGCGAGCACCGCCTCGCCCATCTGCGTGCACCCCACCACCGTGGCGCCTTCGGTGACGATGTCCCGGGTACGCAGCCCGCGCGCCAGCACCGTGCGCACCGCCTGCTCCACGGCCTGGGCTTCGGCCTCCAGGGCAAAGCCGTGGCGCAGCAGCATGGCCACGGACAAGATGGTGGCCAGGGGATTGGCTACGTCCTGGCCTGCAATATCCGGTGCAGAACCATGGATGGGCTCGAAAAGGCCAGGGCCGGATGCGCCCAGGGAGGCTGAGGGCAGCATGCCGAGGCTTCCCGTGATGGCCGCGGCCTCGTCGGAGAGGATGTCTCCAAAGAGGTTCTCCGTGACCATGACGTCGAAGACGTGCGGGGCGCGCACGAGCTGCATGGCGGCGTTGTCCACATACAGGTGCGTCAACTCCACGTCCGGATACTCTCGGGACACCCGCACCGCCACCTCGCGCCACAGGCGCGAGACCTCGAGGACATTGGCCTTGTCCACGGAGCACACGCGGCGACGGCGAGCCCGGGCCGCCTCGAAGGCCACGCGCAGGATGCGCTCGATCTCCGACTCGCGGTAGATCATGGTGTTGAACGCCGCGCGTTCCCCGTCCACCTGTCCCTCGCCCCGGGGCTCGCCAAAGTAGAGGCCGCCGGTGAGCTCACGCACCACCAGCACATCCACGCCCTGGGCGGCGATATCGGCACGCAAAAGGGAAGAAGCGGCAAGCTCGGGAAAGAGTACCGCGGGGCGCAGGTTGGCAAAGAGCCCCAGGGCCTTGCGGATCCCCAAAAGCCCCTTTTCCGGACGCAGGGCAGGCTCCAAGTCGTCCCACTTGGGCCCACCCACGGCACCGAGCAACACGGCGGAACTCGCCTGGCACGCGGCCACGGTGTCTTCAGGGAGCGGAACACCGACGGCGTCGATGGCCGCCCCGCCAATGAGCGCACGCCGAATCTCCACGGCGTGGCCGAAACGCTCAGCCACCGCCGTAAGGACCCGCTCCGCCTGGGCGGTGATTTCCGGGCCGATGCCGTCACCAGGGAGCACGCACACCGAGATCTTCATGCTGCACCTCCCAGACGCCGGCGCACGTACTGGACGAGGCCGCCGGCCTCAAGCATCTCCATCATGAACCCTGGCACCGGACGCACCTGAAAGGTCTCGCCCGTTGTGCGGTTTTCCACCACGCCCTGGGCGACATCCACCACCAGCGCATTCCCATCGCCCAGGCGGTCGATGGCGTCGCCCATCTCCAAGAGCACCAGTCCCATGTTGAAGCCGTTGCGGTAGAAGATGCGGGCAAAACTCTTGGCCAGCACCACCGGGATGCCTGCGCCGAGGATGGCCAGAGGCGCATGCTCCCGGGAAGAGCCGCAGCCAAAGTTCTCGCCTGCCACCAGGATGTCGCCGGGGGACACCCGCCGCACCCAGCCTGGAGTCAGGCCTTCCATGCAGTTTTTCCCGAGTTCTCCAGGGTCTGCGGTCACGAGAAACCGCGCCGGGATGATGGCATCCGTATCGATATGATCACCCACCACATGGGCTTTTCCTTCAAAACGCATCGATATGCTCCTTACCCAGCCACCTGGGCCGGATGGATGATGGTGCCTGCCACGGCAGTGGCTGCGGCCACTGCAGGGCTGGCCAAATAGACTTCCGAGTCGAGGCTCCCCATGCGGCCACGGAAATTGCGGTTGGTGGTGGCCAAGCAGCGCTCGCCGCCGGCCAGGATCCCCATGTGCCCGCCCAGACACGGACCGCAGGTGGGCGGCCCCACCACGGCGCCAGCGTCCAAAAACACCTCCAAAAGACCTTCGTTCAAGGCCAAACGGTAGGCCTTGGGCGAGGCAGGCAGCACAATAAGACGCACGCCGCGCGCCACCTTGCGGCCGCGCAGCACCGCCGCAGCCACGCGCAAATCCTCGATGCGGCCATTGGTGCACGAACCGATGACCACCTGGTCCACTGGGATGCCGGAGACCTCTTCCACGGGTTTGACGTTTTCCGGCAGGTGCGGACAGGCTACCCGCGGACTCATGCCCGTGGCGTCCACGCGCAAACGCTGCGCATACCCCGCGTCCGCGTCCGGGGCGATGGGGGCGTCCTGGGCGCGGCCATGGGCGGCGGTGTAGGCCAGGGTCGTGGCATCCGCGGCAAAAAGCCCGGCCTTGCCCCCGGCCTCGATGGCCATGTTGGCCATGGTCATGCGGCCTTCCACGCTCATGGCGTCCACCACCGGACCGCCGAATTCCAGCGCCTTGTACAGGGCCCCGGCCACGCCGATGCGGCCGATGACCTCAAGGATGAAATCCTTGGCGCTCACGTACGGCTCCACCGTCCCCACCAGATCCACCCGGATGGTCTCCGGCACCTTAAACCAGGTCTCGCCCAAGGCCATGGCCGCGGCCACGTCCGTGCTTCCCAGGCCTGTGGCAAAGGCGCCCAGGCCTCCATACGTACAGGTGTGGGAGTCCGCGCCCACCACTACGTCGCCGGGCCCCACCAGGCCCAACTCCGGAAGCAAGGCGTGCTCTACCCCCACCTCGCCGCCTTCATAATAATGGACGATGCCGAACTGCCGGGCAAAATCCCGAACGACCTTCACTTGTTCGGCGGAGTCGATATCCTTGTTGGGGGTGAAGTGGTCACACACCAAGACCACCCGCTCGGGATCAAAGACCCGGGACACCCCCATGGCGCGCAGCGATTTGATGGCCAAGGGCGCGGTGATGTCGTTGGCCAATGCCAAGGACACCCGACACCGGACAATCTGCCCGGGACCCTCCACATGGTCATTGGTGTGCCGCTGCAATATCTTTTCGGCTAAACTCTGGCCCATACCGTTTCCTCCTCACGTTTGGCCAAGCGGTTCAAGGCATTGATATACGCCTTGGCGCTGGCCACGATGATATCG
This sequence comes from Desulfomicrobiaceae bacterium, assembly GCA_003530935.1. Classification (GTDB taxonomy): domain Bacteria; phylum Desulfobacterota; class Desulfovibrionia; order Desulfovibrionales; family Desulfomicrobiaceae; genus Thermodesulfomicrobium. The sequence goes on along the minus strand of DPEO01000121.1, from coordinate 962 downwards.
GCGTCCGCAGCGCGTCCCACCGCGGACTTGCCGTTTTCCTCGATACGCACCGTGACCTCACCTTGGGCGTCCGTGCCGCCGGTGATGGCATTGACGGCGTAGCGCAGCAATTTGGGCGCCCGGCCCACGGTCTTGCTGATGGTGTGGAACACCGCGTCGATGGGGCCGGTTCCAAAGTCGGACACCGTGCGCTCCTCGCCATCCACGTACATCTTCACCACCGCGTTGGGGATGGCCATGTTGCCGCTGATGGCGCTCAAATATTCCAGCCGGTACTTGTCGGGGATGCGGAAGATCTCGTCGAGGACCACGGCTTCCAAATCTTCGATGAAGATCTCTTTCTTCCGATCCGCCAATTTTTTCATAGCCGCAAACACGATATCGACCTGTTCTTCGCTCAGGGCGTAGCCCAAACCCTCCAGCCGGGTCTTCAGGGCCGCCCGCCCCGAATGCTTGCCCAAGACCATGTCCTCCGCACTGCGTCCCACCGATTCCGGAGTCATGATTTCATACGTCTGCCGGTGCTTGAGCACCCCATCCTGGTGGATGCCGGATTCGTGGGCAAAGGCATTGGAACCGATAATCGATTTGTACGGCGGAATGGGCTGGCCAATAATGAGGGAAAGCAATCGTGTCGAGGGATAAATTTGCTCCTTCACGATACCGGTTTCCAGACCGTAGTAGTCCTTGCGCACTTCCATGGCCATGACCACTTCTTCCAGGGCGGCGTTGCCGGCACGCTCACCGATGCCCGCCAAAGTCACTTCCGCCTGTCGGGCGCCGGCACGCAAGGCCGCCAGGGTATTGGCCGTGGCAAGGCCCAGGTCGTTATGGCAATGCACGGAAAACACGGCCTTATGGGCGTTGGGGATATGCTCCAAGAGATAGCCGATGAGGTCCGCAAACTCCTGCGGCTGGATGTAGCCCACGGTATCCGGCACATTGATGGTGGTGGCGCCGGC
>DPEO01000063.1:30047-43150 GCA_003530935.1 Desulfomicrobiaceae bacterium | reverse complement strand
ATAGTAACCGCCCAATTCTCCAGCGAATCCTCCAAGTCAGAGGGCACCCTCCACAACGTCATTGAAGGGACCGCGGCCGCCGGATTTGTGGTTGTGGACGGGTCTTCGGTCTCCACCGGCATTTTCGTGGGAGAAACCATTGGAACGTTTAATCCATCCGCATCCCCGGATCCCACATGGACTGCCACCGCCATTGGCCCGTGGATGGAAACAACCGCGTATCTTGACCTCGTCAGTTCCAACCCCAGTGTACTCACGGCACTGAACCTGCCGGCCTACGAGGTAGGGACAACGACCCTCAGCGGGGCGGGTACGAACTACAATGTTGCTCTCAATAACATCAAATTCCTTGCGCCAACCAGCGGCGGCCTGCCCACCGTATGGGCAACGGGAAGCGTCACAGGAGCCTTCACAGGAATTCCTTCAGAGACGATTTCTCTGTCCAACGGACAGCTCGCTGTCCAATTCACTCCAACCCATTGGAGTGGAAACCAATGGGCGGCGACGGTGTCTGGAAGCGAACTCAATGGGGACCTAGGCGCCTTTATCGTTGACCAAATGCACGGTGTGGCGGCGGGAACGTACTCTGGTGACCCATCAGGAACCTTCTCCGGCACCGCAGCAGGGGCCGTGCAAGCGCACAATCACTGACGGTGGACGCCGAGGCAGCGCACCAGCAACCGCTCCGTTACGGGGCGGTTGCTGTTTGGGAGTATCAGGATTGGGTGTCCGCGCTTGCCACCGGGATGGTGCGCGGCTGGCCGTGGGTGGACTTGGGGAGAAACAGCTCCAACTGGCCGTGGCGGAAGGTAGCGCGGATGTGTTCCCGGTCCACGGTGTGGGCAACGGTGAAGGAGCGCACGAACTCGGCGTCCCCGAATTCCAGGTGCAGCGGTTTGCGCCCCGGCTCCCGGGCGAGGAGCGCGCGGCCGCGCACCACCAGCTCCGTGCCCCGCAGCTCCACGGACAAACTCTCCCGAGAAACCCCGGGAAGGTCCAAGACAATGACAAAACCGTCGGAAAGCTCGATGATGTCCGCGGCAGGTCGACCTTGGGGCAGCGAAATACGGGCCGTGTCCATCTATTCGCCCTCCACGAGGATGCGGCGCTGGGTGGCGGCGTGGGTTTTGGGCAGGGTGATGGTGAGGATGCCATGGCGCAGACTGGCATGGACGCCGTCACCGTCCACCGCAGTCTCCATGGTGATGACCCGCTGAAACGGCCCCACCGGCCGCTCTTGGCGGAAGTAGCGGCCCGGTTCCGCCTGCCGCTCGCCACGGATGATGAGGGATTTGTCCTCCAACGTCACCTCCACGTCCCCGGGGGCTACCCCCGGCACCGCAGCGGTCACCACCAGGGCGGTGTCGGTCTCCTCCACATTGACCGGGGGAAAGGCGAAGGCCCGCTGCCGCACGTTGGGGTTGTGCCACAGGGCGTCCAAGAGCTGATCCAAGGCCTGCATGTCGTTCCAGGCGCGCACATCGATAACCATGTCCAAACCCTCCTGGTCAGTGGTCAAAGCTCCTTAGCCAGGATTGGGGGCAGTGACAAGGGGGCGGCGGCGATACGCACGTCCTTACTCCCAAAGCTGGAGCCGTCCGGTGATCCAACCCCAGAGCAGGCCCAAATATTCGTGCAAGGCGCGGTGGCAGGCGAGAATGTTTCGAGCATACGGGAGAAACGGCAGGCTCTCGGGGGAAAAGGTCTCGAAGGCCGCAGGCGCCGGGATGGGAAAAAGCCCATGGGCGCGGGCCAGACGCACGGCCCGAGGCATGTGGATGGCGGAAGTGACGAGCACCCAAGGCTCGCGGCCTACGCGACGGGCCACCTCCGCCATTTGCTGCGGGGTATCCAGGGAGGCGTTTTCCACAGCCACCCGCCCGGCATCCAGCCCCAGAGTCACGGCAGCCGCAGCCAGCACCTCCGCATGGGGAGTGCCGCCAGTGGGGCTTCCTCCGGTGCACAGCACCCGGGCCCGCGGCGCACGTCGGGCCAGACGCAGGGCCTCGGCCAGACGGGCGGTGGCCACGGTATCCAAGCGCAAGAGGGGCGGGAGCGCGGCGTCGTGGTGGTGGCTACTTCCCAAGACCACGATCCAGCGCACGCCCGCCAGCCGGGAATCGTCCAGTCGAAGAGGCGCATACGCCCGCTCCAAGGGCGCCACCATCCAGGCAGCCACTGGATCGAGGCCTACGGCGTAAAGCACCAAGGCCGCCAGCACGAACGGGGCCACGGCCCGCTTGGGTCGGCCCACCAAGGCCAGAAGCATCCCCCACAGGGAAAGGCACACGCTCACGCCGAGCGGCATGAGCCCCTGGCCCAAAATGCGCTTGATCCAAAAGCCGGAAATCTCCATCGCCCATGCCCCTCACCCGCCAACGCGAAGCCGCCTCACGCCAGATTCCCCCAAGGACGCACGGCGCGGTGCATCAGGAGCATGTCCGCCAGGGCAAGGCAAACCATGGCCCGCAATACCGGCACAATACGTGGAATGGCACAGATGTCGTGGCGGCCGCCCACGCGGATCTCCCGTTCCTGCCCGGAGACGTCCCGGGTGCGCTGGGGCACGGCAATGGAGGGAATGGGTTTCACCGCCGCCCGCACCACAATGTCCTGTCCGGTGGAGATACCGGCCAAGATGCCGCCCGCGTGGTTGGAGGCAAAGCCCTGGGCCGTGAGCGGATCGTTGTTCTGGCTTCCCCGGCTGCGGGCCGCAGCAAAGCCGGCGCCGATCTCCACGCCCTTGACCGCGCCCACGCTCATGACCGCAGCCGCCAGGCGGGCATCGAGCTTGTCGAACACCGGCTCGCCCAAGCCGGCAGGCACGCCCTGGGCCACCACCTCCACAATACCCCCCAGGGTATCGCCTGCGGCGCGCACCTCGGCCACCAAGGCCTCCCACGCCGGCAGCACCTCGGCATCCGCAGCGAAAAAGGGGCGGTTCCACGCCCCGGCCAAGTCCCGCCCACTGGCCGCAATGCCGCCCAACTCCACGGACGCCGCATGCACGCTGACGCCGACGGTCTCCAGGACGGCGGCGGCAATGGCCCCGCCCACCACCCGGGCCACGGTCTCCCGGCCCGAGGCCCGGCCACCGCCACGGTGATCGCGCCGGCCGTATTTGGCCTGATAGGTCACATCCCCGTGCCCGGGCCGAAAAACCTCGCGCAGACTGTCGTAGTCCCCGGAGCGCTGGTTTTCGTTTTCCACCACAAAACCGATGGCCGTGCCCGTGGTGGAGCCCTCGAATACGCCCGAGAGCAGCCGCACCCGATCGGATTCTTTGCGTGTGGTGGCCGCGATGCCGCCGCTTCCCGGTCGGCGGCGGTCCAGGTCTTCCTGGATGCGCGCCTCCGAAAGCGCAATCCCCGGCGGGCACCCGTCCACCACTCCACCCAAGGCCGGGCCGTGGGATTCACCAAAGGTAGTGAGCCTGAACACCTCGCCAAAACTATTTCCGGCCACGGAACACCTCCGCATAGGGTTTGCCGCGCAAGCAATAATCCGCGTACAGGGCCTCCAAGGCCTCAGGGTTCAAAGCCGGACGCTCCAAGAGCCCGGCGGCGCGGCGCTGGCGCATGGCCTCATAGAGGATGATGGCCGCAGCCACGGATACGTTGAGGCTCTGCACCATGCCGTACATGGGCACGCACACGGTGTGCGGCACCAAGGCCGCCAGGTCCGCATCCAGCCCCCGGTGCTCGTTGCCCAGGATGACGGCAGTGGGCCGGGTGAAATCCCACTCCATGACCGGCACCGTATCCGAGGTCATGCCGGTGGCCACCACAGAAAACCCCTGATCATGCAGACTGGCCACCAGCGACGCAGCGTCGCGGTGTCGGGTGGTGTCCACCCACTTCCGGGCCGAGGCCGACGAAGCAGCGGAAAGGTTCGGAAACGATTCCCGGGTATAGAGGAGATGCACCCCCCCCACACCAAAGGCGTCGCAGCTACGCAAGATCGCGGAAACATTGTGCGGGTCGTGGATATTGTGCAGCACCAAAGTGAGGTCCGGCTGGCGGCAGGCCACCACCCGGCGCAGCCGGGCCTTGCGGGTTTCGGTGAGCAAGGCATCAGGGGCAAGGTTCATGAACTGCTTTTCTCCCATCGCAAAAACAGAAAGTATTCTTGATTGCCTTTGGGGCCAAGCACCGCGGAAGGAATGGTGGCCAGCGGTGTCAGCCCCAGTTCTTCCTCCGCAAAACGGCGAATGCCCTCCACTGCGGCCAGACGTGCGGCTTCATCCCGCACCACGCCGCCTTTGCCTACCCAGCGCGGCCCCACCTCGAATTGGGGCTTGACCAAGGCCAGCGCATACCCACCCGGCGCAAGCCAGGTGATGCACGGGGGCAAGATGTGGCGCAGGGAGATGAACGAGCAGTCCGCCACCACCACGTGCACAGGCTCGGGGATGAGGTCCGCCGGAGCATGGCGCAGGTTCACGCCCTCCAGGCTCACCACTCGCGGATCCTGGCGAAGCCGCACATGGAGCTGCCCGCGGCCCACGTCCACAGCGTACACCCGGGCCGCACCATGCTGGAGCAGGCAGTCCGTAAATCCACCTGTGGACGCCCCAGCATCGAGGGCCACGGCCCCTGCGAGGGGAAGCTCCAGGCCGCGGGCGGTGATCCCTTCCAGGGCGGACATGAGCTTGTCTCCTCCGCGGGAGACGAAGCGCGGCGGAGCCGTAGCCGAAAGCACCGCTGCAGCCGGGAGCAACTGGCCGGGCTTCGCTACCCGCTCCGTGCGCCCCCCCACGGTGCAAAAGACTTCTCCGGCCATGATGCGACGCCGGGCGGCCTCGCGGCTGGGCGCAAGCCCCTGGGTGACGGTCAGGAGGTCGGCCCGCTGCTTCATGCCCCAGCCCAGCGCACCAGCCCCAAGTCATGGGGATCACGCAGCAACGGATGCCGGGGCACCACGCGCACGGTAAAGCCGAATTTCCCTGTGTCCTCGGCCATGGCGCGGCCCTGATAGCGCATCCACCCGTCCTCCGTCAGCCCCACCGGCTCCATGGACGTAGTACGGCGTGTCGTGAAATGCCCAAGACCGTCCACCGGCCCGGCGTAGATCTCCACACTCACGTCCTCCGGGGTGAGGCTGCCCAGCCACACCTGGGCCTCCACGCTTACGGCGTCGTGCACGTACACCTCGCCGGTGTGCGCGGCGCGCACTTCCCGTACCGCCAAGGCGTCCCACCCGGTCATCAAGCGCATGCGCCAGGCGGCAAGTTCCCGCACCGGGGCGAAATGATCCTCGGAGAGCCGATGCACGGCATCCATGGCCGGACGATAGGCCATCCGGGCGTAATCTTCCAGCATGCGGTGGCCGTTGAACACCGGACCGAGCACCTGCAGAGCGCGCTTCATGCGCCGCACCCACTCGCGCGGAAAGGAGCCGCGGCCGCGTTCGTAAAAGAGCGGCACCACGTCTTTTTCCAAGATATTGTACAAGATCTGGCTCTCCACGAAGTCCTGGTATTCGGCATCGTCGTATTCCTCGCCGCTGCCGATGGCCCAGCCCAGGCTGTTGTCCGGCCGCCAAGCCTCGTCCCACCAGCCATCCAAGGTGCTCACATTGAGCACGCCATTGGCCATGGCCTTCATGCCGCTAGTGCCGCAAGCCTCCAGCGGTCGGCGCGGAGTATTGAGCCAGACGTCGCAGCCCTGCACCAGATGCCGGGCCACGTGCATGTCGTAGTCTTCGAGAAAGACCATGGCGTGCCGAAACTCCGACGACTGGCACAGATTGATGAGCTCCTGGATGATGCGCTTGCCCTCGGTGTCCTTGGGGTGGGCCTTGCCGGCAAAGACGAATTGCACCGGCCGCTCCGGGTCGTTGACCAGGCGGGAGAGTCGGGCCGGGTCCTTGAGCAGGAGAAAGGCGCGCTTGTAGGCGGCAAAGCGCCGGGCAAAACCGATGGTGAGGGCCGCAGGATCGAGCACGTTCTCCGCCGCCTCCACTTCCCAGGCGCGGCCGCCGCGGGCCTGAATCTGCCGACGCAACCGCGTGCGCACGAAATCCACCAGCCGCTCCCGCAACCGCTCATGGGTGCGCCAAAGCTCGATATCCGGGATGACGCCGAACTTTTCCCCCACTCGCTGATGATCCGGGTCCTCGCGCCAGGAGGAACCCAAAAACCGATCGTAGAGGGACGAGAGATCCGGAGCCACCCAGGTAGGAAAATGCACCCCGTTGGTCACCGAGGCGATGGGCACGTCTTCGGCCGGGAATTGCGGCCACACCGCGGCCCACATGCGGCGGGAGACCTCGCCATGCAACAGGCTCACCCCGTTACTGACCCGAGAAAGGCGCAGGGCCAAGACCGTCATGCAAAAGGGCTCGCGGTCGTCATGGGGATTTTCCCGGCCAAGAGCGAGAAAGACCTTCCAGGCCAGCCCCAACTCTTGGGCAAACTGCGCAAAATAGCGCTCCACCAGCTCCGGCGGAAAGCGGTCGTTGCCTGCAGGCACCGGGGTATGGGTCGTGAAGACCGAACCCTGGGCCACCAGCTCCGCGGCGGCCTCGAAGGCAAGACCTTGGGCCATGAACTCCCGCACCCGGGCAAGACCGGCAAAAGCCGAATGCCCTTCGTTCATGTGGTACACCGCAGGGGAAATCCCCAGACAGCGCAAAGCCTCCACCCCGCCGATGCCGAGCAAATACTCCTGCTGCAGACGCATCTCCAGGTCCCCGCCATAGAGCCGAGCCGTGATCTCCCGGCGAGCCGGAGTGTTTTCGGGAATATTGCTATCGAGCAGATAGAGTGGCACGCAGCCCACCTGCACCCGCCAGATGCCAAAAAAGAGCGGACTTCCCGCCATGGGCACCTGGGCGACCAGGCGCCGCCCCTGGGCATCGCGCACGGGGATCAAGGGCATCTGCTCGAAGTCATTGACGGGATACCGCTCCTGCTGCCAGCCGTCATGGGTGAGATACTGCCGAAAATACCCCTCCCGGTACGCAAGCCCCACGCCCACCATGGGCAGATTGAGGTCGCTGGCGGCCTTGAGATGGTCTCCGGCCAGCACACCCAGCCCGCCGGAATACAGCGGCAGACAATGGGCGATGCCATACTCGGCGCTGAAGTAGGCCACCACTTGGCCCGCAGAAAACCCCGGGATGCTCGCCCCCTGACGTTGGACATAGCGCCGTTGGTCCTCCACGATGGTTGACAGGCGCTGGAGAAAAAACTCATCCTGCGCCAATTCTTCCAGCGCGGTCTGGGGGATGCGGCTCAAAAAGAGCACCGGGTTGTGCTCGGTGCGCTCCCAAAGATCCCGGTCCATCTGCACGAAGATATCTTCGATCTCGTGGTGCCAGGAAAAATAGAGGTTCTGGGCCAGCTCTTTGAGGCCCAAAAGCGGCTCAGGAAGCCGCGGAATAACCGTATACGTCTGGAGCGGTTGCATGCGTTCTCCTTCTTCGTCCACTACTACGCCCTGGGGCCCATGCCCGGTACGGGTACGTTTCTTCTCCAATCTTTACGGCGCTGAGGGGCTCTGCCCGGCCACGGCCGGGTCCTGCGGGCTCGACCTTCGCGCCTGCATGGCGGAAGCGGCCGTCACCCTCGCCCCTGGGGCGCGGCACCCCTTTCCTGCGGGCATCGCTGTGGAACCACTCATGCCGGGGGTAGCGGGTTTTGTCTATTCTCGAAGCGGCCTCGGCGCCCGACAAGGCTTGGTGGTGGCCCAGGGCGTTGGCGTCATCGATCCGGATTTTCGCGGCGAGATCACGGTGATGCTGCTCAATCTCTCGCAGGAGCCGCGCACCGTCACGCAAGGCATGCGCATCGCCCAGCTCGTCTTTCAACCTGTAATTCCGGTGCAGTGCATCCCCGTGTCCGAGCTCTCCCCCACCGAGCGCGGTGCCGGCGGCTTCGGCCATACCGGAACCCACTAACCCAAGGATGATGACCACATGATGACTTCTTCCCAACTCATGGAACGCGAGTCCCAACTTTTATGCTCCACCTATGCCCGCTACCCGCTGGCTGTGTCCCGGGGCGAAGGCATGAACCTCTACACCCCGGAAGGGGAGCGCTACACGGATCTGCTCTCCGGCATCGCCGTATGCGCCCTGGGCCATTGCCACCCCGAGGTGACCGCCGCCATCTGCGCCCAGGCCGGCACCTTGGTCCACGTCTCCAACCTCCTCTACCAAGAAGAACAGTTGATCCTGGCGGAAAAGCTCCTGGCCACCGCCCCAGGCATGGAGCGCGCCTTCTTCTGCAACTCCGGCGCCGAGGCCAACGAAGGGGCCATCAAACTCGCACGCCGCTTCATGCGCGAAGTGCGCAAACAAGACCGCTTTCGCATCATCACCCTGTCCGGCTCCTTTCATGGCCGCACCCTGGCCACACTCACCGCCACCGGTCAAGACAAGGTCAAGATCGGCTTCGGCCCCTTGCCCGAAGGCTTCACCACCGTGCCCTTCGGCGACGCAGCCGCCCTAACATCCGCCATGGACGAGCACACCGCCGCCGTGCTCGTGGAGCCTATCCAAGGAGAAGGCGGGGTGCGCCCGCTGCCGGCGGACTACGCCGCAACCATCCAGCGCCTTTGCCGCGAGCAGGGGGTACTGCTCATCTGCGACGAGATCCAAACCGGCGTGGGCCGCACCGGACATTTCTGGGCCTACCAAGGCCTTGGCCTTACCCCGGACATCATAACCATTGCCAAAGGCATCGCCGGCGGGCTGCCCATGGGGGCCGTTCTGACCACCGCCCACGTAGCCCAAGGCTTTCCTGCCGGCAGTCACGGCACCACTTTTGGCGGCAACGCCCTGGTGAGCCGTGTGGCCGCCACGGTGCTCGACATCATCGAGCGCGACGGCCTGGTAGCCCGCGCCGCCCAGCTCGGCACGTGGCTCAAGGAGCGTCTGCAGGTCGTGGCCCAAAAGCACCCAGGCCGCATCCAGGAAGTGCGCGGCGCAGGCCTCATGGTGGGTATCGAGCTCACAACCCCGGGCAAGGCCGTCTGGCAGGAGCTTCTGGCCCGGCGCTACCTCGTGAACCTTACTCAAGACACGGTGCTGCGCTTGCTGCCGCCGCTCATCGTGGATGAATCCCACCTGGAAGGCTTTTGCATCGCGTTGGAAGAAGCCCTGGCCGCCACCGCACCCACAGGGGCGGCACCGACCTCGTTTGACAACCCCCGTAACTCCTTGTAGCAAGCAACCTGCATACTCGGAACGATTTTTTCATTTTTGAGCAAAAAACCATGCCCATGATCGAAATCCACAATGTCAATAAATGGTACGGGGACTTTCATGTCCTCAAAAATATCAACGAAACTGTCGAAAAAGGCGAGGTGCTCGTCATCTGCGGTCCCAGCGGTTCCGGCAAGTCCACCCTGGTGCGCTGCGTCAACCGCCTCGAAGAAATCGACCAGGGCGAAATCCTCATCGAAGGCAAGAACATCCATGCCAAAGATCAGGACATCAACCAACTGCGCGCGGAAATCGGCATCGTCTTCCAGCAGTTCAATCTCTATCCGCACCTCACGGTGCTGAGAAACATCACCTTGGCGCCCATGAAGGTGAAAAAGATCCCTCGAGACGAGGCCGAGGCCACGGCTCTCGCCCTTTTGGAACGCGTGGGCATCGGCAACCAGGCCCACAAGTATCCGGTGGAGCTCTCCGGCGGCCAACAGCAGCGCGTGGCCATCGCCCGAGCCCTGGCCATGAAGCCCAAGATCATGCTCTTCGACGAACCCACCTCCGCCCTGGACCCGGAGATGATCAACGAGGTGCTGAACGTCATGAAGGATCTGGCCCGAGAAGGCATGACCATGCTCTGTGTGACCCACGAAATGGGCTTTGCCCGCGAAGTGGCGGACCGGGTCATCTTCATGGACCACGGCGAGATCCTGGAGCGCGGCACCCCGGAGCACTTCTTCACGAGTCCGCAGCACGAACGCACCAAGGCGTTTTTGAAGGAAATCCTCTAACCCCCAACCAAAGGAGCGTACCATGAACGGATTTTGGCAGCGGACATTGGTGATCCTTGCCGCCCTGGCCTTGGGCGCAAGCGCGGCCCATGCCGGCAAACTGGACGAGGTGAAAAGCCGCGGCAAGCTCATCGCCGGCGTCAAAGACTCCCAGCCGCCTTTCGGCTACGTGGACGAGCAGACGCGCCAGATCGTCGGCTTCGAGATCGACATCTGCGCCGCCCTGGCCAAGAAGCTGGGCGTGGGGCTGGAACTCAAACCCGTGACCTCCGCCACCCGCATCCCCATGCTCGAGCAGGGCGCCATCGACCTCATCGCCGCCACCATGACCCACAAGATCGAGCGCGAGGAAAAGATCGACTTCTCCATCACCTATTTCCCCGCCACCCAAAAGCTCCTGGTGCACAAAGACTCGGGCATCAAATCCGTGGCGGATCTCGCGGGCAAGAAGGTGGGATCGGCCAAGGGTTCCACGTCGGAGCAGAACATCAAGAAGGCCCAGCCCGAATGCACGGTGGTGTCCTTCGAAACCTACCCCGAGGCCTTCCTCGCCCTCAAGCAAGGCAAAGTGGCGGCCGTAACCACCGATGCCCCCATTTTGCTCGGCATCCGCAACTCCGACGACCATCCAGAACAGTGGATTATCGTGGGCGAAGACATTGCGGCAGAACCCTACGGCATCGGCCTGCCGGAAAACGACTCGGATTTTCGCGACTTTGTCAACACCACCCTCATGGAAATGTGGAAGTCCGGCGAATATCAGCAGATCTACGCCAAGTGGTTCGGCCCGGACACCAAGTTCCCGTTGCCGCTCAACTGGACCATGGAAATCTGGCCCTAAGGCCAACGCATCCCGGGCGGCCCAGAGGCCGCCCGCAACCGAAATCCTCTGACCCTCATGAATTATACCTTCAATTGGGCCCTGATTTTTGCCGGCGAGTACGGCCGCTGGTTCGTGGACGGCCTTGCGGTCACGCTGGAGCTCTCCGGCATTTCCATTCTTTTTGCCCTGCTTCTGGGGACGCTGCTCACCGTCCTGCGTCTGTCCCGGGTACGGCCGCTCGTATGGTTTTCCGCGGCCTATGTGGAGTTTTTTCGCAACACCCCACTCATGGTGCAGATCTTTTTCTGGTATTTTGGATCTGATCCTATTTTACCCGATTTTTTCAAAAAGTGGCTCTACCAACAAAATATCGAGTTTGCCACAGCAGTCATCGCCCTATCGACCTATACTGCGGCGTTCATCGCGGAGGAATTGCGATCTGGGATTCTTTCCATCCCCAAAACACAATTGGAAGCATCCCGCGCCACTGGACTGACGTTTATCCAAGCGATGCGCTATGTCATTCTTCCGCAAGCATTTCGCATCATCATTCCACCGCTTATCAGCCAGTTTCTCAATCTCATCAAGAACTCCTCCCTGGCCATGACCATCGGCGTCATGGAACTCACCTATATGGCCCGCCAGGTGGAAGCGCACACCTTCCACGGTTTCGAGGCCTTCACGGTGTCCACCCTCATTTACCTGTCGTTGTCCCTGCTGGTGTCCTTCATCATCAACCAGTACAACAAGCATTTCTTACACATCGGCAGCAGGCGGTAGGAGGACGGAGATGGAGCATTTCTGGCAGTGGTTTTCGGGACTGTTCGCCAACTGGGGCGTGGTATGGAACAACTTCGACTACCTGCTGGTAGGGGCCTATCCCCAAGGTCCTTTGGGCGGGCTCGCCATGAGCATCGTCATGGCGGTCATCGGGATCTTCGGCGCCTTTTGGATCGGTCTTGCCGCCGGACTCATGCGTATTTCCAAGCGGCCGTGGCTCTCCTGGCCGGCGCTGATCTATATTGAGATCATCCGCGGCACGCCGCTTTTGATGGTGATCTTTTGGTTCTACTTCTTCGCCCCGCTGCTCATGAACCAAAGCGTTCCGGAAACGGAAAGCGCCATCGCGGCCTTCATCGTCTTCACCGGCGCCTATATCGCAGAAATCGTGCGTGCCGGCGTACTTGCCATCCCCAAAGGACAGATGGAGGCGGCCCGTGGCTCCGGCCTTTCCCATACCCAGGCCATGGTGCACATCATCCTCCCCCAGGCCCTGCGCAACATGATCCCCTCCTTCGTCAACCAGTTCGTGTCCCTCACCAAGGACACCTCACTGGCCATGATCATCAACGTCAACGAGCTCACCTTGGCCGCGCGCCACGTCTACACCCGCACCATGAAAGCGCCCATGGAGATCTTTCTCACCATTGCGCTGCTCTATTTCGCCATCTGCTGGGTGCTCACGGCCTTCTCCCGCCGTCTGGAGCGCAGCATGGCGCGCTATCAAGCCCGCACCAGCCATGACCGATAAACTCACCCGTATTCATCTGGCGTTTCCGCCCTCCTGCGAAGACATGGTCACCATGGTCCTGGCCCTCCACGCCTCCTGGGGCTGGGAAGACGAAGGCATGCGCGATGGTCTGCGCCACCTGGTGGTGCACAGCACGCTGCCCGAGCATGCCGCCCGCCTCCACGCCGCCCTATCCGAGGTATGCCCGAGTGTGGACGTCTCCACCAGCTCCGTGGACAACGCCGATTGGAACGCGGCCTGGCGGCAGTTCTTCTCCCCCCTGTCCATTGGGCGCTTCACCGTGGTCCCCTCGTGGCTGGCGGCGGAACACGCCGGGCCTTGGACCCTGGTCATCGAGCCCAAAATGGCCTTCGGCACCGGGCACCACGCCACCACCGCCCTCTGCCTGGAGGCTCTGGACGCCCTTGCCCAGGAAGGGGCCATCGGACCAGGGCAGCGTTTCCTCGACCTCGGCACGGGATCAGGCATCCTCGCCTTGGCCGCAAGCCGCCTGGGGCTCACCGGCCTGGCCCTGGACATCGACTCCGTGGCCGTGGACAACGCCGCCGAAAATCTCGCCGTCAACAAGGCCCAGGGCGTGGAAGTCCGCACCGGGACCATCACAGACGCCCCAACCGCCCACTTCCACCTGGTGCTGGCCAATATCCTGGCGGGCCCTCTCATGGACATGGCCCGCGACATCACTGCCCGCCTGCTGCCCGGCGGCATCTTGATTCTCTCAGGCATCCTCGCCGGCGAGCAGGCCCTTGCCGTGGAAACCGCCTACACCGACCTGGGACTTCCCTCCCCGCAGCGCCAC
>DPEO01000063.1:13836-29828 GCA_003530935.1 Desulfomicrobiaceae bacterium | reverse complement strand
TCAGTACTTCGAGACCATGCTCGCCGCCCTGGGCGAAAGCGGCTGGTGGCCGGCCGAGACTCCGTTCGAGGTGGCGGTGGGGGCCATCCTCACCCAAAACACGGCCTGGACCAACGTGGAGCGGGCCATTACCGCCCTCAAGGCCGCTGACGTACTCTCTCCGGCCGCCATGCTCGCCCTGCCCGAAGCGCACCTGGCCGAACTCATCCGCCCTGCAGGCTACTTTCGGGTCAAGGCCAAACGGCTCCGGCATTTCCTGACCTTTCTGCAAGCCCACGGCGGAGACGTCCCCGCCTTGCGCGAAGTCCCGCACATCCGCGAGCGTCTGCTCGAGGTCTCGGGTATCGGTCCGGAGACCGCGGACTCCATCCTGCTCTACGCCCTGGAGATCCCCAGCTTCGTAGTGGACGCCTACACCCGACGCATCTTTCACCGCCACGGCCTCGTTCCCGAAGACATCAGCTACGAAGACTTGCGCGCCTATTTTGCAGACGCCCTCACGCCGGACGTCAATTTATATAAAGAATTCCACGCACTCATTGTACGCACGGCCAAGGAGTGGTGCCGCGCCAAGCCCCGCTGCGCCCTCTGTCCGCTCGCCCCGCTCCTTCCTTCATCTTGACCCCAAAGGCAGGGCGTGGTCAGGGGCTCTCCATGCCGTACCGCAGCAGCTGCCTCTTCGTCCTTTGTTTCCTCCTGGCCGCCTCCCCGGCCGTGGGGGCTTCGACGACCCAGGAAAAGCTCCGCGGCACCCAGCACCAAGTGGAAGCCCAACGCCGAGCAGTGGAAGAAGCCAAGCGCAAAGAGGCAGCGGTTCGGGCAGAGCTCAAACGCCTGGATGCCAAAATCGGCACACTGAAAGCGCAATTAGCCGAAGCTCAAAAAGCTTTGGAAACCACTCAAAGGCGCAAAAAAGACCTGGAAGCGCAGCTCTCCCAAATCCAGTCCCGCCACGACCAGTTGGCGAGGCGCGCCTCGGAGCTCACCCGAGTTTTGTGGGCCGCAACCATGCGCCTCAAGTCCTTCCGCACGGAAGGCTGGGCCGAGGCAGACCGAGAGAGCACCTGGCTGGCGGCGGTGCTCCGAGAGCTCCGGCAAAACCGCATCCAGCTTGCCCAAGAACAGGCGGCCCTCTCGGCTCAGGCCGAAGCCGTCCGAAAAACCGCCGCCGATCTCGAGGATCAAAACCGCCGTCTGGCCGCCATCAAAGACGATATCACCCGCCAGCGCCTCGCCCGAGTCAAACAGGCGGAAAAACTGCGCGCACAGCGCCTGCAGGGTGAAGCACAGCTCGGATCCCTGCTCACTGCCTTGGAAGACCTCCGACGCAAGGCCGCCCTGGAAGCAGCGCAGAAGATCTCCGCCGCCAAAGGGAAACTCCCCTGGCCCGTACAGGGACGCGTGGTGCATCGCTTCGCCCCCAAGGCCTCCCCGCCGGTGACCGGCATCGACATCGCCGCCAAAGAAGGCGATGCAGTCCGGGCCATTGCCGCAGGCAAGGTGGTCCACAGCGATACGCTCCGAGGACTCGGACACGTGGTCATTGTCTACCACGGAGAAACATATTATTCGGTCTACGCTTTTTTAGCGCCCCCCAATGTGGAGGAAGGCCAACGCGTAGCTCAAGGAGCCACCTTGGGGCGCTGTGGATTTTCCCCCAAGGTCAAAGGGCCGGGAGTACGCTTTGAGCTGCGCTCCGGCTCCAAAGCCCTCGACCCGCAGGAATGGCTCGCGCCCTTGTGACGGTGTGGTTATGGCATCTTTCGTGTTTTCCCTCTCCAAGGAGGAATGTATGCGCCTTATGCATGGTGTCGGAGCATTGGCTCTGCTCTTCATCCTGGCTGGCGTCCCGGCCCAAAGTCTCGCTCGGGATGCCGATCAATACCAAGCGCTGAAACAATTCAGCCAAACGCTGGACCTCATCGAGAAAAATTACGTCCAGCCCGTCAACCGCACCGACCTCATTCATGGGGCGATCCAGGGCATGCTGGGGGCCATCGACCCGCACTCCGCCTTCATTGATCTCGACAAGTTCAAGATGATGCAAGAAGAGTTTCAAGGGGAATTCGGCGGCATCGGGATCCAGATCGGCATCCGTGACCGCCGGCTCACCGTCATCGCGCCCATCGAGGATACGCCAGCGGCCAAGGCCGGATTGCGTGCCGGAGACATCATCCTGGAGATCAATGGTGAGTCCACCGCAGAGATGAGCATCGAAGACGCGGTGACCAGGATCCGCGGCCCCCAAGACACCAGCGTCACCCTCACCATACTCCATACCGACTCCAAGGCTCCGGAGAAAGTCACCATAGTGCGGGGCACCATTCCCTTGGTGAGTGTCAAGACACGGGAGCTCGAGCCCGGATACCTCCAGGTGCGCATCACCGACTTCAAGGCCACCACCACGGCAGACCTGCACAAAAAGCTGCGCGAATACACCGCCCAGACCCCGCTGCGGGGGGTGATCCTTGATCTGCGCAATAATCCCGGCGGCCTGCTGGACCAGGCCGTGTCCGTCAGCGATACGTTCCTGCGCGACGGTCTCATCGTCTACACCCAGGGCAGGGATCCCCAAAGCCGTCAAGACGAACTGGCCACAGCCCAAAGCACAGATGTCACCTGTCCCGTGGTGGTCCTGGTCAACGCCGGATCGGCCTCCGCCTCGGAGATCGTAGCCGGCGCCCTGCAGGATAGAAAACGCGCCCTCATCGTTGGCGAGCGCACCTTCGGCAAAGGCTCGGTGCAATCTATCATCCCGCTGGCCGACGGCTCTGCCATCAAACTGACTGTGGCCCTCTACTACACGCCCAGCGGCCGTTCCATTCAGGCCGAGGGGATCCAACCGGACATCGAGATCCCGCTGGTAACCGACGCCACCACTCCCGAAGAAGACCCAATGCTGCGCCGCGAAGCGGACCTCTCCCGTCACTTGGACAACCCCAATGGCGATGCAGGCAGGACCACAGAGAAAGAAACGCAGGCGATCTTGGCCCAGGACAATCAGTTGCGCCTCGCCTTGAGCCTGGTGAAATCCCTGCCGCACATCACCCAAATTCAGGCGCGCTAAGCCTATCCGGGCATGGCTCGCCGCCAATCCTCGTCCAAAAAGCGCTCCTCCCGCCGTCCATCCAGGGCGGCAGGAGGACGCGTCGCGCTTGCGCTTGGACTTCTCACCCTGGTAGCCATCACCTTTTGGGTCTTGCGGGCGGTGCTCGCCCCGTCTCCTCCAGTCAAGATCCCCCCCCAAGCACCTGCAGCGCCTTCAGCGCCTGCGCCCCGCTCGGGGCCTGCATCCTCGCCACCTGCCGCCCCAACTCCGGCGCCGTCGCCCAAGCTTCCTCCAGCCCTCCCCTATGAAGCCCAAACCGAAGATGCAGAAATCCTGGTCCATTTCATCGACGACGCCATCACACGGGCGGCAGAATCCTGCGGCCTGGACGCACGCAACATCCATATTGCTTCCGTGGACACCCACACCACGGGCCTAGGCGAAATCCAGTTCCAAACCATCGAAATCCCAGCCCCGGCCCCAGCGCGGTTTCGGGTCGCCCTGGAACAGATTCTCGCGCGTCTTCCCCGCGCTCCTCGACTTTTTTCGCGCACCCCAGACGCCCGTGACCTGGAGGTCCGCATCCAGGGGGTCACGACCCACCGCATCATCCTCCAGCCAGAGCCCCCGCTCCTGCCGCCCACCACGACCGCTTCCGGACAGTTGGTGATCATCATTGACGACCTCGGCCAGGATCTCGTGGCCGCCCAAACCCTGGCGAGCCTTCCTATCCCGGTGGTCTTCTCCATCCTTCCTTACACCCCCAAGGCCCAGGCCACGGCCGACATCGCCCACCGCGCCGGACGTGACGTCCTCGTGCACCTGCCCTGCGAGCCTCACGGCTTCCCCCACCCCAATTCCGGGCCAGGCACCCTCATGGCGGGCATGGACGCCGCCCGCATCCACGCCCTGGTGGACGAAGCCTTGCTGCGCGTGCCGCATGCCATCGGCGCCAACAACCACATGGGCTCACGTTTTACCGAAGACTACGCCGGCGTGACGGCCATGCTGAAGGCCCTGCACCGTCGCGGAAAAATCTTCGTGGACAGCGCGACTACGGCCAAGAGCGCCGTCCCGGCCGTCAGCCGGGACGCCAACCTCCCTTACCTGCGGCGCACCACTTTTCTCGACAACGTGGCCTCCACCCCGGCGGTCCTCGCCCAACTGCGCAAGGCCGAAGCCATAGCGCACAAAAAAGGGGTGGCCATCGCCATCGGCCACCCCTATCCACAAACCTTGCGGGCGCTCACCATCTGGGCCCGAGAGCACACCGGAGGTGCGCAGGTCGTCTCCCTCAGCCGCCTTGCACCCCGGTTCGCCCAAATCCCAAGCCCCTAAAGGCCATGGAGTTGGCCCCCAGGAGATGCGCGGAAGACTTCGGAACAAGACCTCCTCCAGGCCGACCTAAAGCCCTTTCTGCGCCATATAATGGGCCAAATCCGCCACCCGACAAGAGTAGCCCCACTCGTTATCGTACCAGATATACACCTTGGCCAAATTTCCGCATTGGACGGCAGTAAATTCCGCCTCCACGATGCCGGAGTGGGGATTGCCCAGAAAGTCCGAAGACACCAACGGCTCCTCGCTATAGGCGAGAATGCCTTTGAGTTCCCCGCTGGCAGCGTCACGAAAGGCGGCCCGCAACTCCTCGGTGGTGGTGTCGCGCTCCAGCACGGCCACGAAATCCACCAAGGAAACCGCAGGGGTGGGCACACGTACCGAATAGCCGTCGAAACGGCCGGCCAGCTCCGGCAGCACCTTGGCCACGGCCTTGGCCGCGCCCGTGGAAGTGGGGATCATGTTGCAGGCCGCAGCCCGGGCCCGGCGCAAATCCTTGTGCGGCAAATCCAGGATGCGCTGGTCGTTGGTATAGGCATGTACCGTGGTGAGGACCCCTTTGACCACCCCAAAACGGCTGTGCATCACCTTCACTGCCGGGGCCAGACAATTGGTGGTGCACGAAGCATTGGAGACCACGTGATGCCGGGCCGGGTCGTAGGCATCCTGGTTGACGCCGAGCACGATGGTCACATCCTCTTCCTTGGCCGGGGCGGTGATAATCACCTTCTTGGCGCCGGCCTCCAGATGCTGCCGGGCCGTGGGGCCGGTGCGAAAGATACCCGTGGCCTCCACGACGATATCCACCCCCAAGCTTCCCCATGGGATGAGCTTGGGATCGCGCTGAGCAAAACTCTGGATTTCCC
This sequence comes from Desulfomicrobiaceae bacterium, assembly GCA_003530935.1. GTDB lineage: Bacteria > Desulfobacterota > Desulfovibrionia > Desulfovibrionales > Desulfomicrobiaceae > Thermodesulfomicrobium. Next base: position 24,575 of record DPEO01000063.1, on the reverse strand, counting down.
ACTGCCCTCCCACACGGATGACGGAGCCGTCCTCCTCGATACGCTCAGGAAAGTGCCCATAGGAAGTATCGTGACGCAAAAGATGCGCGTTGGTCGCCGTGTCGAACAAATCATTGATGGCCACCACTTCCAGGCTGTCCCGATGCCGCTGCCAGATGGTTTTGAGTACCTGACGGCCGATGCGGCCAAAGCCATTGATGCCGATGCGAATCTTGGTCATGGTGCGCTCCCTCTAGTCTTCAAAGGTCTGGTAGTCGTAGGCGTGAATGAGTTCCATCTGCCGCTTCAGGGTCTGATGCATGCGGGCGTTCTCGATGGCAATGGCCGAGATATCCGCGATGGCCTGTAAAAACTTGCGCTCTTCGGCGTCGAATTCTCTCGGGGTGTCGGTGTATACCCGCAGCACTCCGATGGGCCGCGTCCCTTCCACCATGAGCGGGGCCACCAGGATCGACGCCAGCCCTTCTTTGGCTGCATCCTCGCGGTACTGAAACCGCTCGTCCGTGCGGGCGTCCAAGATGGTCACCATCTGCCCGGCAAGGGCTTCCTGGTCGATCTTGCTGCGTGCCACCTCCACGGGTCCCTTGCGGGCATAGCGATCGCTCAAGCCATAAAACGCCGCAGGTTTGAGCACCGTGCCTGTGCGGTCGAGCAAACGCAGAAAACACCCTTTGACTCCCATGGCCCGCGTCACCTGCTCGGCAATACGCGCCAACACCTCACTGGGATCCAACGAAGAGTTCACCGTGCGGCTTACCTCGTAAAACACCTCGTACAACCGTTTGTCCGCCATCACGCACTCCTTTGTTTTTGAACGTTCAACCAAAAAAGATCTCCCTCTCCAACCTTGTTTTTTTCTCTGTTTCAGAATAGATAAACAACAATTCTTTTTCAAGGAGTTTTCATGGAACGGACACTTGCTCTCATCAAACCGGACGCCGTGGAGCGGGGGCTCCAGGGCGAAATCATGGCCATGATCCAAGCCGCAGGACTGCGCATCATCGCCATGAAAATGCTGCACCTCACCAAGGCCCAGGCCGAGGCCTTCTACGCCGTGCACAAGGCGCGCCCTTTCTTTGAAAGTCTCACCACGTATATGAGCTCTGGCCCCATTGTCGCCCTATGCCTGGAAGGGGAAAACGCCATCCAGCGCTACCGGGACCTCATGGGCGCCACCAACAAAGACCAGGCAGCGGAAGGCACCATCCGCAAGAAGTACGCCCTGGATATCGAACGCAACTCGTGCCACGGCTCCGACGGCCCGGAGACAGCCGCTGTGGAGATCCCGTTCTTCTTCAGCGCTTTGGAACTCGTCGGCTAGTCATGAGCGGGGGTGACCAGCCCCCGCTATCACCCCAATATCACGGAGGCGGTCATGGCCCACATCGCCATCATTGGACTGGGAAACATGGGCGGTGCTCTGGCGCGCGGCTGGGGCAAGACGCACGTCGTGTACGGCTATGACCCCAATGTTCATCAGGACGCCCTCGGACCCCACGTCCATCTGACCTCTTCCGCAAACGAGGCTGCGACCAAGGCGCAGTACGTGATCCTGGCAGTGAAGCCGCAGATCGCCGAGGCGGTCACTCGGGGACTTCGCCTTCCTACCGGAACCGTCCTCGTCTCCGTGGCCGCCGGCATTCCGGTGGCGCGTCTCAAGGAATGGTCCGGCGGCGCGCCGGTGGTGCGCGTCATGCCCAATACTCCGGCACTCATCGGTCAGGGAGTCTTTGCCCTCTGCGTGGAGGACCCGGACCTATCCAGCGAAGCAAAAACCGAAGTCCCCGATCTCTTTGCTGAGTTGGGACAAACCCATATCCTTCCGGAGCGACTCCTCGACGCCTATACCGGCCTCATCGGCTCCGGGCCCGCGTACGTATTTGCTTTCATGGAGGCCCTCATCGACGCCGGGGTGCTCGTGGGCATCGCCCGCCCGGAGGCCACGGCCATGGTGCGCGCGCTCATCGCCGGAAGCGTGGCCATGGCCCAAGAGCCGAACGCGCACCCGGCGCTCTTGCGTGAAGCCGTCACGTCTCCTGGAGGGACCACCATCGCCGGCCTTGCCACCCTGGACGCCTGCGGCTTTCGCCACGCCATCTTCGAGGCAGTACGGGCCGCCACCCGGCGCAGCGAAGAACTCGGACGCGGCGTCTAGCGCCGAAACTCCACCATCCCCCAGCCGGGGACGTCCACCCGAAGGAAATCAGGGGCGATCACCCGCCCCTCCAGCACTCCACCGCGGCGGGTATAGAGGCGCAGCCGCTCCCCATCCACGGACCACGAAAAGACGCTTTCTTCCATCCCCACCTGCCACTTGCCTGTCCCATCCGGAGCCAAGGTCATGACGATTCGTACCGACTCGCCGCCATGCGGGGACTGGCTCGTGTACCGACCCGCCACGTCCATACGGCTGCTGCACCCCACCACCAGCGCTACGGCGAGGCTCCACAACAAGGTTTTCATCGATCGAGCTCCGCAGAAGAAAGGAGGAATACGCGCTCCAAGTGCAAGAAACGATCATACCCGATGACGTACAAGGCCATACCCAACCAAACCAAATCCCGGGCCACGGTCAGCCATGAGGCAGGCTCTCCGGAGGCTTCAAAACACCCACACCCCACCGGCAGCCCCCGCCACAAGACCGAGGCCACCGCCACACTGAACATGGCGAGGAGCCCGGCCACCGTCCATGCCGCGGCCTTGGCGCGCACCCCGAGCACCAGACACAAACCCGCCAAAAGCTCCAGCCACGGAAGTACCACCGCCACCACGGGCACGAGCGCATACGGCACCAATTGGTACTCCACTACCGAGTCGGCAAAGGCGGCCGGGAACTGAATCTTGTACAGGCTGGCCAGCACGAAAAGGCCGCCCAGATAGACCCGCAGCAGCAACGCGATCCAAAAATGCCCGCGCCAAGCCAGCCAGCGCCTCATGGCCGCGCCTCCGGGAGAGCTTCGAGTATCGACACCGCCTCATGGCCCCGCTCCACGAGGAGGCGTGCGGTTTCCACGTCGTAGAGCCGGCTCCAGGTCCGTCCGAACACCACCACCGGCTGCTCCGGGTCGAGGTTTCCCAAAAGCATGGGGTAGATCAAATCGAAAAATTGCGGGGGCACATTGACGGCCCCCGGAAGGCTCCCTCGCTCAAAGTACTGCCGCGGCCGGGCATCCACCACCACCGCGTCCTTGGGGATGGCGGCCACCACCTGCACGCTTGGGGGCAAGGAAGGGGGCAGCAACTCCACCCCCTGCGGATTTTGGCTGTTGAAGGCAAAGCCCAAGGCAGCGCTGAGGAGCACCAAAAACACGAAGTCCACCACCCGCGCCCGGGTCACCTACCACGCCTTGTCCTCCAGCGCCCCCAACACATGCCGCACCCGCTGTTCCAGCTTGGTGATGCGGCTCTGCGCCGCGGTGAGCTCCTCCACCATCTGCTCCAGACGCAGGTTCCGCTCCTCCAAATCCCGATTGAGGGCGACGATGGTGGCAAAGGCATCGGCCCCGTGGAGGTGGAGCACCAATTGCTGCATGCAGGCGAGCAACGAAGAATCGTGGTGCGCCACCGCCTCCTGCAAGGGATCTCCCAACACAAAACCCCCGAAAAGCCCTTCGCGCACCTGAAAGAAAAAGCCACGACGCGGCGTAAAATCCAGACCCATTTCCGGGCTGTCCTCCAAAGAAATCTCCTCCACATGCAGCGGCGGCACCTGTTTGGTGGCGCACCGGGAGAGACAGGCAAAAAGCAGCGCATCCGCCGCGCGCTTGTCTGGCCGAAAGACAGTCCCCCGAGACTCGGCCAGCACCCAATCCCGCTGCCGGTCCACAAGCACCAACACCCCCTTGGTATAGGCAAAGCCCCCCAAGACGATGGGCACGGCCCGGGACGCGGTTTCTTCCAAGCTCCGCCCCTGTCCCAACTCCACGGCCAGTTCCCGCTGGGTGCGCAGGTGCAAGATCTGGCGGTCCAATTCCTCGTTGCGGCGCACCAACTGCGCGGAAAGGAGTTCTTCCCGCACGCCGGCCAAGGCAAAACGCAAGCTTACCTGGAGCAGCACGCCAAGCGTATGGAGGAAACGCATGTCTTCGTCGTCGTAGGCATCCGCCCCCAGAGGCGACCCTACCATGAGCACCGCCACCTGCTCGGCATCCACCGCCACTGCCAGGCCGGCGGCCACCGGCCACGGCCACCGAGCGCGCTGCGCCGCATCCACGGTGACGGGATGCCGCGACGAACGCGCCTGCTCCAGCACAGGGGACAGAAGCTCCTGCCACAGCGCCGCGGGGTCACAGGAGAACCCTTTGCCGATGCAATCTTGGATGCGGTCGTCAACAGCAAGCACGGCGCAACCGCCAGAGGCTCCAAGCCCCCCCCATGGCGGAAAGCAAGACGGTCTCGAGGATGGCCCGCGGCTTGCGCGTGCCCTCGATCTGCGCCGCCACCTCCCGCAGCACCTCCAGATGGTAGGCCGTGCGCTCCAGGTCGTCACGCAGCGGCTGACAGCTGTCGCCAAGCATGACCGCCTCTAGGGCAAGAGATCGCGGATGCGGGCGTAGAGTTCGCTCACATCCTCCACCACGCCCAGATGCGCCCAGACAATGGTGCCGTCGGCACGACATACGATGGTATATGGGGTCAAGGGTTCTCCCAAGGCCTTGTGGGCCACATAGTTGGGATCACTCACCACGGGGAAACGATACATGCTTTCCCGAGCCTGGGCCACCTCCAGGTCCGTTCCGCCGGCGGCCACCGCAAACATGGCCACCCGACCTTTGGTCTTGCCTTTGTTCAAGCGACCATACAGAGAATTGAACCCCGGGGCCTGCTTGTGGCATTGGGGGCAGTACACGCCGATGACTTCCAGGAGCACCAGGTCCGCCCCCAAATCCTGTACGGCAAACGACGCCCCTGGCTGCATCCCCAAAGCGGCGGCATCCTCCGCCAAGTGGGGCGCGGCAAAGCGGATCTGCGCGATCGAGGCCCCCGGACCCAAAGGCTCCGCCCCAGCCGACAACACCCCAATCAACACCAAGCCGATGGCAACGAACATCCGCTTCATGCCGCACCTCCCCCTTTGCAGGCCTCGGTCACCGTGGGATAGAGACGCACCATGCGGGTGAGGCCAACGATATCGAACACGCGCCGGAAATTGTCCGAAAGCCCGGCCATGACGATCTCCACCCCGTCTTTTTCACTATCCAGGACCAACTGGGTGAGGATGGCGATGCCCGCGCCATTGACGGATGTGCTGGGCTCGAATTCCAACACCACCCGCCGCACCCGCGCGTCCACGCCCTGCTGGTAGGCCTCGCGCAGCAGCCCCTCGGAGTAGGCATTGAGGCTCCCCTGGATATGGATGACGAGGATGTCGCCTTCCTGGCGGCTCTCCACCTCGTGCTGCCGACGCTTGGCCAGGGAGAGCCGTTCCCGGGCGCGAGAAAGCGCCTGCTCCAAACTCTGACGCTGGATGGGTTTATTGATGAAGTCCGCGGCATCGAGATTGAGGGCCTGAATGGCAAGATCCATGTCCCCATGGCCGGTGATCACGATCACCTCCGTGGTGGGCGAGCGGCGCTTGATCTCGCGCAGGACTTCGATGCCGTCCATGCCGGGCATCTTGATGTCCGTAAGTACAATTTCCGGACGCTCCCGCTCAAAGAGCTCAAGGCCCTCCTCTCCGGATTCGGCCGTCAAAATGGCAAAGCCGTACACCTCCAAAAACAGGGAAAACATCTTGAGGGTGGGCTTTTCGTCATCGATGATGAGGATTTTTTCTCGTTCCATGGCGGACTCTCCTCGCATTAGCTGGCGGCAGGAAAGGACAGACGGAAGGTGGTGCCCGTACCGGGCTCGCTCTCGATGGTGATCATGCCGCCATAATCCCGGACAATGCCGTAGGTGATGGCCAGCCCCAGCCCCATGCCCTTGCCTGTCTGCTTGGTGGTGAAAAACGGCTCAAAGATCTTGTTGCGCACGTCCTCGGGGATGCCCGAACCATTGTCCGACACCGAGGCGACCACCCGCCCCTCGTCGTCCACGAAGGTACGGATGAGGATGTCGCCGTAAAGTTCGGGTTCGCTCTCCATGCGCTCCTGGATAGCATCTCGAGCATTGTTGAGCAAATTGAAAAATACTTGTTGAAACCGGTTGTTATGTCCCTGCACCCAAGGCAGAGAAAGCGCCAGGTCCAGGCGGATGGCAATGCGCTGCAGGGAAAACTGCCTCCCGATGATGGAAAGCACCCCTCGAATGGGCTCGTTCAAATCCACCCGCTCCAGGGTGAGGCCGGACTTGCGGCCAAAGGCCCGCAGGTTGTTGATGATCTCCGCGGCGCGGTCCACCTGCTGGCTGATCTCGGTGGTGATCTCGCGGATCTGCGCCTCAGACACCGGACGCCCCTGTTCCAAGAGCAGCCCCAGATATTCGCTCCCCATCTTGATGGCGTTGAGCGGCTGGTTGATCTCATGCGCAATGCCGGCGCTCATCTCGCCCAAGGTCTTCATCTTGGCCGCCTGGACGAGCTGGGCATCCTTTTCCATCATCTCGGTGATATCCGCCACCGCGACGATGATGGCCTGTTTGCCTCCATAGCTGATGGGACAGGCATGCATATTGACGTAAAATGGACGATTGCCCTTTTTATAATGAATGACCTTGGGATAGTAGACGCACCCGGTCCTGGTCTCTCCATTTTCCAGCGCCAAAAAACACTCCTTGGCTTGATCCGGATCCAGCTTCTCAAAGGGCATGCCAAAAAGTTCCTGGAGCGGATATTCATACACTTCTTCTGCCCTGGGGTTGGCATCGAGGATGGTTTGCGAGGCGCAGTCCACTACGAAGATGGGATCTGGCCCAGAATCGAAGAGGGAACGATACTTCTGTTCCGACTCCTGCAGGCGTTTGCGGTACAGCCGGATGGACCACACCATGTTGAGAAAGGAATCCGCCAACTGCACGACTTCATCGCGGCCCGGACGCTTGCGGTAAAATTGGCACGTGGCGCAGGCCTGTCCGGTCTCCCGCCGCACCCCCCGGCCGCCACGGACGGCCTGCTGGTCGAAATGCCAGCACGGCATGTTGGTGTCCTTGTAGGCCGGACAATTGGTCACCGCCCAATCCAACCCCTCCCCAAGATCAATGGGCACGTCAAAGTTGCCACGGCTCAACTCATCAGAAATACGGGTCAGTCGCCGCAGGGGCATGGTGATGTGCCGGGAAACCAGGTGGCTCACATAGAAGACGATGACGATGACTGCGGAAATGAATCCCAAGAACATGAACCGGAGCTTGGCCACCAAGCGATCGATATGGTCTTTGCTGAGACCCACGTGGACGCTGCCGATGCGGTAGATGCCCTCGCGAATGGGGACAGCGATATCATAGGAAACTTTATCGCCGTGGCGCACCAGACGCACGCTTTGGGGGACATCCTCTGGAATGATGTTCGCCGTACGGAACGCCTCGGGAAAAGGAACGGTCAACGTATGGGCGAGCACGTTGTGGGAGCGGTCGAGCACGTAAATATAGTTGATGAGATATTGGCGCTCCCGCAGCCTCGCTTCATCAAATATCAGGCTCAAGAGCTCGGGATCGTTCTTTTCCAAGACAAAACCCGCGCCCCGCTCGGCAATGGAGCGGGCGACCGCAATCCCGCGCAGCTCAAGCTCTTTGGTGAGTCCGGAAATCAGAATCCATCGTGCCAAAAAGGCAATGGTCACACTGATGACGAGGATGACGCCGAGAATGGAGAAGAAAATCTTATTCTTCAACGAGACGCGGGAATAGAACCGGATCATTGCCGCGCCCCCTGGATGTCGTTCCAGCGATCGAGAAGGACGAAGCGCCCGCCGCGAAGCACGGTAAAGTACACCGTATCCAAGCCTTGGTGGTCCGCCGGGCCGAAAGACAGACGCACATCCGGACCAATGGCAAAGTCCGTCATGGATTCCACGGCGCGCAGGAATCGCTCTCGGGTCAGCGCGCGACCTGCACGGCGCAGGGCCTCTACCAAGACCTTGGCATTGATATAGCCTTCAAAGCCCACGAAGTTCGGCTCTTCCCCGGGAAAATACCGCGCCATAAGCTCTACGAATTCTTGAGCGCTCGGTGTCGGCGTGCCGTCGGCGCTGCGCGGCGGCGGCACCACCTGACTCATGATCACCGGCACCCCATCGAGGTTGGTCCCCGCCAAGTTGCGGGAAAGCTCCCGCGCCCCCACGAACGAAACCATGTAAAACAGCGGTCGCAGCCCCCGGCGCAAGGTCTGGCGGATGAAATTGGCGCACGGGTCCGAGGTGCCGATCATCACCACGGCCTGGGCCGCAGCCGCAGCAATGCGGTCCACGGCTTCGGTCACGTCGTTGGTGCCCCGCACATAACTTCCGCGCGCCACGGGCTCCAAATCGAACTCCTTGAGGGCGAGCTCCGTACCCGTCAGCCCATCGAAACCAAAGGCGTCGTACTGATAGAACACCGCAATGCGGGTAAGTCCAAGATCGCGCACTAAATGTTCTATCGCTGCCCGAGTTTCTTGATAATACGACGCTCGGACATTAACCACATAAGGCAAAAACGGATCTCGCAGTGCATTAGCACCTGTAAACATTCCCAAAAGCGGAACGCGGGACTCCTGTACCAATGGCAATACCTTGACTGTCGTTGGCGTTCCAACGTAGCAAAAAAGACCGAATACTTTATCATCGATAAGAAAGCGCTGGGTATTGGCAAGACATTTCGGCGGATCATACGAATCGTCACGAGTGATCACACGAATACGGCGTCCGTGCACGCCCCCTGCTTCGTTGACGAACTGAATGTACGCCATGGCCCCTTTGATGGTTTCCTGGCCAAGATAGCCGGCATGGCCTTTGAGCGCGAGGGATGACCCCAGCACCACTTCCGTATCGTGCACCCCAGAGTCCCGCACCTCCGGCATGGGCACCACCACCTCCGCTTCTTGACAGCCCCATAGCGCCACGAGCAGCAGCCACGCCCACATCCGCCATCCATGGTCCCGTCGTTGCCAAATTCCCATGCCGCCCCCATTGCAATTATATGCTTTATAAGACATAAAGCACCGCCAGTTCCTCCATACAATCCGGAGGCTCCGGCACCCCTTTTATACATAATACGCAAGGTTTTTCCCAAGAAATTTTATCATATGAAGCTTGAACACTACGAAAAAATTATCAAAACAGAAAACTCCGCAAAAAAATTCCTGTTGGGATTTTGCTGGAAAAACCATCAGCGCTTTTGTCCCAAGTGCCGCACCCGCCGCCTCTACGCCCTCCGGGGGGGATACCGCCGCTGCTCCCGCTGCGGCTACACCTTCCACGATTTCAGCATGCGGTTCCTCAACAACGGCAATCTCTCCTGCCAGCAATGGCTGCGCCTGATCAAACTCTTCGAATTGGAGGCTCCCACCAGCCGCGTGGCCGAACAACTCGGCCTGTCCTACAACACGGCCTACAAATCCATGACCACCCTGCGCATGGCCATCGTGGCCCACAGCCTGGACGCCCGCCTCATCTTTTCCTCCATCCACGGCCTCGACCTCGGCCCCTCGGGAAAATTCCGCAAAGAAGGCCGGGTGCACAGCGCACGCATGCCGGTCTTCGGCATCGTGGAACGCGGAGAGCATGTGTTTGTCGACCTCATTCCCGAGCTGGATGCCGAAAGCATCCTCCATTTCAAGATGAATTTCCACCTCAAAACCGCCAGCCTCGGCAAAATCATCTACACCGACCGCTACAAACACTACGCAGCCCTGCTCACCGGCGGCAGCGCCCTGTCGAGCGTCTACCGCATCAAGCACGCGGACAAAGGGCTTTTCATCGATTCCTCCCGAGGCTTCTGGTCCTTTTCCAAGGCCTGGTTCCAACGCCTACGCGGCATATCTCCAGTCAATTTTCCATTGTATATCAAAGAATTAGAATTCCGCTACAACCACCGCCACGAAGATATCTTCCCCATCCTCGCCCAGTACCTCTGCGCCTTTGTGCCAAACTTTGAGCAATAAGCACTTCCTTGTCTTCCCTGGAACCATTCTCCATGAGGCCATTATCGGAGAAGCAGCATATCTCCGGTACGCGAGTATGCCGAGGGATCAGCAACAAGGAGGGTATTATGCAACTTCGGCGCAGAGAATTCATTCAGCTGACAGCCGCAGCCACAGCTGTCACGGCCTTTGGCGGGCTGGGGATCAGCCTGGAAGAGGCCAAGGCCGGCGCGCAACTCATGCAGCTGCGCAAAGGCAAGGAGTCCACGTCCATCTGCTGTTATTGCTCGGTGGGATGCGGGCTCATCGTGTCCACCGACGAAAAGACCCATAAAGCCATCAACGTCGAAGGCGATCCGGACCATCCCATCAACCAGGGCGCGCTGTGTGCCAAGGGGGCCTCCATCTTCCAACTGGCGGAAAACGACCGCCGCGTCACCCAGCCCCTCTACCGCGCCCCGGGCAGTGATCGTTGGGAGCCCAAATCCTGGGACTGGATGCTCACCGAAATCGCCAAACGCGTGAAGGCCACCCGCGACGCTACCTTCACGAAGACCAACGCCAAGGGCCAGACCGTCAATCGCTGCGAAGGCATCGCTTCCGTAGGATCGGCGGCCATGGACAATGAAGAGTGCTGGATCTACCAAGCCATGCTCCGCAGCCTGGGGCTCACGTACATCGAGCACCAGGCCCGTATTTGACACAGCGCCACAGTTGCGGCTCTGGCAGAGTCGTTCGGACG